>NZ_RXPG01000008.1:0-78452 GCF_023757665.1 Rhizobium skierniewicense Ch11
CACCACCTGAACGAGAAGCCCAAAAACGCAAAAACCCACCGACAAAAATCGGCGGGTTTGTCAGCAGTCTGACCCGCCTCTGGCGGGTCTTTTTGTCTGTTATTCACTGGAAACGTCCCGGTATTTTGATTTCCTTCGAATTATTGTTTGGAGCGGAATGGCGTTTCCGATAGAGTTTTTATGTGATTTGCAGCGTGATATAACGTTTTTTTGAATGTTTGCTGTGTTTTCCGATTCGGCGTGGCGGGCGAATGCGGAAAAATGTGAAGCGTATTGTGACGTCGTGCGTGTGTGAGATTTCAGCCTGCACCAATGGCCAAGGCTATCTCCTCTTGTGACTTGAAAATGACAGTGACGAAACCCACTTTTAGTCACAACACAGAATATGCCGGAAACTCCCCAAGAAAGTCCGGCAGGCGTCCCCCAAAAGGGGACCATTGAAAGGAAATGATATGACAAACATTCCGTCTGCTGCATCTGGTGGTACATATCCCGTACTTCCCCTGCGCGACATTGTCGTCTTCCCGCACATGATCGTTCCACTGTTCGTCGGTCGCGAAAAATCCATTCGCGCGCTCGAGGAAGTCATGGGGTCTGACAAGCAGATTATGCTGGTTACTCAGATCAATGCGAGTGATGACGATCCAGATCCATCCGCGATCCACAAGGTCGGCACATTGGCCAATGTTTTGCAGCTTCTGAAGCTGCCCGATGGCACGGTGAAGGTTCTGGTTGAAGGCAAGGGTCGCGCCCAGATCGAAGAATATACTGACCGTGAAGACTTCTATGAAGCCACGGCCATCGCTTTGCGCGAGACAGAGGAAGATCCTGTCGAGCTGGAAGCCCTGTCGCGCTCCGTCGTGTCGGAATTTGAAAGCTATGTGAAGCTCGACAAGAAGATTTCGCCCGAAGTCGTCGGCACCGCGAGCCAGATCGATGACAATTCCAAGCTCGCCGACACGGTTGCCTGGCATCTGCCGATCAAGATGATCGAAAAGCAGCAGATGCTGGAAACCCTCAGCGTCAAACAGCGTCTGGAACAGGCTCTCGGCTTCATGGAAGGTGAGATCTCCGTCCTTCAGGTCGAAAAGCGGATCCGTTCGCGCGTCAAGCGCCAGATGGAAAAGACACAGCGCGAATATTACCTGAACGAGCAGATGAAGGCGATCCAGAAGGAACTCGGCGACGGCGAGGATGGCCGTGACGAAATGGCCGAACTGGAAGATCGTATCTCCAAGACCAAGCTTTCCAAGGAGGCCAGGGAAAAGGCCGACGCGGAAATGAAAAAGCTGCGTCAGATGAGCCCGATGTCTGCGGAAGCAACCGTCGTGCGCAATTATCTGGATTGGCTGCTTGGTCTGCCATGGGCTAAGAAGTCGAAGATCAAGACAGACCTGAACGCTGCCGAGGCAACCCTTGAACTCGACCACTTCGGTCTGGACAAGGTCAAGGAGCGCATTGTCGAGTATCTTGCCGTGCAGGCGCGCGCGACAAAGATTCGTGGCCCGATCCTGTGCCTCGTCGGTCCTCCCGGCGTTGGCAAGACGTCGCTTGCGAAGTCTATCGCCAAGGCGACGGGTCGTGAATATGTGCGTATGGCACTGGGTGGTGTTCGGGACGAGGCTGAAATTCGCGGCCACCGCCGGACCTATATCGGCTCCATGCCGGGTAAGATCGTCCAGTCGATGAAGAAGGCCAAGAAGTCCAACCCGCTCTTCCTGCTCGATGAAATCGACAAGATGGGCCAGGACTTCCGCGGCGATCCGTCTTCCGCTTTGCTGGAGGTGTTGGATCCGGAACAGAACTCGACATTCATGGACCACTATCTCGAAGTGGAATATGACCTGTCGGACGTGATGTTCGTGACAACCGCCAACACGCTGAACATTCCAGGTCCATTGATGGACCGCATGGAAGTGATCCGCATTGCCGGTTACACGGAAGACGAAAAGCGCGAAATCGCCAAGCGTCACCTCCTGCCGAAGGCAATCAAGGAACATGCGCTGCGCCCGGAAGAGTTTTCCGTCAGCGACGATGCCTTGATGGCCATCAGCCAGCAATATACCCGTGAGGCAGGCGTTCGTAGCTTTGAGCGTGAGTTGATGAAACTCGCCCGCAAGGCTGTGACCGAAATCATCAAGGGCAAGTCGACGTCTGTGGCCGTGACGGCTGAAAACATCAACGATTACCTGGGTGTGCCGAGATATCGTCACGGTGAAGCCGAGGGCGAAGATCAGGTTGGTGTTGTCACTGGTCTGGCCTGGACCGAAGTCGGCGGTGAGCTTCTGACGATTGAAGGCGTGATGATGCCCGGCAAGGGCCGCATGACGGTGACCGGCAATCTGAAGGAAGTGATGAAGGAATCCATCTCGGCTGCGGCGTCTTATGTCCGCTCCCGCGCCGTGGACTTCGGCATCGAGCCTCCACGCTTCGACAAGTCGGATATCCACGTGCACGTACCGGAGGGTGCGACGCCGAAGGATGGACCATCTGCCGGTGTCGCCATGGCAACGGCGATCGTGTCGATCATGACGGGCATTCCCGTGGATAAGAACGTCGCCATGACGGGTGAAATCACGCTGCGCGGTCGCGTTCTGCCGATCGGTGGTCTGAAGGAAAAGCTTCTTGCTGCGCTTCGCGGCGGTATCAAGAAAGTGCTCATTCCCGAAGAGAACGCCAAGGATCTCGCAGAGATTCCCGACAACGTGAAAAACGGAATGGAAATCATTCCGGTGTCGCGGATGGGTGAGGTTATCAAGCATGCGCTGATCCGCCAGCCGGAGGCGATCGAGTGGGATGGCAGTATTGAGACACCCTTGGTCGCCACGGTCGAGGGCGTTGACGACGCCGGACAAACAATTGCTCATTGAGGCATTCACGCCACGGTGATGCTCTTAAGGCACAACTTAAGTCCAGGACCGGCAGAAATGCCGGTCTTTTTTTGTGAAAATATCGGTAGACCCCTTGTTTTTCAGGCCATTCCAGCGCTTTTGAGTTGCGGTGCGCGAATGCATTCGTATTCTGCGCCGACTTTATTTGAGTCGTTTCAAACCATTGAAAGGGGTGGAAACATGAACAAGAACGAGCTCGTCTCTGCAGTTGCCGAAAAGGCTGGTCTTACGAAGGCTGATGCTGCTTCCGCTGTGGATGCTGTATTCGAAACTGTACAGGGCGAACTGAAGGCTGGTGGCGACATCCGTCTCGCTGGCTTCGGCAGCTTCACCGTAAGCCGCCGCGAAGCCTCCAAGGGCCGTAACCCATCTACGGGTGCAGAAGTCGATATCCCGGCTCGCAACGTTCCCAAGTTCTCTGCAGGCAAGGGCCTGAAGGACGCGGTTAACTCGTAATTTTTTCTGGACGGTCCGTGCGTGCGGCGCGCGGGCTTGATATCCAAGAGACACGAGGAAAATTTGGCTCTTTGTAAGATTTACAAAATGCGGCCGAATAAAATGCAGAAAGCCCGGCTATGCCGGGCTTTTTGTTTTTCAGCAGGTTCTTATTGTCACGTGGCTGTCACGTGCATGCCGCAGAAGCCCTTGCAGGCATCTACAAATGCATTGAAGGGGACACTATGACATTTCGCTTTTCCAGTGCGGCACTCACCGCAGCACTTTTCGCATCTGCTGCATGTCCTGCGGCAGCTGAGCCGGTTTTCAACCGCATCGCCTCGTTCCCCGTGGCTTTGAACCTTCCCTCTGATAAGGACGAGAAGACGGTCACATCTGCCGAAATCATTACGGCAAGCGAAGACGGCAACACGCTGATTTATTCGGACAGCCCTCTGGGTGGTATCGGCTTCATCGACATCCAGGATCCAAAGACGCCGAAGGCACTTGGGGCGTTGATGATGGATGGCGAGCCGACCTCGGTGGTTGCGACCGGCTCGAAGGTGCTGGCTGGCGTCAATACGTCGGAGAGCTTCACCAAGCCATCTGGCAAGCTCGTGACGGTCGATATCGCCACCAAAACCATCGAGGCGAGCTGTGATCTCGGCGGCCAGCCCGATTCGGTTGCCGTTTCCCCGGACAAGAGCTTTGTGGCAATCGCTATCGAAAACGAGCGCGATGAAAAGGTGAATGACGGCGCTCTACCGCAAATGCCCGCTGGCTTCCTGGTCACAGTTGGCCTAAAGAATGGCGCTGCAGATTGCTCGACACTGAAGAAGATCGATGTCACCGGTCTAGCGGACATCGCGCCTGAGGATCCTGAACCGGAATTCGTCTCGATCAATTCCAGGGGTGAGATCGCCCTGACACTTCAGGAGAACAACCATATCGTCATTGTCGATGGCAAGAGCGGCAAGGTCACGAGCCATTTCTCGGCCAGCACGGTCGATCTGGAAGGCATCGATGCCAAGACAGATGGCCAGTTGACGTTTACCGACAGCCAAAAAGGCCGAAAGCGCGAGCCAGATGCCGTGAAGTGGCTGGACGATAACCGCATCGTCATCGCCAACGAGGGCGATTGGGAAGGCGGATCACGTGGTTTCACCATCTTCGACAAGACCGGCAAGCTGATCTATGAGGCGGGCGCTTCGCTGGAACAGGCCGTTGCTGCCATCGGCCATTACCCCGAAAAGCGTTCCAAGGCGAAGGGCATCGAGCCTGAAGGCCTGGAGGTGGCGACGTTCGGCGGTGACACGTATATCTTCGTTCTGGCAGAGCGCGCCTCCGTCGTTGGCGTCTACAAGGACACCGGCAGCGAGCCGCAATTGACACAACTGCTTCCATCCGGCATCTCGCCGGAAGGTGCCGTTGCCATTCCAGCGCGCAACCTTCTCATCACCGCCAATGAGGCCGATCTGGTGGCAGATGGCGGCGCTCGTTCACATGTCATGATCTACGCGCGTGCCGAAGGCGAGGCGGCCTATCCGCAGCTCGTGTCGGAGACGGTCGACGGAGCGCCCATCGGCTGGGGCGCCGTTTCCGGTCTCGTCGGCGATGCCGACAAGGACGGCATCCTCTATGCCATCTCTGACTCCGTTTACGGTAACCAGCCTTCCATCTACACGATCGATGCGACCAAAAAACCGGCCCTCATCACCAGTGTGTCGCGGGTGAAGCGCGATGGCTTGGCAGCGCAGAAGCTGGATATGGAGGGCATCACGCTCGATGGCAAGGGCGGCTTCTGGGTTGCCTCCGAAGGCAACAGCGAAAAGCTCGTGCCGCATGCCGTCTACAACGTCAATGCTAAGGGCGAGATCAAGGCCGAAATTGCGCTTCCCAAGGAATTGCTGGAAGACGAGACCCGATTCGGTTTCGAAGGCATCACCATGATTGGTACAGGCGACGACGCCACCCTGTGGATGGCCGTCCAGCGAGACTGGGGCAAGGCAGAAAAGGGCATGGTCAAGCTCGTGTCCTACAATCTGAAGTCCAAGGAATGGGGCGCCGTGCACTACCCGCTGGACAAGACCGCGCAAGGTTGGGTCGGTCTTTCCGAAATCACCGCCCACGGCGACAAGGTCTATATCGTCGAGCGCGACAACCAGATTGGTGACAAGGCAAAGATCAAGAAGCTCTACAGCGTCGATCTGTCCGAGCTGAAGCCTGCCAAGATCGGCGGCGAACTGCCGCTGGTCAGGAAAACCCAAGTCCACGACTTCCTGCCAGATTTGAAGGCTCAGACAAACGGTTACGTCGTCGACAAGCTGGAAGGTTTCGCCTTCGACAAGTCCGGCAAGGCTTTTGCAGTGACGGACAATGACGGCGTGGACGATTCGTCCGGTGAGACGCTGTTCTTCCCGGTCGATCTGAAGGGCAAGAACTGATCCGTGACATACCGCGTCATCCGCGCCATGAAGGCAGGGATGACGACATCGAGAGTACCGATACATCAAACAAAAAGCCGGACGTCGAATGGGACGCCCGGCTTTTTTGATCGTCATTCCTTCCCTTGAAGATTACGCGTCCTTCAACGAATACTTCTCAAGCGCGTCGCGATTGATCTCAATGCCCAGACCAGGTCCATCCGGTATCTGCACCACGCCGTCGACGTGATCCAGCGGGCTGGTCAGCACCGCCTGACGGTAGGGGTTTTCGGTCCGGTCAAATTCAAGAATAGGCGGGCGTGGGTTGCGCCGGGCAGGGTCTGGCGGCAGATAGGCCATGAACTGCAAAGCCGCAGCGATTGCGACGCCTGTGCCCCAGACATGCGGAACCACGCGAACACCGTAGAGCGTCGCAAGATCGGTGATGCGCCTGGTTTCGGAAAAACCGCCGCTTCCAGCAAGGTCAGGCTGGAGAATATCGACTGCCCGGCTTTCCAGCGGTGCGCGCATGCCATAACGGCCATGCCATGTTTCACCGCCAGCGACCGGAATGGGCTGGCCAGCGCGAACGGCCTGATAGGCATCCAGTTGCTCGGGCACCACGGGCTCTTCGAACCAATCGATGCCTAAGGGTGCTAGCGCCTTGCCGACCTCGATCGCTTCCAGCGCATCGTAGCCATGATTGGCATCGATCATGATACGCACATCTGGGCCGACCGATTCTCGCGCGGCCTTGATGACCGCGACATCCTCCGCCACGTCGAAGCCGATCTTGATCTTGACGGCGTGAAACCCTTGCGCCGCATATCCGGCGACTTCCGCCGCAACGTCCGATACGGCATCGACGCCGTCCTTGCGGAAAGACCCGGTGGCGTATGCTTTTACGCTTTCACGGAAGCGACCACCCAGCAGACGCGAAATCGACGTGCCGAAACGCCTACCCTTGATATCCCACAGCGCGATATCGATACCACTCAATGCCGTGACCGTCAGGCCACGCTGACCCTGATCGCGCAGCAGATTATAAAGCTGATGCCAGATGACCTCGATATCGAGCGGATCCTTGCCGATCAGGTGAGGAGTGTATGCGGCAACAACGGCCGCATTCGGTTTGGCTGGGCCGAGGCATTCGCCCCAGCCTACGGTTCCGTCGTCACAGATGATCTCGACAAGACAGTGAATACGGCGGTCGAAGCGCATCGACGCGCTTTCAAAGGCATGGCCAAGCTTATAATCCAGCAGGTGAGTCCGAACCGCATCGATCTTCATGACGTGTAGGGCTCCATCAGGGTCTTCAGCATTTCGACTTCTTCCTCGGTCAGATCCGTCAGTGGTGCCCGCACCGGTCCGGCATCAAAGCCAAGAAGGCGTACACCTGCCTTGATCGCGGACACTGCATAACCCTTCTGGCGATTACGAATCGCCATGAACGGATAGAAGAAATCAATGAGAATGCGGTCGGTGGTCGTCCTGTCGCCTGCACGCAAGGCTTTGTAGAATGTCTGGGCAAGTTCCGGCACGAAGTTGAAAACGGCAGACGAATAAGTCGTCACGCCCGCGCCCAGATAGGCATCAGCGAACAATTCGGCTGTCGGCATGCCACCGAGATAGGTCAGGCGGTCGCCAATCGTCGCCGTGATCTTGCGCACCAAGCCGATGTCACCGGACCCATCTTTAAAGCCCACGAGGTTGGGGCAGTTGTCACAGAGCTTCTGGAGCGTTTCCGCCGTCAGAATGGAATTGTCTCGGTTGTAGACCATGACGCCGATGGAGATGGAATCACACACAGCCTTAATATGCGCGTACAGTCCTGCCTGCGAGGCATCCATCAGATAATGCGGCAGCAAGAGGATGCCGTCCGCCCCTGCTTCTTCAGCGCCCTGAGCGATCTGTATGGCCATCTTGGTGCCGTAACCGCAGCCCGAAACGATGGGAACGGACCCGGCAGCAGACTTCGCTGCCTTGACGACGGTTGCGACTTCGTCTGGCGCCAGAGAAAAGAACTCACCCGTTCCACCAGCCGCAAACAACACGGATGCATCGAAACCGGACAGCCAGCCGACATGATCCAGATAAGGCTTTTCGTTGAAGTCGCCATTCTGGGTAAAGGGCGTGACGGGGAAGGAAAGAAGCCCCGCGCCGAGCGCGACCTTGAGTTCTTGCGGATCCATAGCCATGAAACGTGTCTCTCCGATTGTATCTTTGTCGCGATGATAATCGAGATATGATCTTCGTCAAGAATTTATCATATGAGTTGAGAGGTTTGGCGTCGTGATTTTCAGGAAGGAGAAAGCGGAAAATGCCGTTCTGGAAAAGTATTCTTGGTGCCATCGACAGGGATACAGGCAAAATCCTCGGCCTTGAACAAATAGACCTCTTAGGCGTAGAGGTAAGATAACGAACAAAATTATGTATGATCACAAACCGACTGACGATTTTGATTTCGATGGGGAGGAAGCATGCTGAAAAAACTATTGTTGACCGGCGCCGCAGGCGGTGTAGGCACAGTCATTCGTCCACTTCTGACCGGATTGGCGGAAACTGTCGTGCTGTCGGACATGGTCGATATCAGCGATCTCGCCGCGCATGAAAGCTTCGTGAAATGCGATCTTTCCAATCGCACCGAGGTCAATCAGGCCGTCGCTGGTGTTGATGGTATCATCCACCTTGGTGGCATCTCGGTGGAGCGGCCGTTCGAGTTGATCCTGAAAGGCAACATCGAGGGCGTCTACAACCTGTATGAAGCTGCACGCCACAATGGCCAGCCGCGCATCATCTTCGCCAGTTCCAACCACACGATCGGTTTCCACACGCGAGACCAGAAGCTCGACAGCCATTCGCCTGTCAGGCCCGACACCCTCTATGGCGTCTCAAAATGCTTCGGTGAGGATCTCGCAAGCTATTATTTCGACAAGTTCGGACAGGAAACCCTGTCGGTGCGGATCGGCTCCTGCACGCCGAAGCCGCTCAACACCCGCATGCTGGCGACATGGCTCAGTATCGGCGATCTGGTGTCGCTGTGCGCCCACGGTTTCGACGCCCCGCGTCTCGGGCACGCCATTGTCTATGGCGCGTCCGACAATCGCGAGAGCTGGTGGGACAACAGCAACACATCCTTCCTGGGTTGGAAACCAAGGGATAGCTCATCGAAATGGCGCGCTGAGATTATTGCTGAATTCGGCAAGGAAGACCCGAAAGATCCGGCTGTGATCTACCAAGGCGGCGCGTTCACCACATCGGGACATCCAGCGGACGGCTGAAATTGGCGGGGAAGGGCAGGGGAGGATTGATGTCCCTATTTCTGCCTGTCCTGCCTTTCCGAGTCGTACTGAACCCAGCGAAAAAAGACATAGATAGGCAGCGCAATCAGCGCCAGCGTGACGACAGAGTTTATAAACATGGTTACATCCCACAGATCCGCCTTCATCATGAAGTCGGTACGCTAATATGTGCGCGAAATTATTGAAAAACCCTAAATATCATCCGTCATAATTGAGTGCTCACAAGCATTTGCTATGTGCCAAAACGAACACTCTTACCATTTGCTGAAATATAGGGAGAAAATCGTCGAAACCTATGGGTTTCACGCGGATAAAGTCTCTATGTTCATGGGATTGAGGTGGATCAACGGCTCCACGCGCAGGCGGACCATGAGCCGCTTCAGTGTTCCAATATTTAATCTTTGGAGAATGGTGGGCGATGACGGACTCGAACCGCCGACATCCTCGGTGTAAACGAGGCGCTCTACCAACTGAGCTAATCGCCCGTCGCGTCCCGCAGATCATGTCTGCCGCGTCGGTGGCCGTGATGTATTGGTAACGGAAAAAAACCGCAAGAGCCTTTGTGAAGTTTTTTTGTTTTTTTCGAATTTTGTGTGGACGGGGAATTGCCCCCGCAGCATGCCGAGCCCCCATCAGTGTCGAAAGGGCGCGCGAATCTCCATGGGCTGTGACGGGGCAGAGGGGCAGCCTGGGATTGGTTTTGGATGAAAACTTTGCGTCTGTGGATAAGTCTCACTTCCACTGGCTAAAAAAAAAGAAGAGCGCAAAACGCGGGGAAACCCGGCTTGATCAGACGTTTGAGAATGCAAAATGCACTAGCCTATTCTTTTGTCGTGAAACTTGCTTGACACTCCAACACGAACGCCTTAGTTAGCCGCTCAACGAACAGCCGAGGCGAGTTCGTAAGGCGGGTTTCGGCCAGTCTTTTTGGGAATGTGCGGGTGTAGCTCAGTTGGTTAGAGTGCCGGCCTGTCACGCCGGAGGTCGCGGGTTCGAGCCCCGTCACTCGCGCCATTCCTTCCTCGAAGTCTACGGATCGCAATGATCCTTAAAATGCGCGGGTGTAGCTCAGTTGGTTAGAGTGCCGGCCTGTCACGCCGGAGGTCGCGGGTTCGAGCCCCGTCACTCGCGCCATTTTATTCCTCTACAAACATATTGTTTGCTCCCAAAATAGAGCATGCGGGGAATTTTGTCTCCGTGACGTCCTTCTCTTCCCCTCCGTAGTTCAGCAGTCGTCACGACGTGTGAATCGCGTCTTCATATCGCGTCCGGCTATAGCATTTCTTGCCTGTTTTGATCATGTTTCCTTGGCCGTTTTCCTGCCGTTTTGCGTACAAATTTATGGAAAGCTTCGCGTTCTCTCGCAATTGCGATATTCTCTAATCGATTGAAGTGGTTAGCGATATTTCGGCTTGATGCGGCTGGTATATTGCGCCGATAGAATGACATATCCCGGTCACGATTGGCTTGAAATGACACTTAATCTCTTGCAGAGAGAGCGTGGCTGCGATAACCACAGCGGCGTTGCAACATAATTTCGGCCCTATGGATTCCACTGTCCAGACAGGGCATGCTCGACGCTCGGTCGGGCAAGGAAGAGACAATGACTGAACTCCTCAGTTCCTACATTCCGATCGCAATCTTCATTGGTATCGCGCTTGTCATCGGTCTGGCGCTGTTGATTGCGCCTTTTGCCGTTGCCTACAAGAATCCGGACCCGGAAAAGCTCTCCGCATTCGAGTGCGGCTTCAATGCTTTCGACGATGCCCGTATGAAGTTCGACATTCGCTTCTATCTGGTGTCGATCCTGTTCATCATCTTCGATCTGGAAGTCGCGTTCCTATTCCCGTGGGCCGTGTCCTTCGGTGAAATCGGCTGGTTTGGCTTCTGGTCCATGATGGTGTTCCTCGGCGTTCTCACCATCGGCTTTATCTACGAATGGAAGAAGGGGGCACTCGAATGGGCGTAGTTTCAAACGACACCACGCTTGTCGCACAAAAGCCCAAGGGCATCATCGATCCGGCCACAGGCAAGCCTGTTGGCAGTGATGATGGCTATTTTACCGAAATCAACGACGAGCTTGCCGACAAGGGTTTTCTGGTCACGTCCACGGATGAGTTGATCACCTGGGCGCGCACCGGTTCGTTGATGTGGATGCAGTTTGGTCTGGCCTGTTGCGCCGTTGAAGGCCTGATGCAGGCTTCCGGCCCGCGTTACGACATGGAACGCTTCGGCGTTGCCCCGCGCGCGTCACCGCGCCAGTCGGACGTAATGATCGTTGCGGGCACGCTGACCAACAAGATGGCGCCCGCGCTTCGCAAGGTCTATGACCAGATGCCGGAGCCACGTTACGTCATTTCCATGGGTTCCTGCGCCAATGGCGGCGGTTACTATCACTATTCCTACGCCGTCGTGCGCGGCTGCGATCGTGTGGTGCCGGTCGATATCTATGTGCCGGGCTGTCCCCCCACGGCGGAAGCACTGCTGTACGGCGTGCTTTTGCTGCAAAAGAAGATCCGGCGTACCGGTACGATCGAGCGTTAAGGGCAGAGGACTGATAAATGAGCGAAGCTCTCAATGATCTCTCGGCCTATGTGAATGAGGTGCGCGGTTCCCTGCTGGAATCGTCCGTCATTGCCTACGGCGAGCTGACGCTGACTACGACACCGGATAACATTCTCGCGCTCTTGACGTTCCTGCGTGATGACGTGCAGTGCGGTTTCGTCAATATCATCGACATCTGTGGTGTCGACTGGCCGAGCCGCGAAAAGCGCTTCGATGTCGTCTACCACCTGCTGTCGCCACGCCAGAACCTGCGTGTCCGCATCAAGCTTCAGGCGGCAGAAGACGAAGCCGTGCCATCCGCGACATCTGTGTTTATCGGCGCGGAATGGTTCGAGCGCGAAGCATGGGATATGTATGGCATTCCCTTCGAAGGCCATTCCGATCTGCGCCGCATCCTGACCGACTATGGTTTTGAAGGTCATCCGCTGCGCAAGGATTTTCCGGTCACTGGCTTTGTGGAAGTGCGCTATGACGACGTGTTGAAGCGCGTTCTCTACGAGCCGGTCGAACTGAAGCAGGAATTCCGTAATTTCGACTTTCTCTCCCCTTGGGAAGGAACAGACTATGTTCTTCCGGGCGATGAAAAGGCCAAGCCATGACAGAACATAACGTTCGCAATTTCACGATCAACTTCGGCCCGGAACACCCGTCCGCGCACGGCGTGTTGCGTCTCGTCCTCGAACTCGACGGTGAAGTCGTGGAGCGGGTCGATCCGCATATCGGCCTGTTGCACCGCGGCACCGAAAAACTGATCGAGACCAAGACCTATCTTCAGGCGCTGCCCTATTTCGACCGCCTGGATTACGTTGCGCCGATGAACCAGGAGCACGCTTTCTCGCTCGCCGTGGAAAAGCTTCTCGGTCTGGAAATTCCGATGCGTGGTCAGTTGATCCGCGTTCTGTTTTCGGAAATCGGCCGCATTCTCTCGCACATCATGAACGTCACGACCCAGGCCATGGACGTCGGCGCCATGACGCCGCCGGTCTGGGGCTTCGAAGAGCGCGAAAAGCTCATGGTGTTCTATGAGCGCGCGTCTGGCGCTCGTCTGCACGCGGCTTACTTCCGCCCAGGTGGTGTCCATCAGGATCTGCCGCCTGAACTGGTGGATGATATCGGCAAATGGTGCGATCCGTTCATCACCTTCCTCGACAATGTCGAAGGTCTTTTGACCGATAACCGCATCTACAAGCAGCGTAACGTCGATATCGGTGTTGTGTCGCTGGAAGATGCGTTTGCCTGGGGCTTTACCGGCGTCATGGTTCGCGGTTCGGGTGCTGCATGGGACTTGCGCCGTGCGCAGCCTTACGAGTGCTATTCCGATCTCGAATTCGACATTCCCGTCGGCAAGAATGGCGACTGTTATGACCGCTATCTGATCCGCATGCAGGAAATGCGCGAATCGATCAAGATCATGAAGCAGTGCGTCGAGCTTTTGCAGGGCAAGCACCGCATCGGCGCGGTTTCGTCTCTCGATGGCAAGGTCGTGCCGCCGAAGCGTGGCGAGATGAAGCGTTCGATGGAAGCGCTGATCCACCACTTCAAGCTTTACACCGAAGGCTATCACGTTCCAGCCGGCGAAGTGTACGCAGCCGTCGAAGCGCCAAAGGGTGAGTTCGGCGTCTATGTGGTCGCCGATGGTTCGAACAAGCCGTATCGCTGCAAGATTCGCGCTCCGGGTTTTGCGCATCTGGCGGCGATGGATTACCTTTGCAAGGGCCACCAGCTCGCCGACGTGACGGCGGTTCTCGGCTCTCTGGACATCGTGTTCGGGGAGGTTGATCGCTGATGCGTTTGCCGCTGGCCATGTTGGCTCTTGTCGCCGCGACCGCACCTGTTTTCGCCCAGACGGCGGACGACGGTGTGTCTTCGCAGGCGAGCGGCGGTTCATCATCTGTCAAACAACTTCTGTCGCAGGGATACGAGATCAAATCCTCGCTTCCCAATGGCGGAAAATTCATTGTGTTCATGCAAAAAGACAAAACGGCCTATGCCTGCGAGTTCGTCACGGTGACGAGATCGCGGTGCGAGTCGTTAAACTGATGAGGCGTGAGGAAGTATGTCCGTTCGTCGACTAGCTGAAGATCAGGTCCAGCCCGCGAGTTTCGCGTTTAACGCGGACAACATCGCGTGGGCGGAAAAAACGATCCAGAAATACCCTGAGGGACGCCAACAGTCAGCGGTGATCCCGCTATTGATGCGTGCACAGGAGCAGGATGGCTGGGTTACCCGCGCCTGTATCGAAAAAATCGCGGACATGCTGGATATGGCTTATATCCGTGTGCTCGAGGTTGCGACCTTCTATACGCAGTTCCAGCTCAAGCCTGTCGGCACAAGGGCTCACATTCAGGTCTGTGGCACCACGCCCTGCATGCTGCGCGGTTCCGAAGCGCTGATGGACGTTTGTCGTCACAAGATCCACCATGATCCACTGACGCCCAATGAGAGCGGCACGCTGTCATGGGAAGAGGTCGAATGTCAGGGTGCCTGCGTCAATGCACCGATGGTCATCATCTTCAAGGACGCGTATGAAGACCTGACGCCCGAGCGCCTGGAAGAGATCATCGACACGTTCGAAGCAGGCAAGGGCGACACCGTCAAGCCGGGTCCGCAGATCGACCGTCACCTGTCGGCTCCAATCGGCCCGCTCACGACGTTGACCGAAGAGACAAAGCCGGATCGTTCCAATCTCGACAAGCCAGTTGAGGCGCCTGCTGCCGCGGCGCCAGCAGCGGCACCTGTACCGTCCGAAGCGGCGAAGCCGACAACGACTGCAGCAGAGTCCGACGCGAAGCTGAAGACACCTGTTACCGATCCCAAGGCGTCCGAAAGCAATGCCAAGGATGCGGCCAAGGAAGGGTCTGGCGAGACGAAAACCTCTCTCAAGCCATCGCTGGAAGACAAGAACCGTCCGGCCAAGATCGAGCGTCCTGCAAAGGCCGACGATCTGAAGCTGATTTCCGGCGTCGGTCCGAAGATCGAGGCGACGCTCAACGAGCTCGGCATCTTCACATACATGCAGGTTGCCGGTTGGTCTGCCGAGGAACGTGAGTGGGTCGATGGTTATCTGAATTTCAAGGGCCGTATCGATCGCGATGATTGGGTACGTCAGGCCGAGGCGCTCGCCAAGGGTGGCGAAGCCGAATATATCAGGGTCTTCGGCAAGAAGCCGCTGTAGAGAGGTCAAGCATGTTAAAAGATCAGGATCGCATCTTTACCAATCTCTACGGCCTCAAGGATACCTCGCTGAAGGGTGTGCTTGCGCGCGGTCATTGGGATGGCACAAAGCAGATCATCGAAAAGGGACGTGACTGGATCATCAACGAAATGAAGGCATCCGGCCTTCGTGGTCGTGGTGGTGCTGGCTTCCCGACTGGCCTGAAATGGTCCTTCATGCCGAAGGAAAGCGACGGCCGTCCGCATTATCTCGTCGTCAACGCCGACGAATCAGAGCCCGGTACCTGCAAGGACCGCGAAATCCTGCGCCACGATCCGCACACGCTGATCGAAGGCTGCGTGATCGCCGGCTTCGCCATGAGCGCACACACCGCTTACATCTATGTTCGCGGTGAATATATGCGCGAACGCGAAGCCCTTCAGGCTGCCATCGACGAATGCTACGACGCCGGTCTGCTCGGCAAGAACAACAAGAACGGCTGGGATTTCGACGTCTACGTTCACCATGGCGCAGGCGCTTACATCTGCGGTGAGGAAACGGCGCTTCTCGAAAGCCTGGAAGGCAAGAAGGGCCAGCCGCGCCTCAAGCCTCCGTTCCCGGCCAATATGGGCCTCTACGGCTGCCCGACCACGGTCAACAACGTCGAATCGATCGCCGTTGCACCGACTATCTTGCGTCGTGGTGCCTCGTGGTTCTCCTCCATCGGCCGTCCGAACAACGTCGGCACGAAGCTGTTCATGGTCTCTGGCCATGTCGAGCGTCCCTGCACCTTCGAAGATGCGCTGGGCCTGTCCTTCAAGGAACTGATCGAGCGTCACTGTGGTGGTATTCGTGGCGGCTGGGACAATCTTCTCGGCGTCATTCCAGGCGGCGCATCGTGCCCCATCGTTCGCGGTGAGGACATGAAGGACGCCATCATGGACTTCGACGGCATGCGCGACGTAAAGTCGTCTTTCGGCACGGGCGGCATGATCGTCATGGACAAGTCCACCGACGTCATCAAGGCCATCGCCCGGATCGCGGCCTTCTTCAAGCACGAAAGCTGCGGCCAGTGCACCCCTTGCCGCGAAGGTACGGGCTGGATGTGGCGCGTGCTGGAGCGCATGGTGAAGGGCAACGCGCAGAAGCGTGAGATCGATATGCTGTTCGAAGTCACGAAGCAGATCGAAGGCCACACCATCTGTGCGCTGGGTGATGCAGCCGCATGGCCTGTCCAGGCGCTGATCCGCAATTTCCGTCCGGAAATCGAAAAGCGGATCGATGAATATACCTACAGGGCCATGGATGATGGCGCTGTGCTTGAGGCTGCCGAGTAACACCGGCCAAAGTAACACCCAAAGGGTGTTGCGAGGGGCGGGGATCGGGTGTACCGGTCCCTGACATCGTTAAAGTGTCTGGCGCTTTTTGAGTCTCAGCCGGATGCCATCAGGATTTGTCCTTTACCGCATTCAGATGCGCGACGGACAGGCAACAGGACGTAAGTAGGACCATGACAAAGCTCAAGGTTGACGGTAAAGAGATCGAAGTTCCGGATCATTTCACGCTGTTGCAAGCGTGCGAGGAGGCTGGTGCCGAAGTTCCTCGCTTTTGTTTCCACGAGCGTTTGTCCGTGGCGGGTAACTGTCGCATGTGTCTCATCGAGGTAAAGGGCGGACCTCCAAAGCCCGCTGCTTCCTGCGCCATGGGCGTACGCGATATTCGCGGCGGCCCGAACGGCGAATTGCCGGAAGTTTTCACCAACACGCCGATGGTCAAGAAGGCCCGCGAAGGCGTGATGGAATTCCTGCTCATCAACCATCCGCTCGATTGTCCGATCTGTGACCAGGGTGGCGAATGCGACCTGCAGGACCAGGCGATGGCCTTTGGTATTCCTGGCTCGCGCTATTCCGAAAACAAGCGCGCCGTGGAAGACAAATACATCGGACCGCTCGTCAAGACGGTGATGAACCGCTGTATTCACTGCACACGCTGCGTTCGCTTCACCACGGAAGTCGCCGGCATTTCCGAACTCGGTCTGATCGGTCGCGGCGAGGATGCCGAGATCACGACATACCTTGAGCAGGCGATGACGTCTGAGCTTCAGGGCAACGTCGTTGACCTGTGCCCGGTCGGTGCTCTGACCTCCAAGCCTTTCGCGTTCACCGCGCGTCCATGGGAACTCGGCAAAACCGAAACCATCGATGTGATGGATGCGCTCGGCTCCGCCATCCGTGTCGATACCCGTGGTCGCGAAGTCATGCGCGTCATGCCGCGTGTCAACGAAGCGATCAACGAAGAGTGGATTTCCGACAAGAGCCGCTTCATTTGGGACGGCCTCAAGACCCAGCGTCTCGACAAGCCTTACGTCCGCAAGGATGGCCGCTTGCAGCCTGCCACATGGGGCGAAGCCTTCGGCGCGATCACGGCTGCCGTTGCCGCCACATCCGGTGAAAAGATCGGCGCTATCGCTGGTGATCTGGCATCCGTCGAAGAAATGTTTGCGCTCAAGACGCTGCTCGCATCGCTCGGTTCGACCAATGTCGATTGCCGTCAGGATGGCGCGGCCCTCGATCCATCGCTCGGTCGCGCAAGCTACCTGTTCAACGCAACGATCGAAGGCATCGAACATGCCGACGCGCTGCTGATCATCGGATCCAATCCACGCTATGAGGCATCCGTCCTCAACGCGCGCATTCGCAAGCGCTGGCGTCGTGGCGGATTCCCGATTGCGGTTATCGGCGAAGCGAGCGAACTGCGTTACGAATACGAATACCTCGGCTCGGGCACGGACACTCTGTCTGACCTGGCTTCCGGTTCGCATAGCTTCGTTGAAAAGCTAAAGGCAGCAAAGAACCCGATGATCATCGTCGGGCAGGGCGCGATCTCGCGTGAAGACGGAGCGGCCGTGCTGGCTGCGGCTGCAAAGCTTGCCGTTTCCGTGGGTGTCATCTCGGCTGAATGGAACGGCTTCTCTGTTCTGCATACAGCTGCCGCCCGCGTTGGTGGTCTGGATATCGGCTTCGTACCGGCGGACAAGTCGGCCAATGCTGCATCGATCGTGGCCTCGTCGGATGTTCTCTTCCTGCTCGGTGCGGATGAGATCGATCTCTCGACAAAGACCGCAAAGCTGACCGTCTATATTGGTTCGCATGGCGACGCTGGCGCAATGGCCGCCGATGTCATTCTGCCGGGTGCGGCCTATACCGAAAAGTCCGGTATCTGGGTCAACACCGAAGGACGCGTGCAGATGGGCAACCGCGCCGGTTTCGCACCGGGTGAAGCCCGCGAAGACTGGGCGATCCTGCGGGCACTGTCCGACGTTCTCGGTCATAAGCTGCCGTTTGATTCTCTCTCTGCACTGCGTGCCCAGCTTTACATCGCGCATCCGCATTTTGCCGATGCTGATGAAATTGCCGTGGCCGACGTTGCGGGAATTGAAGCGCTGGCGAACCAGGGTGGCACCCTCAACAAGGCAGGCTTTGGCTCGCCGGTTAAGGATTTTTATTTGACGAACCCGATTGCGAGAGCGTCCGCCGTGATGGCCGAATGTTCCGCATTGGCCCGCAACAACTTCAAGGCTGCGGCAGAGTAAGGGTAGGGGACTATGGAATCGTTTTTCTGGAGCTACGTCTGGCCCGCGCTGATTATTGTCGGCCAGTCCCTGCTGCTTCTTGTTTTATTGCTGGTGTCGATCGCCTTCCTTCTGCTCGCAGACCGTAAAATCTGGGCGGCTGTACAACTGCGCCGTGGTCCGAACGTCGTCGGTCCTTTCGGTCTTTTCCAGTCGTTCGCCGACCTTTTGAAGTTCATTTTGAAAGAGCCGGTCATTCCGTCCGGTGCCAACAAGGCCGTGTTCCTGCTGGCGCCCTTGGTTGCCGTGACACTGGCGCTCGCGACCTATGCGGTTATCCCGTTTGCGAATGGCTGGGTGATTGCCAACATCAATGTCGGCATTCTCTATATCTTTGCGATTTCATCGCTGGAAGTCTACGGCATCATCATGGGTGGCTGGGCCTCGAACTCGAAGTATCCGTTTCTCGGTGCGCTTCGTTCTGCCGCACAAATGGTGTCCTACGAAGTCTCCATCGGCCTTGTCATCGTCACCGTTCTGCTCTGCGTCGGTTCGCTGAACCTGACGGATATCGTGAATGCCCAGCATTCCGGTATCGGTACGTCGCTTGGTCTTCCGGCGTCGTTCCTGGATTGGCACTGGTTGCCGCTGTTCCCGATGTTCATCGTCTTCTTCATCTCGGCGCTGGCTGAGACTAACCGTCCACCGTTCGATTTGCCGGAAGCGGAATCGGAACTTGTGGCCGGTCACATGGTAGAGTATGGCTCAACCCCGTACATGATGTTCATGTTGGGCGAATATGCTGCCATCGTTCTGATGTGCTGCCTGACGACCATCCTGTTCCTTGGCGGCTGGCTTCCTATCGTTGATGTCTGGTTCCTCAACTGGGTGCCGGGTATCATCTGGTTTGCGCTGAAGGCTGGCATGGTCTTCTTCATGTTCGGCTTGGTGAAGGCATTTGTTCCACGTTACCGCTATGACCAGTTGATGCGTCTCGGCTGGAAGGTCTTCCTTCCCCTGTCGCTCGCCATGGTCGTGATTGTTGCATTCGTACTCAAGCTGACGGCGGGGGCATAAGATGTCCTTAGTCCTCGCTTGTAGATTTGGAGGTTGAGATGGCCAGTCTTTCACAAGCCGTCAATTCGCTGTTCCTCAAGGAATTCGTTGGCGCCTTCTTCCTGACGATGCGTCACTTCTTCAAACAGAAGGCGACGGTAAACTATCCCTTTGAAAAGGGACCGGTCAGCCCGCGCTTCCGTGGCGAACATGCTTTGCGCCGTTATCCCAACGGCGAGGAGCGCTGTATCGCTTGCAAGCTATGCGAAGCGATCTGTCCTGCCCAGGCCATCACCATCGAAGCTGGCCCACGCCGCAACGACGGCACGCGCCGCACGGTTCGTTACGATATCGACATGGTAAAATGCATCTATTGCGGCTTCTGCCAGGAAGCATGCCCTGTCGACGCCATCGTCGAGGGTCCGAACTTCGAATTTGCGACGGAAACCCGTGAGGAGCTGTATTTCGACAAGCAGCGTCTTCTTGATAATGGCGACCGTTGGGAACGTGAAATCGCTCGCAACCTTGCTCTGGATGCGCCTTACCGTTAAGGCAGCATGATATCTTCGGGGCAGTGCTTCGGAGAGGGTAAAACAGTCAATGCCCGTCGGTTATCGCTGGCGGGAACGAAACGGGCATGCGGCTTCAGGGTCGCGTTTGTCCGGTGAGGACAAAAAGGCACCAACATGGGTCTGCACGCTGTATTCTTTTACATTTTCGCTTTCGTCGCCGTGGCGTCTGCGTTCATGGTCATTGCTTCAAAGAACCCCGTTCATTCGGTGCTGTTCCTCATTCTGACCTTTTTCAACGCAGCCGCTCTCTTCCTGCTGACGGGCGCTGAATTCCTCGCCATGATCCTGCTTGTGGTTTATGTCGGCGCCGTGGCGGTGCTGTTCCTCTTCGTCGTCATGATGCTGGATGTGGATTTTGCAGAGTTGCGCTCGGGCGTGCTGCAATATGCGCCGGTGGGTGCGTTGATCGGTATCATTCTGGCGGCGGAACTGATCATCGTCGTGGGTGGCAGCGTGCTCAACCCGCAGGCGGCGAAGTCCATCACCATGCCGATCCCGAACCCGCTGGAGCGCGCCAATACGGCAGCACTCGGCGACGTGCTCTACACGAACTACGTCTACTTCTTCCAGCTTGCCGGTCTCGTGCTGCTGGTGGCCATGATCGGCGCCATTGTGCTGACGCTGCGTCATCGCACCGACATCAAGCGACAGGACATTGCAACGCAGGTTGGTCGCGACCCGAAGACTGCCGTGACAACGGTCAAGGTCAAGCCGGGTCAGGGCATCTAAGGCGCGAACGGATCCAAGGAAAATCATATTATGGAAATCGGTCTTTCCCATTACCTCACGGTCAGCGCGGTCCTCTTCACGATCGGCATCTTCGGTATCTTTCTCAACCGTAAGAACGTCATCGTCATTCTGATGTCGATCGAATTGATCCTGCTCGCGGTCAATCTCAACATGGTGGCCTTCTCGTCGTTCCTCAACGATATCGTCGGCCAGGTCTTTGCTCTGTTCATTCTGACTGTCGCGGCTGCGGAAGCTGCCATCGGTCTTGCAATACTCGTTGTCTTCTATCGCAACCGCGGATCGATTGCCGTGGAAGACGTCAATATGATGAAGGGCTGATAAGGCTATGATTTACAAAGCTATCGTCTTTCTTCCGCTGATCGGTTTCCTGGTCGCTGGCCTTTTCGGTCGCTCCATCGGTGCCAAGGCGTCTGAATATGTCACCACGGGTCTGATGATCATCGTGGCGATCTTGTCGTGGGTGGTTTTCATCAACGTGGCGCTTTTGAGCCACGAGCCCGGCGAAGTCATCAAGGTCACCGTGCTGCGCTGGATCCAGTCCGGCGGCATCGACGTCGAATGGGCATTCCGGATCGACACCCTGACGGCCGTGATGTTCGTGGTCGTCAATACGGTCTCCACTCTGGTTCACATGTACTCGATCGGCTACATGCACCATGATCCGCATCGCCCACGCTTCTTTGCCTACCTGTCGCTCTTCACCTTTGCGATGCTGATGCTGGTCACATCCGACAACCTGCTGCAGATGTTCTTCGGCTGGGAAGGCGTTGGTCTGGCGTCGTACCTGCTGATCGGCTTCTGGTACAAGAAGCCGTCCGCATCGGCTGCGGCCATGAAGGCCTTCATTGTCAACCGCGTTGGCGATTTCGGTTTCCTTCTCGGCATCTCAGGCCTGTTCGTGCTGTTCGGCTCGGTTAATTTCGAAACGATTTTTGCGGCCGCTGGCACCTACCTGCCTGCCGACGGCGCGGCGTCCACCGATGTCGTCATCAACCTGTTCGGCATGCAGCTGGACAAGGCGCATGCGCTGACCGGCGTCTGCCTGCTCTTGTTCATGGGTTCCATGGGTAAGTCGGCGCAGTTCCTGCTGCACACCTGGTTGCCGGATGCGATGGAAGGCCCGACACCTGTGTCGGCGCTCATTCACGCCGCGACCATGGTTACAGCCGGTGTCTTCCTTGTCGCCCGTATGTCGCCGATTTTTGAGTTGTCGCCGGATGCCCTGACGGTCGTCACCCTCGTCGGCGCGATAACGGCCTTCTTTGCCGCGACTGTCGGTCTGGTGCAGAACGATATCAAACGCGTCATCGCCTATTCGACCTGTTCGCAGCTCGGTTACATGTTTGTGGCGCTGGGCGTTGGCGCCTACGGTGCCGCCGTTTTCCACCTGTTCACGCACGCCTTCTTCAAGGCACTGCTGTTCTTGTGCGCCGGTTCTGTCATTCACGCTGTGGATGGCGAGCAGGACATGCGTCACATGGGTGGCCTGCGCAAGCACATCCCCATCACCTTCTGGACGATGACGGTCGGTACGCTGGCGCTGACGGGCGTCGGTATTCCGGGAACGATGATCGGTTTTGCCGGTTTCTTCTCCAAGGACGTCATCATCGAATCCGCTTATGCGTCTCACAATGCTGTCGCAGGTTTCGCATTCGCGCTTCTTGTCATCGCTGCTCTGTTCACCAGCTTCTATTCCTGGCGTCTGGCGTTTCTGACCTTCTTCGGCAAGCCGCGCGCTTCCGCAGACGTCATGCACCACGTCCATGAATCGCCGATGGTCATGCTGATCCCGCTTTTCGTTCTGACCGTTGGTGCAGTTCTCGCGGGCGTCGTCTTCGAAGGACATTTCTTCGGCGAGGAATATGCGGAATTCTGGAAGGGCGCTCTGTTCACGCTTCCATCCAACGAAATCCTCGAAGAGTTCCACCACGTTCCCCTGTGGGTCAAGTGGAGCCCATTCATCGCAATGGCTCTTGGTTTCGTGACGGCGTGGTACTTCTACATCAAGTCGCCGGAAACACCGAAGCGTCTGGCAGAGACCCATCGTGGCCTTTACCAGTTCCTGCTCAACAAGTGGTATTTCGACGAACTCTACGACTTCCTCTTCGTTCGCTCCGCAAAGGCGCTTGGCCGCTTCCTGTGGAAAAAAGGTGACGTCGCGGTCATCGACCACTACGGACCCAACGGAATTGCCGCGCGCGTGACTGATGTGACCAACCGTGTCGTTCGTCTGCAATCCGGTTACCTCTACCATTATGCCTTCGCGATGCTGATCGGTATTGCCGGGCTTGTTACCTGGATGATGCTCGGGAGTGCCCTGTAATGACCGATTGGCCTATTCTTTCAACGGTCACCTTCCTGCCGCTCGTCGGCGTGGTGCTCTTGCTTTTGACGAATGCAAACGGTCCGTTCGGTCGTCGCAACGTTCTCAATGTTTCGCTGCTGACGACAGTCTTCACGTTCGTGCTGTCGCTGTTCATCTGGATCGGTTTCGACAATTCGAATCCGGGCTTCCAGATGGTGGAAAAGCACGCCTGGTTCGGTGATATCGCCGCCTACCATCTCGGCGTGGACGGCATCTCCATGCTGTTCGTCATCCTGACGACATTCCTGATGCCGTTCTGTGTTCTGGCCAGCTGGAACGCCATCGAAAAGCGTATCAAGGAATACATGATTGCCTTCCTTCTCCTGGAAGTCGTCATGGTCGGCGTGTTCGTCGCACTTGATACCGTTCTGTTCTACGTCTTCTTCGAGGCGACACTGATCCCGATGTTCATCATCATCGGCGTGTGGGGCGGCAAGGATCGCGTTTACGCCTCCTACAAGTTCTTCCTCTACACGCTGCTCGGTTCTGTCCTGACCATGCTCGCCATCATGGCGATGTACTGGCAGGCTGGGACGACGGACATGACGGAGCTGCTCAAGCATGGCTTCCCGGCTGGCATGCAGACATGGCTATGGCTCGCCTGCTTTGCAGCCTTTGCGGTGAAAATGCCGATGTGGCCTGTCCACACCTGGTTGCCGGACGCCCACGTTCAGGCTCCGACCGCCGGCTCGGTCATTCTGGCTGGCGTCATGCTGAAGCTCGGCGGTTACGGTTTCATCCGCTTCTCGCTGTCCATGTTCCCGATAGCATCTGATTATTTCGCGCCCTTCGTCTTCACGCTGTCCGTCATCGCCATCATCTACACCTCGCTGGTGGCGATGATGCAGGACGACATCAAGAAGCTGATCGCCTATTCGTCGGTTGCTCACATGGGCTACGTGACCATGGGTATCTTTGCCGCCAATGTTCAGGGCGTCCAGGGTGCGATCTTCCAGATGCTGTCGCATGGTATCGTCTCCGGCGCGCTCTTCCTCTGCGTCGGCGTTGTCTATGACCGGCTGCACACCCGTGAGATTTCCGCCTATGGCGGTCTCGTCAACAACATGCCGAAATATGCGGTCGCCTTCATGGTCTTCACCATGGCCAATGTCGGTCTGCCCGGCACATCCGGTTTCGTCGGCGAATTCCTGACGATCATCGGTGTCTTCCGCGCCAATACCTGGGTTGCGCTTTTTGCGGCAACGGGCGTCATTCTTTCTGCCTCCTATGCTCTGTGGCTTTATCGCCGCGTGATCTTCGGCGCGCTGGAGAAGGAAAGCCTGAAATCGATGCTCGACCTTTCGACACGCGAGAAGGTCATTCTTTATCCGCTGGTGGCACTGACGATTTTCTTCGGCGTCTACCCGGCACCGGTCTTCGATGCAACGGCAGCATCGGTAGACCTTCTGATCAATAATTATACGGCCGCATTGCAGGCAGCGCAGAATGTTGCGCTTTCTCTGAACTGACGACAGGACCCGTAGGACATGACCGCTGAAATTCTTTTTGCCAGTCTGCGCATCGCGACGCCCGAGCTGATCCTTGCGGTCGGCGCTCTGGTGCTGCTCATGATTGGGGTCTTCTCCGGGGACAAGTCGACCAACACGGTTACGGGTCTTGCCGTAGCGCTTCTGGTCGTCGTCGGTCTGTGGATCATTTTTGCGCCGGCAAGCGGCCTTGCCTTCGGCGGCGTTTATGTCGCCGACGCCTTCGGCAATTTCATGAAGGTGCTGGCGCTGATCGGTGCCATCGTCGCCATGATCATGTCGGTCGGCCATAGCCGTGTGGAGCCGATCGGTCGTTTCGAGTTTCCGGTGTTGCTGGTTCTGGCAACGCTCGGCATTCTCCTGATGATCTCGGCCAACAACCTGATCTCGCTATATATGGCGCTGGAACTCCAGTCGCTGGCGCTTTACGTCATCTGCGCCATCAACCGCGAAAGCCTGCGCTCGACCGAAGCCGGTCTGAAATACTTCGTCCTTGGCGCATTGTCGTCCGGCATGCTGTTGTACGGTATGTCGCTGGTCTATGGCTTCACCGGCAACACAGGCTTTTCCGAAATCGCAGCCGTGCTGTCGTCCGAGACACGCTCGCTGGGCCTCGTTTTCGGTCTGGTCTTCGTTCTCGCCGGTCTGGCATTTAAGATTTCCGCCGTGCCGTTCCACATGTGGACGCCTGACGTCTACGAGGGTGCACCGACTACGGTCACCGCGTTTCTGGCCGCAGCGCCAAAAATCGGCGCGATGGCGATCTTTGTTCGTATCGTCGTGGATGCTTTCCAGCCAGTCTTTGCCGATTGGCAGCAGATCGTCGTGTTCATTTCGATTGCATCCATGCTTCTTGGTGCCTTTGCGGCCATCGGCCAGCGCAACATCAAGCGCCTGATGGCCTATTCGTCGATCAGCCACATGGGTTACGCCCTGGTGGGTCTTGCCGCCGGTAGCCAGTCTGGCGTTGCAGGCGTGCTGCTCTACATGGCGGTCTACATGGGCATGACGCTCGGCACCTTCGCCTGCATTCTCGCCATGCGTCGCAAGGACGTTGGCAATGTCGAGGATGTGGACGATCTGGCCGGACTTGCTTCCACCAATCCATTCATGGCCATCGTCATGACCATCATGATGTTCTCGCTTGCGGGCATTCCGCCGCTGGCTGGTTTCTTCGGGAAATATTACGTCTTCCTGGCCGCCATCGAAGCGCATCTTTATCCGCTCGCCGTCATCGGCGTGATCGCCTCGGTCGTCGGCGCCTATTATTATCTGCGCATCGTCAAGGTCATGTGGTTCGATGATGCCAAGGGCGGCTTTGAAAAGGCCGCTGGAGAGTTGCGCATCGTTTACGCTCTGTCAGGCCTTTTCGTTCTCGGCTTCATTCTCTTCGGTGGCGTGCTGGGCAATGCTGTTACCGTTGCAGCAAAGACGTTCTTTTGAGCGATACACGCATGAAAACGGGCCGGGTGTCAGTCGATGACTTCCGGCACGAATCTCTTGAGGAAACATCGTCCACCAATATCGAGTGCTTCGCTCGGGCGCGGGCGGGTGATCCCGGAAATCTCTGGGTCACCGCCCATAGACAGACCGGCGGCCGTGGTCGTCGCGGCAGGCCTTGGGTGTCGGAGCCCGGCAATCTCTACGCCTCTCTTCTTCTGATCAATCCCGCTTCCATGGAGCACATCGGCTCCCTGCCTCTTGCTTTCGCGCTGGCGGTCTACCGCGCTGTGGGTGCCGTGCTGCCCGCCGGTGGCGCGCCGCTTGAAATCAAGTGGCCGAACGATATTCTGATCGGACGCAAGAAGACCTGCGGTATTTTGATGGAAGCCGAGACTTTGATGGATGGGCGCATGGCGCTCGTCATCGGTATCGGCATTAATGTGGCCCATATGCCGGACAATCCGGCTTATCCGGTGACACGGCTCGGCGAACATGGTGCAGCCTGCGGCCCGGACGAAGTTTTTGCCCATCTTTTCCGGGAAGTCGCGTATATCCTGGACATGTGGGATCGCGGGCAGGGCGTAGCCGAAGTCATGAGACTGTGGCGTGCGGCAGCCTGCGGCATGGGCGAACCGATCACTGTCAATTTACCGGATCGTTCTATCCACGGGCGTTTTGCCGGAATTGATGATAAGGGTTTTCTGCTGCTGGAAGAAGATGGTGGACCTGTCCGCGCCATCGCTGCTGGCGATGTCTTTTTTGGTTGAACTGCGCGGTGCTGCGGCGCCGAGGTTTGACATCGTGATCTGGAGCATTCCTGCTGCTCGGTAAATGCAGGACGCCCGCTCGGCCCCGCATCGGCCGTACCGCCGCGTTTTAGAAACCGGTGCTTTTCGCCAAGCTCACGTGCATCGTTCGGTGGCGCGGGGCAAGGCATGATTGGATAAAGAGAATAATGACGACAAAAGACGAATTCGTATTCCTGCCGCTCGGCGGCGTCGGTGAAATCGGCATGAACCTGGCGCTGTACGGTTACGGCCCTTCAACCAAGCGCCAGTGGATCATGGTCGATTGCGGTGTGACCTTTGCTGGGCTCGATCTGCCCGGTATCGATCTTGTGCTGCCCGATATCAGCTTCATCGAAGAGCAGCGCGGAAACCTCAAGGCCATCATCATCACCCACGCGCATGAAGACCATTATGGCGCGCTGAATGATCTTTGGCCAAGCCTCAAGGTTCCGGTTTACGCATCTGGCTTCACCGCTGGCATGCTGGAAGCCAAGCGCAACTATGAAGGCACCCGCGCGGAAATCCCGATCACGCCGTTCAAGGCGGGTGACCGGATCAATGTCGGCCCCTTCGAGATCGAGGCCATCGGTGTCAACCACTCGATCCCCGAACCCATGTCTCTCGTCATCCGCACCCCGCTGGGCAACGCCGTTCATACGGGCGACTGGAAGATCGACCACGCGCCGTCGCTCGGGCCTTTCACCGATGAAGCGCGTTTCCGTGCCGTTGGTGAGGAGGGCGTGCTGGCCATGATGTGCGACAGCACCAATGCGCTGCGCGATGGTGTTTCGCCGTCTGAAGAGCAGGTATCGGAAGGGCTTCGCCAGATCATCGAAAATGCCGAGGGACGCGTGGCCATCACCACCTTCTCCTCCAATGTCGGTCGTATCAGGTCGATCGCTCAGGCTGCCGAAAGGGCCGGTCGCGAAGTGCTCCTTCTTGGCTCGTCGCTGAAGCGCGTGGTCAATGTCTCCCAGGATCTCGGCATCATGGAAGGCATCAAGCCATTTCTGGCCGAAGATGAATTCGGTTACATCCCCCGCAACAAGGTCGTGGTCATCCTCACCGGCTCACAGGGAGAATCGCGTGCTGCTCTTGCCAAGCTGTCGCGCGATGAAATGCGCAATGTCGCTTTGACCTCTGGCGATACGGTGGTGTTTTCTTCGCGCGCCATTCCCGGGAATGAAAAAGCCATTCAGGATATCAAGAACGGCTTGATCGAGCAGGGCGTTCACATCATCACCGATAACGAAGCCTTGGTGCACGTATCCGGTCACCCGCGTCGCAGTGAACTTCTGCAAATGTACGCCTGGGTCAAGCCGCAGATTCTGGTTCCCGTACACGGCGAAGCCGCCCATCTGGTGGCACAGAAAGAACTGGCCGAGCAGGCTGGCATTGGACAAGTTCCAAAAGTTCGCAACGGCAACGTCCTGCGCCTCGCGCCCGGCCCAGCCGAGGTGATCGATGATGCACCGCATGGCCGCGTCTTCAAGGATGGCCGTCTGCTCGGCGATTTCGAGGAAATGGGCATCGGCGATCGTCGCAAGCTGTCCTTTGCCGGACACGTTTCGATCAATGTTCTGCTTGATAGCCGTTTTGACTTTCAGGGCGACCCCGACGTTGTGCCCTTCGGTCTGCCGGAATTCGACGATGAAGGCGAAGCCATGGAAGATACGCTCTATGACGCCGTGCTGGGTGCCGTCGAAAGCATTCCGCGTGCGCGCCGTAAGGATTTGAACATCGTTCGGGAATCTATCCGTCGCGCCGTTCGCGCCACAGCCAATCAGGTCTGGGGCAAGAAGCCGATCGTCACTGTCTTCGTCACCAAGGTGTAAGCCGGTTTCATCAGCCGTTTGCGGAGTGAAAACATGCTCGGTCGTATCAACCATATTGCGATAGCTGTGCCAGATCTGGCCGCAGCCATTGCCACGTATCGCGATACGTTGGGCGCTGCGGTTTCCCAGCCGCAGCCGCTCCCCGAGCATGGCGTCACGGTTGTTTTCGTGAACCTTCCGAACACCAAGGTGGAACTGCTGGAACCGCTGGGCGAAAACTCTCCCATCCTGGCGTTCCTCGACAAGAACCCATCCGGCGGCATGCACCATATCTGTTACGAGGTAACAGATATCATCGCGGCGCGCGACCGTCTCACCGCAGATGGTGCAAGGGTATTGGGTGGGGGAGACCCGAAGATCGGGGCGCATGGCAAGCCCGTTCTATTCCTGCATCCGAAAGATTTTTTTGGTACGCTGATAGAGCTGGAGCAGGTGTGATGTCGTGCTGGCGTGCGGGATGGTTTTCCGTCTCTCATGCCTGCGGCATGCACAAGAGTGAGAACGAAAGCGAACCCAGGCGCTTTGAAATGGGAGGATGAGTGCATGCAGTGGATTTCGGCTTTCGCGGTTTTTTTCATCGTCTGGTGGACGGTGCTGTTCATCGTCTTGCCAATCGGCCTGCGCACGCAGTCTGAAGATGGGGACGTTGCGCTGGGGACAGTGGCAAGTGCACCCGCCCGCTTCAGGGGTGGCAAGATCGTTGTGTTGACGACGCTGATTTCGCTCGCAGTTTGCGCTATTTGGTATGCGGTCACATGGTATTTTGGTTTTACCATGGATGATCTGCCCCGCATTATCCCTGTTTACGACTGATTTCTGTCATCTCACTGTCATGTATAACCGGTTCAGGCCAGGATGCCTCGCAGCCCTGATATTGACAGGCACAAATTCGCCGTAATTGCTTTTGGTCGTTTTGAGGTCTGTCTGAAAAAAGCAAAAAAAAACAAGGCTTTTCAGCCTTGTTTTTCAGTTTCGCGTGATCTGTAACCGTTACCGGGGCAGCGAATGAACGCGCCTAAGATCTCATCCTCCCAAGACTGACCGCGAAATAGACAAGAATTTAAACTCCTTGCCTCTTTTGTGAGCTGAAACTAGCCCAAACGTTAAACCTTGTCATTAATTTTTTTGCATTTTTGTTACAGTCGGCAAAAAATTCCTCTTGATGCGATTTGTCGCACATACACGGCAAAATTATTCCTCCTGAAACCGTTCAGCGGCGAAAGCTGTCTCATAAAATTGTCGCAAAACCGCCATGAAAGAATTTTGCCGCGCATGCTCTGCACGTTTTCGGCGCGTTTTCTCGGGACTGAAACGATCAGGTCGGCCTCTGAAAAGACTCAAGCGACAAGGGTGAAGAGGCCTAGCCCTGCGGGTTTCCTTCTGGCGCGGAAACCGCTATGTACGGCGCAAATATCCCGTTATTTCGGCGATTCCCGTGCATATGAGGGGTGTCGTCACAGAATGGAAACACCCATGCGTCTCAGCCGTTACTTTTTGCCCATCCTAAAGGAAAATCCCAAGGAAGCGGAAATCGTCTCACACCGCCTCATGCTGCGTGCGGGCATGGTCCGCCAGCAGAGCCAGGGCATTTACTCCTGGTTGCCGTTGGGCAAGCGTGTCTTGGACAAGGTCAACAAGATCGTTCGCGAAGAGCAGGATCGTTCCGGCGCCATCGAGCTGTTGATGCCGACGCTCCAATCGGCCGAGTTGTGGCAGGAGAGCGGTCGTTACGATGATTACGGCAAGGAAATGCTGCGCATCAAGGACCGTCAGGATCGCGCCATGCTTTATGGCCCGACCAATGAAGAGATGATCACCGACATCTTCCGGTCCTACGTGAAGTCCTACAAGAGCCTGCCGCTGAACCTCTACCACATTCAGCTCAAGTTCCGTGACGAGGTTCGCCCCCGTTTCGGCACCATGCGCTCTCGCGAGTTCCTGATGAAGGATGCCTATTCCTTCGATCTGACCAAGGAGGACGCGATTCACTCCTATAACAAGATGTTCACCGCGTATCTGCGCACCTTCTCTCGCCTCGGTCTGCGTGCCATTCCCATGCGCGCCGATACCGGCCCAATCGGTGGCAACCATAGCCATGAGTTCATCATTCTGGCTGATACGGGCGAATCCGAAGTGTTCTGCCACAAGAGCTTCCTGGATCGCGGCATTCCGTCTGACGATACCGATTTCGACAATGTTGAAGGCTTGCAGGGTATCTTCAACGAGTGGACGACCGATTACGCCGCAACATCTGAAATGCATGACGCGGCTGCGTTCGACGCCATCCCGGACGGTGAACGCCTGTCTGCACGCGGCATCGAAGTCGGTCATATCTTCTATTTCGGCACGAAATATTCCGAGCCGATGGGCGCCAAGGTTCAGGGTCCCGATGGCAAGGAACACCTTGTCCACATGGGTTCCTATGGCATTGGCCCGACGCGCCTTGTTCCCGCCATCGTTGAAGCATCGCATGATGAGAACGGAATCATCTGGCCAGAGTCGGTTGCTCCTTTCGATGTCGTCATTATCAACATGAAGGCTGGCGACGCCGCCTGCGATGCGGCCTGTGAAAAGCTGTATTATTCGCTGACCAACGCCGGCAAGGATGTGCTCTACGACGATACGGATGACCGTGCTGGCCAGAAATTCGCGACAGCGGATCTCATCGGTATTCCGGTGCAGGTCATTGTCGGCCCACGCGGCATCGCGGCTGGCGAGGTTGAAGTCAAGGATCGCAAGACCGGCGCACGCGAAACCGTGACCGTCGAAGCGGCAATGAACCGGGTGCTTGGCTGAAAAGCCGATAAGGAGACGACATGGCAAAAGCCGAGGCTGATAACGGTGCACGCCCTTCCGTAACGGACAAGGCCGCCCGACCATTTTCGGCCTTCGAGCGCATGGTGGCCTGGCGCTACCTGCGTTCGCGCCGCAAGGAAGCATTCATTTCCGTCATCGCGGGGTTTTCGTTCGTCGGTATCATGCTGGGTGTGGCGACGCTCATCATTGTCATGGCGGTGATGAACGGTTTCCGCACGGAGCTGATTTCCCGCATTCTTGGCATTAACGGCCACATGATCGTGCAGCCCATCGATTCACCGTTGAAGGACTATGACGATCTCGCCAAGAAATTCTCGGCGGTTCCCGGTGTGACCATGGCGCTGCCCTTGGTCGAGGGGCAGACGCTGGCGTCCGGTCGCGGTGGTGCGGGCAGTGGGGCGCTCGTGCGCGGCGTCCGTTCCGAGGATATCGAGAAGATCAAGGAAGTCTCCGGCAACATCAAGACTGGCGATCTGGTTGGTTATATGTCGGGGCAAGGCGTGCTGGTCGGTTCCCGGCTTGCGTCGTCGCTCGGGGTGACGGCAGGCGACCAGATTACGCTGATATCACCAGAGGGTGACGTGACCCCAATGGGCGTCAATCCGCGTGTCAAATCCTATACCATCTCGGGCGTGTTCGAGATCGGCATGTCGGAATATGACGCGTCGATGATCTATATGCCACTGTCCGAGGCGCAGCTCTATTTCAATGCCGAAGGCATCGTTCAGTCCATAGAGCTCTTCGTCTCGAACCCCGATAACGTCGATGGCATCAGGCCATTGGTGGAGACTGCAGCGGGACGGCAGATCTATATCACCGACTGGAGACAGCGAAACCAGACCTTCTTTTCCGCCCTTCAGGTTGAGCGCAATGTCATGTTCATGATCCTGACGCTCATCGTCCTGGTGGCTGCCCTCAATATCATTTCCGGCCTCATCATGCTGGTGAAGGACAAGGGCAGCGACATCGCCATTTTGCGCACCATGGGTGCCAGCGCTGGCTCCATCATGCGCATCTTCTTTATGACGGGCGCGGCCATCGGCATCGTCGGCACATTTGCGGGCGTTGGCCTTGGCGTTCTCGTCTGCCTCAATGTGGAATCGATCCGCCAGTTCTTCTCGTGGATTTCAGGCACCGTGCTGTTCGATCCGCAGCTCTATTTCCTCAGCCAGCTTCCGGCGGAAATGCAGCTGAGCGAGACGATGACGGTCGTCATCATGGCGCTGGGCCTGTCATTCCTGGCAACGATCTTTCCGGCCTGGCGGGCTTCCAAGCTCGACCCTGTCCAGGCCCTGCGTTACGAATAAGGACCGCATCACACCATGGCACAGAAAACAGCGTTGCGGCTCAAGGGCGTGGAACGGACCTACGGGCAGGGCGAACACAGCCTGTCCATTTTGAAGAATGCCGATCTGGAGCTGAAAAGTGGCGAGATTGTCGCGCTTGTCGCGCCGTCCGGCACCGGCAAGTCCACCCTGCTGCATCTGGCAGGGCTCTTGGAACATCCGGATGCTGGCGAAGTCTTCGTCAACGGAAGGTCCTGCGGCGATCTCACCGACGAACAGCGCACCCTGATCCGTCGCAGCGATATCGGCTTCGTCTACCAGTTCCACCATTTGCTGCCGGAATTCACCGCGCTCGAGAACATCATGATGCCGCAGCTCATTTCGGGTCTGCCGCATTCCGAGGCCAAGGAACGCGCCAGCGCGCTTCTCGACTACATGCGCATCGGCCACCGCGGCGACCACCGCCCCTCCGAATTGTCCGGCGGAGAGCAGCAACGCGTCGCCATCGCCCGCGCGGTCGCCAACGCGCCGCTTCTGCTTCTGGCAGACGAGCCGACCGGTAACCTCGATCCTGAAACGGCGTCTTACGTGTTCGGTGCACTGGAAGCACTGGTGCGCCAGTCGGGTCTGGCCGCCCTGATCGCGACCCACAACCACGAGCTCGCAGGTCGCATGGACCGCCGTGTGACACTGAACGAAGGCAAGATCGTCGAGTTCTGATCGCCGCCGCTACCTGGCAGCTTAGGTTCCCATCCATTTGGCCAACCCTGCGCAACACTCTGTTGCGCAGGGTTTTTCGTTTTGGAGTCAACGGTTTGGAACGAATCAGGTGCGGAACCACCACGAGTCCCCCTGCGTTGACAAGACAAAGCATGAAAATAAGCAGTTGACAGTGAAACGAAATGAGAACAAAGTTAGAACATAAAGAGTATGGAGAGACAAATGACCGACATCATCCGTGACATCGCCGCCTTCGCTTCCATCGCCGTGTTCGTTGCCAGCTTCTCGGTGATCCTCACTTCCATGTGATGTCCCAACGTCGTTTCCAACGGAAATGGCATGTAAAGGTGAACTGAGGCAGTGGACTTTGCCTCTGGAAAATCCGAAAATCCCCCGGACTCAGAATGGCGGGATTGTATAAGATGGGCGAGATTTCAGCAAACGGCAGCATGGCCGAAAAAACCCTGAAGACGCCCGGCTTCGTTCACCTTCGGGTGCACTCTGCCTATTCCCTGCTCGAGGGCGCGTTGCCCTTGAAGAAGATCATGGCCAAGGCCTTGGCCGATAGCCAGCCTGCCATCGCCATTACCGACACGAATAATCTTTTCATCGCGCTCGAGTTTTCCGAAAAAGCGCGTGACGAGGGCTTGCAGCCGATCATCGGCTGCCAGATGTCCATCGATATGCAGGATGCCTCCGATGACAAGCGCGGGCAGAACAATCTTGCAAAACTTCCCTCCATCGTCGTCCTCGCCGCAGATGCGCGAGGCTACGAGCGTCTCGTGGACCTCATCAGCCGCGCCTATCTCGATGGCGAAACGGCAGGTTCCGTTTGCATCACCAGGGCGTGGCTGGAGGAGGCCGACAATTCCGGTCTCATCGTTCTGACGGGTGCGTCCGGCGGGCCCATCGATATGTCCTTGAGGGAGGGGCATGTTTCCCAGGCGACGAAACGCCTCTTGGCTTTGAAAAGCCTGTTTGGCGACCGTCTCTATATCGAGTTGCAGCGTCAGGGCAATTTTGATCGCACGCATGAGCGCCGCATGATGGCGCTGGCCTATGAGCACGACCTGCCACTGGTCGCCACCAACGAAGCATTTTTTCCGTCACGTTCCGATTATGATGCCCATGATGCACTGATGGCCGTCGCCCATAACGCCATCGTTTCCGACGACAGCCGCTTTCGTCTGACACCTGATCATTATCTCAAGAGCCGAGACGAGATGATGGCGTTGTTTGCCGATATTCCAGAAGCTCTGGAGAATACCGTCGAGATCGCGCAACGCTGTTCCTATGTGCTCAAGAAACGTGGGCCGATCCTGCCGCGTTTTACCGGTGCAAGCGAAGATCCCGAAGAGGCTGATCGCGCCGAAGGTGCCGAACTGCGACGTCAGGCCATTGAAGGTCTGGACCAGCGGTTGGCCGCGCTTGGCATGGCGCCGGGTTACACCGAGCAGGAGTACCGCGACCGACTGGACTTCGAACTGGGCGTCATCGAGCGCATGAAGTTTCCCGGCTACTTTCTCATCGTTGCCGACTTCATCAAATGGGCCAAGAACCAGGATATTCCGGTCGGTCCCGGTCGTGGTTCCGGTGCGGGCTCGCTGGTGGCCTATGCGCTGACCATCACCGATGTCGATCCCCTTCGCTTCTCGCTGCTGTTCGAACGCTTCCTCAATCCTGAACGCGTATCGATGCCCGACTTCGATATCGACTTCTGTCAGGATCGCCGTGAAGAGGTGATCCGCTATGTTCAGAAAAAGTATGGACGCGAGCAGGTGGCGCAGATCATCACCTTCGGTTCGCTGCAAGCGCGTGCCGCGTTGCGCGACGTTGGTCGCGTTCTGGAGATGCCATACGGTCAGGTAGACCGCATCTGCAAACTGGTGCCGAACAATCCGGCCAACCCGACAACACTTTCCAAGGCCATCGAGGAGGAGCCGCGCTTTCAGGAAGAGGCAGACAAGGAGCCGGTCGTTGCCCGTCTTCTGGATATCGCCCAGAAAATCGAAGGTCTTTACCGCCACGCGTCCACCCACGCCGCCGGTATCGTCATTGGCGACAGGCCGCTGTCCAAGCTCGTGCCGATGTATCGCGATCCGCGCTCGGATATGCCCGTCACGCAGTTCAACATGAAGTGGGTGGAAAGCGCCGGTCTGGTCAAATTCGACTTTCTCGGTTTGAAAACGCTGACCGTTCTCAAGGTTGCCGTGGACTTCGCTGCCAGACGCGGTTCGACCGTCGATCTGGCGGCGATTCCGCTGGAGGACGCGAAAACCTACGAGATGCTGTCGCGCGGTGAAACCATCGGCGTGTTCCAGGTGGAAAGTGCCGGCATGCGCAAGGCGCTGATCGGGATGCGGCCCGACTGCATCGAGGACATCATCGCGCTGGTCGCGCTCTATCGCCCGGGCCCGATGGAAAATATTCCGGTCTACAATGCCCGCAAGCATGGCGAAGAAGAGATCGAATCGATCCATCCAACCATCGACAATCTGCTGAAAGAGACGCAGGGCGTGATCGTCTATCAGGAGCAGGTGATGCAGATCGCCCAGGTTCTGTCCGGCTACTCGCTGGGCGAAGCCGATCTTCTGCGCCGCGCCATGGGTAAGAAGATCAAGGAGGAGATGGATCAGCAGCGCGAGCGTTTCGTCGAAGGCGCGATGCGCAACGATGTCTCGAGGGCGCAGTCCAACACCATCTTCGACCTCCTGGCCAAGTTTGCGAATTACGGCTTCAACAAATCCCACGCCGCCGCCTACGCCATCGTCTCTTATCAGACAGCCTATATGAAGGCGCATTTTCCCGTGGAGTTCTTGGCTGCCTCCATGACGCTGGATATGGCCAACACCGAAAAATTGAACGATTTCCGCCAGGACGCGGGCCGCATGGGGATCGAAATCGTCGCGCCGTCGGTCCAGACGTCTCACCGCCGGTTTGAGCCGGGTGAAAACCGCATCTACTATTCGCTGGCGGCGCTGAAGGGCGTGGGTGAGGGTGCGGTCGATCACATCGTCGACGTACGCGGCGAAAAGCCCTTCAGCAGCCTTGAGGATTTCTGCCTGCGGATCGACCCGAAACAGGTGAACCGTCGCGTGCTGGAAAGCCTGATCAACGCCGGTGCCTTCGATTGCTTCGGCAGAGATCGCGCCGAACTCCTGGGCGGGCTCGACCGCATCATCGGTTATTCGCAGCGCGCGCAGGAAAGCCGCGTCACCGGCCAGCATGATATGTTCGGCTCAGGTGCCGCTACCGGTCCCGAAAAACTCATTCTGCCTGCCTTTCAGCCTTGGCTCGCATCGGAAAAGCTTCTGCGCGAATATCAGGTGCTTGGATTCTATCTCACAGCCCACCCGCTCGATACCTACCGCGCCATCCTCGACAAGCTTCGTGTCCAGAACATTTCCGATTTCACGGCAGCAGTGAAACAGGGCGCGACGGCTGGGCGTCTGGCCGGCACCGTCACCGGCAAGCAGGAGCGAAAGACCAGAACCGGCAACAAGATGGGTATCGTCACCTTCTCGGATGCGTCGGGCCAATATGAGGCGGTGCTGTTTTCCGAAGGGCTGGCCCAGTACCGCGAATTGCTGGAGGTTGGAAAATCACTTGTGATTACAGTGCAGGCGGAAGAACGTCCCGAAGGCATCGGCCTTCGCATCCAGACGGCACAGTCTCTTGAAGAAAAATCCGTCCAGATGCAACGGGCGCTTCGCGTTTACGTGCGCGATTCCGGGCCTCTGAAAAGCCTCGTTCACCACCTCAACAGAGGCGATGGATCTGTCTATTTCATCGTCATCAAGGACGATGGCCAACGCGAAATCGAAGTGGAACTCCCCGGCAAGTATCGCATTTCGCCGGAGATCGGGGCGGCATTCAGATCCGCAAATGGCGTCATCGACGTTGAGTTGATCTGATGTGAGATCAACAGCTTGTACGCCTAACCCGGTTCAGTTTCAGAACAGGCTGTTGGTCGGGTAGGCATTCCTGCCGCGATCGATAAAGCCATGGCGGGAAAGGCAAGCGCGGAGCGCGGTGTTGTAATAGAGCGTCGTGTTGTAGGCTGTTCCGCGTGGTGGTGTGCTGGCTTCTGCGGTGCATGTCACAAGCGCCCGGTCATAGACCTGCACGAGAATAGGGTCACTCGTCACATCGGGACCCGCATAGACGCTGTAATTTTGGGGGGATTCAGCGGCCGATACACAGGCCAGTCCAAGAATTGCAGCGGCTACATATTTGATGTTCATCGGTCGCCTCCAAGCGTCAGGTTGTAGATCCTGAACGCCGTTGCAGACATTCGGGTTCCCGGCCTCACACAGGTCGCGAAGGCGTCCTTCAACAGAAGCGTTGCCTGTCGGCAGCGATCAATCGCGCGTGATGGTGATGAAATCCGTGCCGTCGCCGGTTTCCAAACCGTGGCTGAGATCGGCAACGGTTATTGAGCTTCCGGTCGTGAGGTCGGCTTCCAGCTTTTTTCGGAGATCAGCTGGAATATCGATACGATCGAGAACCGCACTCAGCTGATCGGACCCTTCCGGTCCGTCACTTTCGATGCCCAGCCGTTTGCGCGCAGCGGCTGGCAGATGATTTTCCAGTGTCAGTCCGTTCCATTCGGCCTTGCCGTTACCATCCACATCGATCATCTCGAAGAAATGCGTGCCGAGCGCCATGTCCGGGTTCTTGATGTGAATGGGGGCTTCAAACAGCGGCTTGAAGTCCCGCCGAACCATCAACTGCCCATTCGGCGCTTCCTGTGCACCAGCAGAGGCATAGAGTGCATCGACGAAAGCGTCGGTCACGAGCGGACCGGTGGTCTTCATCTCTTTCCAGCGCTTGAACGCATTGATGGCGCTGACCGTCATCTGTCCGGCATATCCATCGGCCACACCCGTGTCGAAGCCGATGCTGGTCAAGAGATGCTGCACATCCATGATCTTTTCGCGCTCGCCGCGCCGTGTAATCAGAATGCGCAGCGGTGCGCCGTCCTTCTTTGGTGTCGCCTTGTTCTTCACCGCGTTGGTCGTCTGATTGACGGCAACTTCCACCAGTTTCAAGGATGCATCGAAGTTTGTCGGCCGAAGTTCGACGTCCGACAGCAGAATACCGTCGCGTGGGCCGTCCTTCGGCTGCAAAAGGGCAGGGTGCTCAAGGAGGCGAGGGACGACAGCCTTGTCGGAAACGATGACATGCACGCCGCGCGCCGTCATGCCGAAGAGTTGCTTGGCGAATTTAGACGGCAGGCGAATACAGCCATGCGACGCCGGGTAGTTTGGAACATGGCCCTCGTGAAGCGCTATACCCGACCATGTCAGCCGTTGCATGAACGGCATGGGGGCTGCGGAATAAATGTTGGATTCGTGATATTTGCGTTTGTCCAGAATGGAAAAGATGCCGCTCGGAGTACCATGACCCGGCTTGCCGCTCGACACTTTTGATGTCGCGATCAGCGCGCCGTCTTCATAAAGCGATAGCGTCTGCTCTTCCTTGGAAACGATGATTTGCAGGCTCTTGGCATCTCCAGCCAGAGCGGCCTGTACCAGCACGGAAGTCGACAGGAGGCAAGCTCCCAAAAGCGCACGCAACATCATGTCTACTCCAACGCAATACACAAATGCCCTTCGAAGAAAGGCACAGGAGCCGTATGGGGCTGCCCTGAAATGCAAGGACCCCCGTTCCACGCAGCAGAATAACGCTTGGGATTTAAGGAAACTTTTAAATGTTGATCACGACCGTGTCAGTCGATCATTTTTTTGTGCCAAAGGTATAGCCGGTTTCCACAGCACCCTTGCCGAATTTGTCGCGCAGCTTGTCCATGGCGGCTTCAGCGGCGGCCCGTCTTCCCGCGTGCTTGTCGACGAGGTCGGGTGGGTCGGCAAGCGTCGGCTCGCACAGATCGGTAACGCCAATACCCACGAGCCGAAATTTCGTCCCATCGGTTTCTTTTTCGAGGAGCGAAATGCCGGTACGAAAAATCTTGTCGGCCAGTTGCGTCGGGTCTTCCAGCCTCTTGTTGCGGGTACGGGATTTGAAATCGGACGTTTTCATTTTCAAAACGACAGTATGCCCGGCGACACCGTTCTTCTTCAGTCGCCACGCCACCTTTTCGGAAAGGGATCGCACGATGGAAACGAGATCCTCGTGCCGTGAGATGTCGTTGAAGAACGTGGTTTCGGAAGACACGCTCTTGGCAGGGTCATTGGTATGGACGTCGCGGTCGTCTATGCCGCGAGACAGCCGAAACAGGCGCTGCCCCATGGAGCCGTAGCGCCGCATCAGGTCGCCTTCGTCCATCTCCTGCAACTGTGCAATCATACGGATGCCATCCGCCTCCAGCGTTGCCGCGAAGGCTTTTCCAACGCCCCATATGGTGGTGACGGGGCGAGGGCCGAGAAACGACATGGCTTCCTTCTCGCCGATGACGGAAAACCCCCGAGGCTTTTGCAAGTCGGACGCGACCTTTGCCAGAAACTTGCAATAGGACAGCCCGACTGAAACGGTAATGCCGATTTCATTTTGAACACGCCGCGCGAAGCTGGCGAGAACACGAGCGGGCGGATCGTGGTGCAGACGCTCGGTGCCGGACAGATCGAGAAAGGCTTCATCGATGGAGATGGGTTGGACCAAAGGCGTCAGATCCTGCATCATCGAACGGATTTCCCGCCCCACCTTCACATATTTTTCCATGTCCGGCTTGATCACCACCGCCTGCGGACAGGCCTCCAGTGCCTTGAACATGGGCATGGCCGAGCGGACGCCGTGGATGCGGGCAATATAACATGCCGTGGACACGACGCCACGTTTGCCGCCACCGATAATCAGCGGCTTGTCGGCGAGCTCCGGGTTGTCGCGTTTTTCGACGGAAGCATAAAACGCATCGCAATCGATATGGGCGATCGAGAGGTCATAAAGCTCGGCGTGATAGACAAGGCGAGGGCTGCCGCACCTTCGGCAACGCCTGATGCCCTCCGGCTGGCCAGCCAGACAGTCACGGCAGAAACCGGGATCGTAATTCAAAAGTGGAGGGGCCATGGCTCGGAAACAAAGAGAGAACATCCGTCACTATAAGCGTTTGCTTTTCTGTCCTCAAGTGGGCAATCTTCGATCATGGAAGACATGGTATTTTTAAAAAAAGGAGTTACAATTGTAGTTCCTTAGCGATGAATATGTTCGAATGGGATGAGCAAAAGAACAGGCGCAATGTTGAGAAGCACGGATTGGGTTTCGCGCTGGCCATCTGAATTTTTGAAGGGCCTGTTCTTTCATGGATAGATGAGCGCCGCGAGTACACAGAAACCAGATACCATTCGATCGGCCAAATCGACGGTGTCGCGGTGTTGGCCGTCATCCACACCGAGCGCTCCGGCAGGACGAGAATGATTTCGGCCAGGATTGCCAATCGCCGCAAAAGGAGGCGTTATGACGAAGAAATACGAAAAAGAACTGAACCTTGAACAGCTTAAGGCTTTACCTGACGGGTCTATCGACTACAGCGATATTCCGGAGCTTGACGAAACATTCTGGGCAAACGCCAAATATGTCGAACCTGAAGGAACGCAGCAGATCACGTTGCGGGTCAAGAAATCCGTCGTTGAAGCCTACAAGGCAACCGGCAAGGGATATCAGACGCGCTGAACACTGTCTTGGAGTCCTACGCTCAGACCGTTCTCAAGCGTCGCTGACCCCGGGTTCCGACGTCAATACTCCCCGGATGCCAAGCCCGGTCCGGAATAATGGTGCCAGGCGGCGGTCACGTCTTCAGGCTTTCGTCCAGTTGCCTCGCAAAACGCCATGAGGTCTGGTTCGTGGCTCATGAGGAAATCCGTGAGGCCTGCAAGAAAGCCGGGATCGTTGACGGCCTGGCGCAACATATTCGGCTGCATCCCGGTCAGCGCCAGAAAGCGCGCAAGCATATCCGGCTCGCTGGCGAGCCAGCCAAGTATGGCGATTGCTATTTCATGCGCATTTGAAGCGCCGATAGTGCCGTTTTTTGTACCGTGCGACATTTGTTTACCGAAGTTACCTATTTCTCAACCAAATCCAGCTACCGTCCGCTCCTGGGGGATAATGGAATCGGTTCTCTGGCACCCTATATGTCAATGAAGCGGTTTCAAAGTGAAACGAGGACTGGTCCCATGCCCAAACAGGTCATGATAGTTGAAGACAACGAGCTGAACATGAAGCTCTTTCGTGATCTGATCGAGGCGTCCGGTTATACCACCATCCAGACCCGCAATGGCATGGAAGCGCTCGAGCTTGCGCGCAAACACCGTCCCGATCTGATTTTGATGGACATTCAACTGCCGGAGGTTTCCGGGCTGGAGGTCACGAAATGGCTGAAGGAAGACGACGAACTGCATGTCATACCGGTGATCGCGGTCACGGCCTTTGCCATGAAGGGTGACGAGGAGCGCATTCGCCAGGGTGGATGTGAGGCCTACGTCTCGAAACCGATTTCCGTTCCGAAATTCATCGAGACGATCAAGACGTATCTGGGCGACGCGTAAAACAGGGCTGAACTGATGACTGCGAGAATTCTGGTCGTTGATGACATTGCAGCAAATGTGAAGCTTCTCGAAGCGCGTTTGTCGGCGGAATATTTCGATGTCATCTCCGCAGACAATGGCGCAAAGGCTCTGGCGATCTGCGCCAGCGAGCAGGTCGATATCATTCTGTTGGACATCATGATGCCCGACATGGATGGCTTCGAGGTCTGCGAGCGTCTGAAGGCCAACCCGGTAACAGCGCATATCCCGGTTGTCATGGTCACCGCCCTCGATCAGCCCAGCGACAGGGTCCGCGGCCTCAAAGCCGGTGCCGATGATTTTCTGACCAAGCCGGTCAATGACCTGCAGCTCATCTCCCGCGTCAAGAGCCTCGTGCGTTTGAAGACCATGAGCGACGAGCTGCGCATTCGTGCCGAAGCCGCCAAGACGATTGGCGTCGGTGAGCCCATCTGTGAAGACGCGCAGATCGAACTGCCCGGTCGTGTTCTGCTTGTCGATGGCCGCGCCAGCTCGCAGGAGCGTATCATCAAGGCGCTGAAGCCCGTTGCCGAAGTCTGCGCTCTTGCCGAACCGGGCAATGCCTTGTTCGAAGCGGCGGAGGGTGACTACGAGATGGTCATCGTCAACTCCAATTTCGATGATTTCGATCCCTTGCGCCTGTGCTCGCAACTGCGCTCTCTGGAGCGGACACGCTTCCTGCCGCTGTTGCTGGTGACGGAACAGGGCGACGAGGCCATGATCGTGCGCGCGCTGGAACTCGGCGTGAATGATTACATTGTGCGTCCGCTGGATACCAACGAACTCGTGGCCCGCACGCTGACCCAGATCAAGCGGAAGCGCTTCAACACGCGCCTGCGTGAGAATCTCAACCAGACCATGGAAATGGCCGTGATCGATGATCTCACCGGTCTCAACAATCGCCGGTATCTCGATAACCATCTCAAGGTTCTGTTCAACCGGGCAGCCACGCGTGGACGGGCATTGTCGGTCTGCATGACAGACATTGATCGTTTCAAGAGTGTGAATGACACCTACGGCCACGATGCGGGCGACGAAGTGTTACGCGAGTTCGCAGCCCGCCTGCGCTCCACCGTGCGTGGTGCGGATCTCGCCTGCCGATATGGCGGCGAAGAGTTCGTGGTGGTGATGCCGGATACCGACATGGAGATGGCGGCGTCCGTTGCGGAGCGGCTGCGCTTTATCATTGAGAGCAGGCCCTTCGTGCTGCGCTCCGGTCGCGAACTGCACATCACCGCCTCCCTGGGCATCGCCTGCAATGCTGTCTCCGTGGAAACGCCCGATGCGCTGATGCGCCATGCAGACCAAGCTCTGTACGAGGCAAAGAACGCCGGCCGTAACCGCGTCTGTGCCGCTGCGGCCTGACGATTCCACCGCCTTTGGCTTTCGTGACGGTTATCCACAGCAATCACTTTGGAAGATCACTTTTGTGATCACGGTGTAATCTCTTCACTATTGCGAAAGCCAAAAAAGGGCCAGTTTAACCGCGCTTGGCATCGTGCAAAATAGCCCCAGTGTGACGGATAATGGAACACAGGCGATTTTTTGAGATGAGCTCTACTCTTTCAGAGTAGCTCTGCCATTTTGAAATAAGAAAGAAATTTTTCAGAATATGTTTCATGCGATAAGCAAAGTTTATCTTTGTATCGAAATTGTCTGATTTATGAAATACTATGTTTCAAGACGGGAAATTTAACCATGTAGGGCGATCAATTGGGTCTCGCGTTAAGAATTTGTTGATTTTCTTCGCGTCTTGAGCAAAGCTTTGGTCAAGAACACAAGGTTTGCGAACTGAGGCGTTGTCGCCAAGATGAGGCAGAACGGTGTTCGGAGAAAGCGGCGGTTCTTTCCGCTTAAAGAACCAACGCATTGCGAATACCCCATGGTGCTCAGGTCCGCCGCATCTCCTGGGTCTTGGGGTTGGTCGACCGGCGACGCTCTTGAACGGTTCCTCGTGCTGTCATTGCTGTCCCGGTCGACCCACTTTTCCAGCGGTCCCCCACATCTCATATTCCGTCGGATCACGCCGCTTGTTGAATTGATCAATTCAAGAGCGACCATAAAAAAACGCGCCTCAAAGGGCGCGTCTTTTGCATGCGATTCCAAGGAAATTACTTGATCTTCGTTTCCTTGAATTCAACGTGCTTGCGTACGACTGGATCGTACTTGGTCTTCGTCATCTTGTCCGTGAACGTACGGCTGTTCTTCGTTGTGACGTAGAAAGTACCGGTGTCGGCCGTCGACAGCAGCTTGATCTTGATTGTTGTAGCTTTCGCCATAGTCGTCCTGCCTTTAACAAATAGTGAGTCCGCGGCCCTGTTGGACCCCGGCTAAATCTGGCGCGAAACTACGGATCGCGCCTGAAAAGTCAAGTCCGATTTGATCCGAAAACCGACCTGGCAATGGAAAGCACGACGTAGAGCCCGAAAAACATCGCCAAAGCCCAGGCAAAACCGTCTGTTCCGGCAATATCCATGGAAATCCCCACCGTCTGCGGCCCGGCTATGGTGCCGATGGCGTAACAGAAGATAAAGGCGGCGTTGGCTGCCACAAGGTCTGAGCCGGTAAGGCGTGAACCCAGATGCGTGAGTCCCACCGTATACATGCCCGAAACACAGCCACCCCACAGCAAAAGCAGCGACGAGAGCAGCACCCAGTTATCCACCAGCAAAGGCAGCGCAAGCGTACCGATCACGCCGGTCAGCGCCATCAGGCCCAGTAGCACACGCCTGTCCTTGATGCGGTCGGACAGCATGCCGATGGGGATCTGGAACGCCATGTTGCCGATAGCCATGACGGTCAAAAGCAGCGCCGCCTGCGATTCGCTGAAACCTTCACGCGTGGCATAAACCGGAAACAGCGACAGCCCGCCTGCCTGCACCGAGCCGTAAACGAAGGCGGCAGCCGAGGCCATGGGCACCAGCCAGATGTAACGGAAGAAATGGTGGTTGGGCTTTTCGTCGAGGCTGGGGCTTTCATGACGCGCCAGATAGATCGGGATTGCAGCCAGAAGAATGATGGCAGAGCCGAGCAGGAAGGGGGTTATTCCCTCGCTGCCGATGGCGGAAAACAGCAAGGGGCCGCCTGCGAAGCCCACCGCCATGCCGGTCGCATACATGCCAAGAACCAATCCGCGACGCTTGGGTGGCGCTGCGGCGTTGATCCAGAATTCCGACAGGATGAACAGCATGGCCGTTGCACCGTGGAAGACGATCCGCAAGGGGAACCACATCCAGAAGGCTTCGGCGAAATAAAATCCCAGCGCGCTGATGGCGGAAACGACAACAGCCGTCATCATGGTGCGCGCGACACCAAATTCGTGCGCCAGCCGGCTGGTCATCGGTGCCGCTATCATGGCGGCAACGCCAGCCATGGCGGTGTTGAGGCCTATCATCGTTGACGAGATGCCGCGCTTTTCAAGAATGATGCTCAGAAGCGGCAGACCGAGGCCGATGGCGATGCCAACGGCGCTGATAGCGGAGATTGCGGCAATGAGCGATGGCCAGTGAATATCGTCGGCGTCGCTAGTCGGATGGGACATGTAGACCTTTACAGAAAGCCACGAATGAAAGTGCCGCGACGCTCGAAATATTGTCGCACCGGGCCTTCGGATTGCAATGAAGGGTCACCTATCATGAACTTTGTGACATCCTTGAGAACCATGCGTGTAATGGGTGCCATGTTCAGACTGGAATCGTCCTTGATGTCAAGCCATTCAAGCTCTTGGAGCTCGTCAGAATCCTTGATTCCCTTAGGGTCGATGCCCGCCTCGTCAGTGAAACAGCAGAAAAACCGGGTGTCGAATCGCCTGACACGGCCCGGCGGCGTGATCGCACGCGCCATGAAGCGCAACGGCGAGAGGTCGGGTCGATCTGGGTCTTTGCCGCAGCGCAGTCCCGTTTCCTCATGAAGTTCGCGCAGCGCGGCCAACGCCAGGGCACGCGCGCCCGATTGTGTCATAGGCCGAGAGGCCGCACGCATCAGATTGTCGATGACAACCGGCCTGAGATCGGTTCCGAAGGGCAGGGTACGGTCGGATGGATCGCGCTTGCCGCCGGGAAATACGTAGACATCAGGCATGAAAACATGGCGACTGGAGCGCTTGCCGACAAGCACGCGCACGTCGCTGCGCGATCGATCCAGAAGAAGGATGGACGCGGCGTCTTTCGGGCGCAGGTAGGGTGTTTTCTCCGAAGGCAAGGTCATCGCACCCTGTCAGTGAGACGAGCCGTCGATCTGTTCTTTTTCGGGTTCGTTGCTGAAACCATGCATCCTCAGGGCCCATTGCAGGCCGATGACGCCGCCTTTTATGGGCTGGATCGTCAACAGCGCGACGAGAATGGTAATCGGTACCCAGATGGCGAAATGCACCCACATCGGCACCAGAAACACCGTATCCGTCATCATGAAACCGCCAACCGCAACGTGGCCGAGAATCATGATCGAGATATAGGGCGGCAGGTCGTCGGAGCGCTGGTGGTGCATGTCTTCACCGCAGGACGCGCATTCATCGACGGGCTTTAGCCAGGCGCGAAAGAGGTGGCCGTTGCCGCAGGCCGGGCAACGGCTGAGAATTCCTCGCATGATGGAGCGACCCAGCGGACGGTCTTCCGGCTTGCCACCATACTGCACTGTCTGCGTCTCGGTCGTCGTCATGTGCTTATCCTTTTACACCAGCTATCTGCGTCTGCGTGGCGGCCTTGTGCCGGGTGTCGGGCCGCTGCTGCGCCGTGTCGTCTTGTGGAAGGACCGTGTCGCCGCAGGCATTTTCTTGCCCTCGTTCAACACTTCGAACCGCAAGGCGCCGGCAAGTGGCACGGCCTCGGCCAAACGAACCTGAACGGCATCGCCCAGTTGATAGCCAAGTCCGGTCTTCTCACCCGTCAGAGCCTGATGCGCCTCGTCGTAGATGTAGTAGTCGGTACCCAGTGTAGATATAGGAACAAAGCCGTCAGCACCAAATTGCGGAAGCGCGACAAATAGTCCCGCCTTGGTGACACCGCCGACCCGGCCTTCGAACTCTTCGCCCACACGCTGGGAAAGATGATGCGCGATCAGTCTGTTGACCGTATCCCGTTCCGCCGCCATTGCCCGCCGCTCGAAGGTCGAGATTTCGGCTGCCACATCGGCCAGCGTTGCTTCTTCCTGTGGCGTGATGCCGCCTTCGCCCAGACCCAGCGAACCCACCAGCGCACGATGCACGATAAGGTCGGCATAACGGCGGATAGGCGAGGTGAAATGCGCGTATTTCATCAGGTTCAGGCCGAAATGGCCGATATTGTCCGGGCTGTAGATCGCCTGGCTCTGGGATCGCAGCACCATTTCGTTGACGATGATCTGGTGCGGCGTATCGACCGCGCGCGCCAGAATGCCGTTGAAGGAGTTGGCGCGAACCTGTCCGCCTTTCACCAGCGAATAGCCGATGGTGGTCAGGAATTCGCGCAGCACCTCCTGTTTGGCGATCGTCGGCGCGTCATGCACGCGGTAGACCAGACGCTGCTTTTTCAGTTCCAGCGTCTCGGCGGCGCAGACATTGGCCTGGATCATCATCTCTTCGATCAGCTTATGCGCGTCGAGACGTTCCGGCACGTGCACGCGATCAACCGTGCCATCGGATTTGAGAATGATCTTGCGTTCCGGCATATCCAGCTCAAGCGGCTGGCGGCGGTCGCGGCCAATCTTCATCACCTCGTAGGCGTGCCAGAGAGGCCGCAGGATGGGCTCCAGCATCGGGCCGGTCTTGTCATCGGGGTTGCCGTCGATCGCGGCCTGGGCCTGCTGGTACGAAAGCTTTGCCGCACTCTTCATCATGATGCGGTGGAAGGTATGGCTGGCCTTGCGGCCTTCCTTGGAAAACACCATCCGCACGGCAAGGGCCGGGCGATCGACGCCTTCTTTCAGCGAGCAGAGATCGTTGGAGATGCGCTCGGGCAGCATCGGCACAACGCGGTCGGGGAAATAGACCGAGTTGCCGCGCTTCAAGGCTTCGCGGTCCAGCGCCGAACCGGACCGAATGTAATAGGATACATCTGCAATCGCGACGGTGACGATCACGCCGTCCGGATTGTCGGGCGAGGGGTCCAGCTCGGCGTAGACGGCGTCGTCGTGGTCCTTGGCATCGGCCGGATCAATGGTGATGAGCGGCAGTTTGCGCCAGTCTTCACGGTGCGCCATCGTTGCGGGCTTGGCCGCATCCGCTGCCGCCAGCACGTCTGACGGGAAAATGTGCGGAATACCATGCGCATGAATGGCGATCATCGAGATCGCCTTTTCGGACGCAACGGAACCGACGACGGACAGAACCTTGGCACGCGGCAGGCCGTAACGACCGCTGTTGCGGGAGGTTTCCACCTCGACAAGATCGCCGTCCTTGGCATCACCGACGCCATCGGGATCTATAACCATCTCGTCGCCGCGACGCTCGATCGGCATCAGACGACCGCCACCACCCGGCGTTTCCTTGAAGACGCCGAGCGATCCGCCCTGCCGTCTGTCGATCAGCTTGATGATGCGAGCGGTATAGGCCGGACCACCGACGTCCTTGGATGGGAAAATCTTCGCGAGCACCCGGTCGCCGATGCCGCCCACAGGGGTCTTGCCCTTCTGGCGGTCGGCAGAGGATTGGCGGATGATGACGGCGGGGGCTGCGCCGTTTTCGTCCGGCCATTCCGCGGGACGACCGATCAGACCGCCATCCTTGTCGCGGGTGGTGATGTCGAGAACAGTCACCGGCGGCAGACCGCCCGGACGCATCAGCGACTTGCGGCTCTTGTGCACCATGCCATCGGTTTCGAGCTCCTTGAGGAGAGCCTTCAACTCGATGCGCGTTTCGCCCTTCAACCCGAAAGCCTTGGCGATTTCGCGCTTGGAGGCCTGGTCGGGATGCTCGGCAATGAACTTTAAGAGCACGTCGCGTGGGGGAACCTGGCCGTGGATGATACCAGCAGATTCGAGAACTTTTTTCCCGCGACCGGTGCGGCCGAAGCCATCGCCCGCCGAGCCGGATGTCTTACGCGGTGCTTTGCTCAAGATTCTGCCTTCTTCGCTTTTGGTGCTGCCTTTGCCTTGGCCGCTGTTTTGGGCTTTGCAGCCGCTTTCGGTTTCGCAGCCGCCTTCGGCTTGGCTTTCGCCTTGGTCTCGCCATCGGCGCTGGCAGCCTTGGTGGCCTTCTTCGGCACTGCCGCCTTCTTGGCCTTGACGGGCTTGCCATTGCTGCCGGTGCCGGTCTTGGCAATGCGCTCGGCAATCAGCACCAAGGCCTCATCCAGCGTCACCGTGTCAGGTGTCTGCGCCTTGGGAATGGTGGCATTGACCTTGCCCCAGTTGACGTAAGGCCCATACTTGCCGTCACGAACGGTAATCGCACCGCCATCGGGATGGTCGCCCATTTCCTTCAATGCAGCAGGCGTGGACGAACGTCCACGGCCCGGCGATGCCTTCTTCTCTGCAATCACCGTGACTGCGCGGTTTAGGCCGATGGAGAACACGTCTTCGATGCTTTCGAGGTTGGCATACCCGCCATCATGCAGCAGAAACGGTCCGTAGCGCCCGAGACCGGCGGAAATCATCTTGCCGCTCTCCGGGTGCTTGCCGATATCGCGTGGCAGATTGATCAGCGCCAGCGCTTTCTCGTGGTCGATATCGTCAGGTGCCCAGCCCTTTGGCAGCGAAGACCGCTTGGCTTCCTTGCCATCGCCACGCTGGATGTAAGGTCCGAAACGACCGGAGCGCAATGTCAGCTCTTCGCCCGTATGCGGGTCTGCACCCAGTGCCTTCGGCTCGTTCAGCGCGGCGGCATCGGCCTCTGCGCCATCCGAGTTCAGCTGGCGGGTGAAGTTGCATTCCGGGTAGTTCGAGCAGCCGACGAAGGCGCCGTATTTGCCGAGCTTCAGCGACAGATTACCCGTGCCGCAAACCTGGCAGATACGGGGATCGGAGCCGTCTTCGCGGGTCGGAAACACCAGCGGGGCCAGAACCTCGTTCAGCGCATCCAGCACGTTGGTGACGCGCAGTTCCTTGGTGTCTTCGATCTGGGCGAAGAAGTCCTTCCAGAAATCGCGAAGAACCTGCTTCCAGTCCAGTTCACCTGCCGAGATCCGGTCGAGTTTTTCTTCCAGATCGGCGGTGAAATCGTATTCCACGTATTTCGTGAAGAAGCTTTCGAGGAACGCTGTCACCAGTCGTCCGCGCGAGTGTGGCACGAGCTTGCGCTTGTCGACGATGATATATTCACGGTCGCTCAGCGTTTTCAGTGTCGCCGCATAGGTGGAGGGGCGGCCAATGCCGAGTTCTTCCATCTTCTTGATGAGCGACGCTTCCGAATAGCGCGGCGGCGGCTCGGTGAAGTGCTGGCTGGCGTTGATCTTCTGCTTGGCCAGCGCCTCGCGGACATTGATCTGCGGCAGACGGCCATCTTCATCGCTATCGTCGCTTTGCTCGCCGTCTTCCTTCTGGTCGGTATAGGCGGCAATGAAGCCGTCGAAACGGATAACCGAACCAACGGCGCGAAGGCCAGCCTTCTCGCCCTTGTTGTCGGCCAGAATTTCAACGGTAGTGCGTTCGATTTCCGCAGATGCCATCTGGCTGGCGATGCCGCGCTTCCAGACAAGTTCGTAAAGACGCAACTGGTCGGCATCGAGATACGTTTTCACCTGGTCGGGTGTGCGGCTAAAGTCCGTCGGGCGAATGGCTTCGTGCGCTTCCTGGGCGTTCTTGGCCTTGGTGGAATAAAGACGCGCTTTTTCCGGCACGTAACGGGCACCGAACTGTTCGCCAATGGCGCTGCGGGCTGCATCGATGGCTTCTGGTGCCATCTGCACACCATCGGTACGCATATAGGTAATGAGACCGACGGTCTCACCACCGATGTCGATACCTTCATACAGCCGCTGTGCGACCTGCATGGTGCGCGAGGCGGAAAAACCCATGCGCGACGATGCGGCCTGCTGCAACGTTGATGTCGTGAAGGGAGGGCCGGGGTTGCGCTTGACCGGCTTGGCATCAACCGTATCCACGGTGTAGGTCGCACCTTCCAGCAATGTCTTCAGACGGGTCGCATCATCGCCTGTCTTGACCGATCGACCCTGCAGGCGCTTGCCATCGGCAGACACCAGCTTGGCCTCGAAGTCATCGCCACGCGGCGTCTTCAACAGAGCCGAGATGTTCCAGTATTCCTCGGATACGAAACGCTCGATTTCCGATTCCCGGTCGCAGACCAGACGCAGCGATACGGACTGAACGCGGCCAGCCGAACGCGAACCCGGTAGCTTGCGCCACAGAACGGGAGAGAGGTTGAAGCCGACGAGATAGTCCAGCGCGCGGCGGGCAAGATACGCATCCACCAGGGGAACGTCGATGTCGCGTGGATCAGCCATCGCGTCCAGAACGGCTTTCTTGGTGATGGCGTTGAACACGACGCGCTTGACTGGCTTGTCGCCGATGACCTTTTTCTTTTTCAGAAGGTCGAGAACATGCCAGGAAATGGCTTCCCCTTCGCGATCCGGGTCGGTCGCGAGAAACAATCCGTCGGATGCCTTCACGGCATCGGCGATTTCCTTCATGCGCTTCTGCGAGGCAGGATCAACCTCCCACAGCATTTCGAAATCCTGATCGGGAAGCACCGAGCCATCTTTTGCGGGAAGATCGCGAACGTGGCCGAACGATGCGAGCACCTTGTAGCCTGGACCAAGATACTTGTTGATCGTCTTGGCTTTTGCCGGAGATTCTACGACGACGACATTCATATTTTCTTCTTTCGGAACTTGCCCGTTAACATGCCCTGCGGTTTTTCGGCGCGCAACAGGGCGCTCTTTATTTCGACATGGACAGGTAATGCGCTTGGGTCAAGAGGCAAGGGACGTTTTTCTGCCATTACACCAAGATGCAACCTTTGAGAGATTTAAATGGTTATTGCAATTATAGATAAACAAGTTATGGTTGCTCGGATTGGATGCTTCTCTTTTAAAGATCGTTCATTTTATCGGCTCTATCGAGGTCAACATGGTTGCGAATGCACACAACAACAGCCGTAGCGCGGCTGAACAAACAACGGATAACCTCGCCTATATCACGCAAATGCTCTCCGAGCTGCGTGTCGTTGCCGAACGCGAGGGCGCCGAGATGTTATGTTATCTTATCGAAATGGCTTATATTGAGGCCGGAGACATTCAGTCAGGCCGTCGCAAGCTTTCAGTCGGCCATGTCAAGCGAAACCCGCCCCGCGGAATGCCGGTTTAACCGTCCTGCGATGTCGAGTTCCAGCAGCACGAGATACACGGTCGAGGCGGGTAATCCCGTGTGGCGGATGATGTCGTCGGTTTCGACGGGGGATGGCCCAAGCGCCGAAGCAACAATGCTGCGGTCATCATCACGCGGTGGTGATACCTCCATGTCTTCGGAACTTTCCTTGGCGATGTGCTGAATGGGCAATGACGGCTCCATCAACGGTCGCAACGCGTCCAGAATATCAGCGGCTTCCGTTACCAGCATCGCGCCGTCCTTGATCAACCGGTTGGTGCCATGGCATCGCGCATCCAGTGGAGACCCCGGAACCGCAAACACCAATCGTCCAAATTCGCCAGCCAGCCTTGCCGTGATCAGAGAGCCTGAACGATCCGCTGCCTCCACGATCAGAACGCCCATGGAAACGCCCGCGATCAGCCGGTTACGGCGCGGAAAGTCGCGCGCGCGAGGCTCCCATCCGAACGGCATCTCGCTGATACTCGTCCCGTCATTGTCGTAGATCTCATCCAGCAGCCGTAGATTTTCAGGCGGGTAGGGCTTGTCCAGCCCGCCTGCCAGCATGGCAACGGTGCCGGTGGAAAGACTGGCCGTGTGGGCGGCCGCATCGATGCCTCGTGCAAGACCGGACGCGATGGTATAACCGGCCTGTCCGCATTGGCGCGCCAGCATGGCTGCAAATTTCGAGCCGTTGATGGAGGAATTGCGGGACCCTACGATCCCGATGGATGGACGCGTCGCGGTGCGGCCCGATCCCTTCATGGAAATGATCGGCGGTGCGCCGTCGATCTCGCGCAGTGCCGGCGGGTAATCCGGCTCGCCGATGCCCACGAACCGCGCGCCGAATTTGGTTGCCGCCTCGATTTCCCGTTCCACGTCCGCAACGGTTGCAATACGCGGGCTGCGTGCCGATCCGCCGCGTCGGGAAAGGTCGGGCAGGGCATCCAGCGCTCTTTCCGCGCTGCCGAAGTGATTGATCAGTTCGCGGAAGGTGACGGGGCCAATATTGTCGCTACGGATCAGCCGCAGCCAGGCAACCCTTTGCCGGTCATTGAGCACAATGCCACTCTTGGCTTCCCCGTCATGCGGCATGTTTCGCCCCCGTCAGGGCGAGAGGAATGGCCTCAGCCCTTTTTGCCGATCTTGCTTTCTGTACCCGCCAACAACCGCCTGATGTTTTCCCGGTGCATGTACCAGGAGATAACGCTGAGCAGCGTCACAAGCAGAGCCGTCTTCTCCGGTCCTACTATCCACAATGCAACCGGAATGACAAGCATTGCAACCAGCGCGGAAAGGGAAGAGTATTTCGTGAGGAAGGCGGTCGCGATCCAGACCGCCGCAAAGGCCAGCATCATCAGGGGCGCAGCGCCCAACAGCACACCGATATAAACCGCGACACCCTTGCCACCCTTGAAGCCGAGCCATACCGGAAACAGGTGTCCGAGAAACGCAAAGAACCCGGCGATCAGCGAGGCTTCGTATCCCCAGAGCGTGTGAGCAACCAAAACCGCAGCCGTTCCCTTCAAGGCATCCAGCAGCAATGTGGCCGCCGCCAGCTTCTTGTTGCCGGTGCGCAAGACATTGGTGGCACCAATATTGCCGGACCCGATTTGGCGAACATCGCCAAGGCCCGCGGCACGCGTCAGGATCAATCCGAACGGGATCGATCCCAGCAGATAGCCGATCAGGGCAGCAAGGGCGAGAAGCGCGGGCGCTGTCTGCCAGTCAGTCAATGCGGTCATTTGCTTGTCCCCTCAGTCCTGTCACGTCATTCTATCAGATGGAATACACCAGCTTGCCCGCAACATAGGTGGCTGTGGCGCGGCCGGTAAAGCGGGCGTCTTCGAATGGCGTGTTCTTGGACCTCGACACCAGATTTTTCTCAGACACTAGCCATGGCTCGTCCAGATCAACAAGCGTGATATCAGCCTTGGCACCCGGTTTCAGCGTGCCGGCATCCAGCCCGAAGATGTGCGCGGGACGGGTGGATAATGCATCGATCAGGCGCATCAACGGCACCTGATCACTGTGGTAGAGGCGAAGTGCCGCCGCCAGCATCGTTTCGAGACCGACCGCACCGCTCGCCGCATCGGAAAACGGCAGGCGCTTGGTGTCCACGTCCTGCGGGTCGTGCGAGGAGACGATGATGTCGATTGTGCCGTCCTTCAGCGCATCCACCATGGCCATGCGGTCATCTTCGGACCGCAGTGGCGGGGAGAGCTTGAAGAAGGTTCGGTACTCGCCGATATCGTTTTCGTTCAGCGTCAGGTGATTGATGGAAATACCGCAGGTGGCTTTCACGCCGCGCGCTTTCGCGTGGGCAATCGCCTCGGCCGATTCACGCACCGAAATCTTGGCGGCGTGGTAGTTGGCGCGGGTCAGCGCCGCAATGCGCAGGTCGCGCTCCAGCGGAATGATTTCGGCTTCTTTCGGAATACCCGATAGTCCAAGCCAGCTGGCAAACAGGCCCTCGTTCATGTCGCCATGGCCGATATACTGATCGCGGGTTTCCAGCGAAATCACCGCATCCAGCTCGCGGGCATAGGTCATGGCGCGGCGCAGGACAGCCGTATCCGACAACGCCTTGCGGCCATTCGTGAAGGCAACGGCACCCGCTTCCTTCAGCATGCCGAATTCCGTCATCTCATCGCCACGCAGACCTTTTGTCAGGGCCGCCGCCGGATAGATATTGACAAGCGCCTTGTCGCGCGCAGTCTTCCTCACGAACTCCACCAGCGCAATATCGTCGATGACGGGATCGGTGTCCGGCATCACGATCATGCTGGTCACGCCACCGGCGGCCGCGGCCCGTGACGCGGATTCGATCGTTTCGCGGTGTTCGGCGCCCGGTTCGCCAACGAACACGCGTGCGTCCACCAATCCCGGCGCGGCGACCAGCCCCTTGGCGTCACGCACCGTCGCGCCGTCAGGCGCGCCCTGGTTCTGCGCATCCCTGCCAGCGGCGAGGATGGTGCCGTCTGCACCGATGATGATGGTGCCGATCTCATCGAGATTGCGCGACGGATCGATAATGCGAACATTTTTGAGAACGGTGCCGGTGCTCATACGCGCTCTCCCTGATTCTGTGAAACGAGAAGGGTTTCCATAACGGCCATGCGAACGGCCACACCCATCTCCACCTGGCTCTCGATCACGCTCTGCGGGCCGTCAGCCACTTCCGAGGCGATTTCCACACCCCGGTTCATCGGGCCGGGGTGCATGACCAGCGCGTCTTCTTTCGCAGCCTTCAGCTTTTCCGCGTCCAACCCGTAATAATGGAAATACTCGCGCACCGAAGGCACAAACGAGCCTGACATGCGCTCGCGCTGCAAACGCAGCATCATCACCACATCTGCGCCTTTCAGTCCCTCTTTCATGTTATGGTACACTTCCACACTCATATCCGCGATGCCGGAGGGCAGCAGCGTTGGCGGGGCAACGACCCGGACCCGCGCGCCCATCTGGTTCAAAAGAATGATGTTGGAGCGCGCGACACGCGAATGCAGAACGTCACCGCAAATGGCGACTGTCATGCCAGACAGCGTGCCCTTGGCGCGGCGGATGGTCAGCGCGTCCAGCAGTGCCTGCGTCGGGTGTTCATGCTGGCCATCGCCGGCATTGACCACCGAGCAGGCCACTTTCTGCGCCAGAAGAGCGGCGGCGCCTGCCGAAGAATGGCGCACCACCAGCACGTCCGGCCGCATGGCGTTGAGCGTCATGGCGGTATCGATCAGCGTTTCACCTTTTTTGACCGATGAATTGCCCACCGACATGTTCATCACGTCGGCACCCAGCCGTTTTCCGGCAAGCTCGAAGGATGATTGCGTGCGCGTCGAGGCTTCGAAGAACAGGTTGATCTGTGTCAGCCCACGCAGTGTCGAGGTCTTCTTTTCGCGCTGTCGGCTGATTTTCACCGCCTCGTCGGCCTTGTCGAGAAGAGTGGTGATATCCTGATGGGAAAGCCCCTTGATGCCAAGCAGGTGGCGGTGAGGAAAATAGACCATGGAAAATGTCCTCCGGGTCGTAAGAGAGCACGTGGCAAGGCTCTGGCTTTAGTCACCGGGTCTATAAAGACAGGTGGCTTTGTCGGCAAGCATGCGATAAGCCGTGCCAGACCTAATACATGCAATAAAATGCGAATCCCGATATAGCCACGCGATGACGAATATGAACCGGACAGAAGAACAGCTTGCCGATTTGAACCAGCCCAGCCTCTGGTCCGGCATCAATGCCTATCGCTCAGACCCGTTGATCGTGGATTTGACCTCCAGTCTGTCTCGTCCGCTGCGCGATGAGTTTGACCAGATCGGACGCTATGTGACATCGGTGGAGGCGCAGGAACTGGCGCGCATGGCCAATGTCAGCGCGCCGAAACTGCACACCCATGGTCCACGCGGAGAGCGGCTGGATCAGGTCGAGTTTCACCCCGCCTGGCACGCGCTGATGCGCCGGTCCATGTCGTCAGGCCTCCACAGCGGTGCGTGGGAAAATACGCCTGAGACGCGCGGCAACGAGCACAAGGCCCGCGCCACGAAACTCTATCTCACGTCGCAGCTCGAAGCTGGGCATCTGTGCCCGCTGACCATGACGCATGCGTCCGTTGCCGCGATGATGACATCGCCGCGCGTGCAGCAGGAATGGGCGCCGAAAATCCTGTCGCGCAAATATGATTCCTCGCAGAAACCTGCCATGCAGAAGACCGCCGTGACCATCGGCATGGGCATGACGGAAAAGCAGGGCGGCACGGATGTGCGTGCCAATCGCACCACGGCGGAACGGGTGGGCGAAGGCATCTATCGCCTGTCCGGCCACAAGTGGTTCCTGTCCGCGCCCATGAGCGACGGTTTCGTCATGCTGGCGCAGATGGGAGATGGCATGGGCTGCTTCTTGGTGCCGCGCTTTCTGGAGGACGGGTCCGCGAACGGGCTGCATTTCCAGCGTCTGAAGGACAAGCTCGGCAATCGCTCCAACGCATCAGCGGAGGTCGAATTTACCGATGCTTTCGGCTATCTGCTGGGCGAACCCGGTGCCGGCGTCCGCACCATTCTTGATATGGTTACCCTGACGCGACTGGACTGCGCACTGTCCTCGTCGGGCATGATGCGTGCATCGCTTGCGGAAGCGGTGCACTTTGCCCGTGGTCGCAACGTGTTCGGCAAACCGCTGGTAACCCAGCCGATCATGACCCGCGTTCTGGCCGATATGGCGCTGGACGTTGCCGCCGCGACCGCGCTGTCTTTCCGCCTTGCCTCAGCCTTTGATAGCGCCCGCAACAACCCCGCAGAAGCAGCCTACGCCCGCGTCATGACGCCCATCGTCAAATACTGGTGCTGCAAGATCGCGCCCGCCTTGATCTATGAAGCGATGGAAAGCCTTGGCGGCAACGGCTATGTCGAAGACCGTCCGATTGCCCGCCATTACCGCGAAGCGCCCGTGAATGCCATCTGGGAAGGCTCCGGCAACGTCATGGCGCTGGATGTGCTGCGCGTTCTCCAGCGCGGCAAGGACCTGTTCGATCTCGTCTTCGAAACGCTGGAGCGTGATCTCGGTCCATCCGGCAAGAAAACCACCGACGTCCTGCGCGCCGCAATCGCGCTTTGCGAGCGCGACGAAGGTGCCGCCCGCATGCTGGTCGAACAATTCGCGCTGGCCGCCGCCGCCGCCGAACTCTGCCGCATCGGGGCAGGCCGCATCGCCGATGCGTTTCTGGAAACACGCCTGGCCGGTGGTTTCCGCCACACTTACGGCATGCTGGATAGCCGCTTCGACCCGACCTATATTATCGATTTGCTGTATCCGCCTGCGGCGTAGCACCCTGAAACTCTGTCTAAGCGTTCGTTTATGTTCGGCTTATTTTCGCTGATCCCGCCGCCAGAAATGGTGCGAATGCGAGACGAATTTCTTCAAGAAATGCGTCGCTAAATCTGCCGATTGCATCCCGCCGGACGTCGAAGTGGTAAGATCGTTCGATGATATCGTAATTGCATTCGCTTACGGTTATCCAGCCGCGCTCGTACCGCGTCAATTTGGCGCGGCGCAGCTCGAGTGCAGGTATTTCTATTGCTTTCTGGTCGTCATGTGGAGGCTTGGAAGATATGGGTAGCAAAAGAATATGAGTGAGGCCTTGCTTGTCTTTGACCGCAAGGATCATGCACACGGGACGGTCTTTCTCGCCATGGTCGCGATGTGGACTTATCTCCTTCTGCCATCGCCACAGGTAGGGATAGGCGACGATGTCACCACGTTTGAACTTCTCACTCATCGCGTGAAGCCTGATATTCCCTGGAGTCTTCTTCAAGTTGCTCTCTGAAAATAGAGGCAATGTCGTCTGGCATTTCCCCGACACCGTATGCCGTACGTAAATCGTTGTTTCCGGTCATTTTCTCGAAAAGTTCGACGGGCAAAACGACGACGGAGGGACGGCCATGTTTTGTTAGTGTGATTGGTTCTTTCTGGGCCTCATCATGGTATCGTCCAAAATGACGCATGAATTCTGCCGTGGATATGGATTTACGTGTCATCGACAGTCTCCCGGTTGATTTTCTGTATAATACAGAAAACGCGGAAATTCTCAACCACCGTAACGGTGTGAGCATATGAGATCCTCATCCACAAGAACCTCCATTTCCAAAGCTGCCCTGCATTGCCGTGAAACTAACCCTCTGGTAGCCCGGTTATAGACTTCACCACACGGAGAATCGCCCGCCTATGCTGGCCACCGATGGCACTGCTGCCCAGACTGTTCCCGAAAAACGTATCAAGGATCGTGCCGCGACTGAGCGTGCAATCTTCGATGCTGCCAAAACGCTTCTGGCGGAAGAAGGGTTTCAGGGCTTCGGCATCAATGCGGTAGCGCGGCGGGCAGGGTGTGACAAGCAGCTGATCTACCGTTACTTCGGCGGTCTGGAAGGTCTGGTTGCCGCCATCGGCGAAGACCTCGGCTCATGGGTAAAGGATCGTATTCCCGAAGATACAGGTGGCATGTTTCTGCTCACCTATGGCGATCTCATGGAAAAGCTCGCGCTCTACTACATCGAGGCGTTGCGCAACGATCCGCTCGTCTGCAAGATCATCGCCTGGGAGGTTTCGGAAAACACCCCGCAGGTCAAGCAACTGGCGGATGCCCGTGCCAAGGCGCTGGCCACATGGATCGAGCGGATGCGCGGCTCGCTCCAAGCGCCGAAGGGCATCGATACTGCTTCCGTGAATGCCGTTATCTTCGCCGCTATCCAACACCTGGTCATCTCATCGGTCATATCAGGACAGTTCGCTGGCGTTGCGCTGAAAACGCCCAAAGATTGGGACAAAATCGGGACGGCCGTGAAGCGGATCGTCCGCGGCGTTTACAGCTGATTCATTGGGTTTGGCTTTATCATCATCATGATTGGCGCTGTTTGCCCTGCTCGAACGTTAACACCTCGAGCCGCACTCTTATCCACAGCGCCAAGGCTTCCGTTAACCATAATCGAAATTTTTATTTGCCCGTCAGCGGAGACGGGATCATTGTATTCATAAATTGTTAACCATACGCCTGTGGGCGTGTGAAAAGGAACCGCCGTGCCCCGATGGATATCCTTGATCGTCATGATGACGTTCTTTGCCATGCTGCCGTTGGACATTGATGTCCCGACGGTGAACCTGTGTCTGATGGCATGCCTGCGTTGGGCGATCATTGCCGCCGTGCCGGATACCTTCTCCTTGAGAGGCCAGACCGTATGAAGTGGTTTCTGATTTTGTGGGCGGGGCCTGTTGCGTTTTTGGGTGCGTGGTACTTCCTGTCCTATTACGACATGAGCTTCGGCTTCTTTATGCTCACCCGTGAAAGCCACGATCTTGTCTTCCAGATTTACGGCAACGTGCTGGGTATCGCGCCGGAAACCATACCGCCGCTGGTGGCGCGCGCCATCGCGTTTGATAGTCTGATCGTGTTTGCGATCCTTGCTTACCGCAAGAGGAAGACGATTGCCGCCTGGTGGCGCAACCGTCAGTCGTCGAGAGCGGTCGCAGCCCTTCCCAGCGCGGACAGCCTGTCCAGCGCCCCCTGAAGAATGAAACTGGCGGCTGCCGAGTCGATTCGTTGCGCCCGCTTGGCACGCGAAACATCCATTTCCAGAAGCGCACGCTCTGCGGCGACAGTGGAAAGCCTCTCATCCCAATAAACAAAGGGCAGCTCGGTCTTGTCGCTCATTGCGCGGACGAAAGCGCGCGTTGCCTGAACGCGTGGCCCGGCTGAACCGTCCATATTGGTCGGCAGACCAATGACGAATGCGGCCACTTTTTCCTTGGCGGCAAAATCGAGCAGGACGTGCGCGTCGGCGGTGAATTTCACACGCTTCAATACGGGGCGAGGGGTCGCAAAACGTCGCGAGAGATCCGACATGGCAAGACCGATGGTCTTCGTGCCGAGATCGAGCCCGGCAATGGCCTGTCCCGTCTGCAAAAAGTCCGCCAGTTCTTCGATGGTCAGCGTCGCCATGGTGTCGTTCTCAGCGTTTGCGGACGAATTCTGTGCGCAGCACGAGACCCTTGATGGCGTCGTGCCTGCAATCTATTTCGTCCGGATTGTCCGTCAGGCGGATGGACTTGATGACGGTACCCTGCTTCAACGTTGTCCCGGCGCCCTTGACCTTCAAATCCTTGATCAGGGAAACGGAATCGCCATCTGCGAGAATGTTGCCTGCGGCGTCACGCACTTCGGTGGACTTTGCCGCCTGTGCTGTAATTTCGCCGGCAGGGCGCCATTCACCGGTCGCCTCGTCATAGACATATTCGTCACTATCTGTCGTCATCTTCGCAATCCGAAAAGGTTGGGCCATCCCAAGATAAGGCCCGTCCTATGTCACACTCTACCGGCAATACAAAGGAGAACTTCCATGAAACTCACCTGGCTTGGCCATTCCGCATTCCGCCTCGAAACCGGCAAAGCAAAAATTTTGATCGACCCGTTTTTTACCGGCAATCCGTCTTTCGCCGGCCAGGACGCCAAGGATGTCGCCGCTGGCATTAGCCATATTCTGCTGACCCACGGCCACGGCGATCATGTGGGCGATACCGTGCAATTGGCGAAAGATACTGGCGCAACCGTGCTGGCCAATGCTGATCTCGCCGCGTGGCTCGGCTCCAAGGGCGTGTCGAAACTGGAAATGGGAAATACCGGTGGCACCGTGGCGTTCGATGGCTTTTCCGCCACGTTCACCAACGCGCTGCACTCGTCCGCACAGATCACCGAAGACGGCGTCAGCCATGCGCTGGGCAACGCCAATGGCCTGATGCTGCATTTTGAAGACGGCCCCACTGTCTATCACATGGGTGATACGGATATCTTCTCGGACATGGCGCTGATCAACGAATTGCACGAGCCAGATATCGGCCTGGTCCCGATCGGCGACCGCTTCACGATGGGCGGCGCGGTCGCGGCTCTGGCCTGCCAGCGATTCTTCAAGTTCCGCAACGTCATTCCCTGCCACTACGGTTCCTTCCCGATCATCGACCAGACACCGGAAAAATTCCTGACCGGCATGGATGGCTCCCCGACCCGCGTCGATGCGCAAGGCGTTGGTCAGACCCTGACGTTCTGATGTGAAAGCCCGACAGGTGAGGCCTGTCGGGCTTTTTGTGTTGCGATAGCCTCAGGCGATCTTCGGCTCGACACGCCCCGTCTGCACCATTCGGGATGGAGCAGACGATACACCGTTCAACGCGTTCCGCCACTCGCTTAACGCCGCGACGCGCCGCGTGTGGCGCGGGTAGAGCGAGACGATGTTGAGGAAGAAGCCGGCAATGGACGGCACCATTCTGTCCTGCTCTTCAAAAGCATTGGGATTCATCTGCGCGTTCAGCTTGGCACTGCCACAGGCCAGCATCTGGAGGGCGGTGCGCGATGACGTCAGATTGCCGGAGACGACGAGGCCAACACGGTCGCAGGTCAGTTCACGAGCGCGGGAATAGGCCTGGCCTAGAAATGGAACGATCAGGCCGGGCAGGCGCAGGAAGTTCCACGGCTCGTCCAGATGTCCCGCAACATGGTGGCCGAGTTCGTGACCGATCACGAATTTCACCTGCTCCTCATCGTCGGAATCGATCAGAGCCGATGTCAGCCAGATGTAGCGGGTGCGACCGACAAGCGTCAGCGCCATGGCATTCATGACGCCGCTGGAGTTGTAAACGAACGCCTTGGGCGTTTCTTTGAGCCCCAGCTTCTGCGCACCTTCGGCTACCATCTTGTGAAGGTGCGGAAATTGCTGTTCGCCGACCATGACATAGTGGCCGATCATATAGGCGCGCACCAGCGACCTGGCGACGTAAGAGAAAAACCAGATGATGAGAATATAGAACAGGAAAACAAAGAGGATCCCGATGCTCTCCGTTGTTGCGACATAGAGGATGCCAGAGGCAATCCCCATCCACACCAGCGTGCCGATCAGCAGAGTGAGAAAACCGCGCATCTTTTCTTTCGGATGGCGCACCTTGGACATGTCGAAATTCATATTGTACCCCCGTGAAACAGCATGATCGCGAAGCGTGTCGGCTTGAAAAGACGAGTCCCCACCCGCTTCCTGCTGCAAATGACCTGTTAATGTGAAATGAGGCGATGCATCCCCGCGCGAAAACTCGCGTTTTGATAATAAGTTCCCGCATGAGGCGAATATTATTTCTGATCTTGTTTCGGTGCCCGATGATGGTTGCGAACTGCGGGCGCGGTCATTATAGCGAATAGGAAAATTCTTGACTGGAGTAGAACCATGTCCGTCGATCTTGCCACCGTGAAGCGCGTTGCGCGCCTAGCCCGAATTGCCGTCAGCGAAGATGAGGCCGAGAAGATGCTTGGCGAGTTGAATGGCATTCTTGGTTTCGTAGAGCAGCTTTCGGAAGTGAATGTCGACGGTGTGGAGCCGATGACGTCAGTAACGCCGGTCGCCATGAAGAAGCGCACCGACGTGGTGAGCGATGGTAACAAGGCTGATGATATCGTTGCCAACGCGCCCAATACCGACCGCAATTTCTTCCTCGTTCCGAAAGTGGTCGAATAGGCTGAACAAGCCTGCTCCCATGTGCCTGCTCCCATGTGCCCGATCTAAAAGTTTTTGAAAGCCGTTGCCGATATGACCGACCTCTTAAGCCTGACCATTGCCGAAGCGCGCGAGAAGCTGAAGGCCAAGGACTTCACCGCCGTCGAACTGACGGATGCCTATCTGTCGGCCGTCGATGCCGCCAACCAGCAGCTGAACGCCTATGTCGCGGTTACCCACGACGAGGCGCGCGAGATGGCCCGGGCTTCCGATGAGAAACTGGCCTCTGGCAATGCCGGTGTTCTCGAAGGCATTCCACTGGGTGTGAAGGATCTGTTCGCCACGCGTGGCATTCACACGCAGGCCTGCAGCCATGTTCTGGATGGTTTCAAGCCGGAATACGAATCCACCGTGACGCAGAACCTGTGGGACGCGGGTGCCGTCATGCTGGGCAAGCTCAACATGGATGAGTTCGCCATGGGCTCGTCCAATGAAAGCTCCTATTACGGACCGGTCGTCAACCCTTGGCGCGCCAACGGTTCCGACAAGAACCTCGTGCCAGGCGGCTCGTCGGGCGGCTCGGCAGCAGCCGTCGCAGCCCACCTGTGCGCCGGTGCGACCGCCACCGATACGGGCGGCTCCATTCGCCAGCCCGCAGCCTTCACCGGCACTGTTGGCATCAAGCCAACCTACGGCCGCGTCTCGCGCTGGGGTATCGCGGCTTACGCGTCTTCGCTCGATCAGGCTGGCCCCATCGCCCGTGACGTTCGCGATGCCGCCATTCTCCTGAAATCCATGGCCAGCGTCGATGCCAAGGACACCACCTCCGTCGATCTGCCGGTGCCGGATTACGAACAGGCGATCGGCCAGTCGCTCAAGGGCCTCAAGATCGGTATTCCCAAGGAATATCGCGTCGAAGGCATGCCGGAAGAGATTGAAAAGCTGTGGGCACAGGGCATCGCATGGCTGAAGGACGCCGGTGCCGAAATCGTGGACATTTCGCTTCCGCACACCAAATATGCGCTTCCTGCCTATTATATCGTGGCACCCGCCGAAGCATCGTCCAACCTTGCCCGTTATGATGGTGTTCGCTATGGCCTGCGCGTCGATGGCAAGGACATTGCCGACATGTACGAAAAGACCCGCGCTGCCGGTTTCGGCTCCGAAGTCAAGCGCCGCATCATGGTTGGCACCTATGTGCTCTCAGCCGGTTACTACGATGCCTATTACCTGAAGGCCCAAAAGGTCCGCACGCTCATCAAGCACGATTTTGAGACCGTCTTCCATGAGGGCGTCGATGCGGTTCTGGCCCCGATCACGCCATCCTCGGCGTTCGAAATTGGCGACAAGGAGCTGGCTGCAGATCCGGTCAAGATGTACCTCCAGGACGTCTTCACCATCACCGTCAATATGGCTGGCCTGCCCGCCATGTCGGTTCCCGCCGGTCTCGACGGCAAAGGCCTGCCGCTCGGCCTTCAGCTCATCGGCAAGCCTTTCGAGGAAGAGACCCTGTTCAAGACGGCCTATGCGATTGAACAGGCTGCGGGCAAGTTCACGCCTGCGAAGTGGTGGTGAGCGGACTTAAAATTCGAGCCATGACAGAGGCCGATCGCACAGCGGTCGGCCTCATTGGTTTCGCCGCCTGGCAATCCAGCAGTGCCTTTGAAGATAGCTATCTCGATCCTGTGGTGATTGAGCGCGTGCGTCGTGAATTCGAAAGCTTTGCCGCAGAAACCCAATGCGATATCGCTATTGCCGACATTGATGGCGCGATAGCCGGATGGGGTGCCCGTGCGGGTGACCCCGACTACATTTCCGACATCTGGATCTCCCCTGAATTTCAGGGCCGGGGCATTGGCCGTCTGTTGGTGGAGCATTTCCTCGACCAGATGCGAAACTCGGGAACTCCCATTGCCAAGATTGCGACCCATGCCCGGAACGTGAACGCCATCAGGCTTTATGAGCGTTGCGATTTCGCGGTGGTGTGGCAAGGCACACAGTGGTCTGAGACTATGCAGGTGAATCTGCAAAAGGTTCGGCTGGAGCGCGTTTTGTGAGGGGTGTTAGCGCAGATATTGAGTGTTTGCCTGTGTGTCTTACCCCCTCTGTCCTGCCGGACATCTCCCCCACAGGTGGGGAGATAGACCAGTCGCGACCTCTCGCCCGTATCAAAGGCTTCGAATAGGTCGAGGAGCAAGCGTCTAGCCGATCTCCCTCCTTGTGGGGGAGATGTCCGGCAGGACAGAGGGGGGGGGGAAGCGCCACCCATAAACCGCAATCTGTTCTCCCGCAAAAAATAAAAATGTTTTTTCTCCACACCACCAAAACCCATGCCTACACTTCACCTGCGTCACAACTGCACTGTATCGCGAGACAGTGCAGGTGAGGGCGTGGGGAGCGTTGGCATCTACCCGGAACGTGCGGGTGGAGGGTGATGCTGCCAGGACGACAGGCCCGATGGTCGCCATTCCGATTCCCTGAGAGGTTAGGAATGGCGGCGAAAGGCTTTGGATGAGCATGCGAGGCGACGCCGGGACCCATCGTGGCTTGGCTGAACCTTACTCCTCACCGGCGGGTACGCCTGCCCGCCGGTGAGGAGCATAGAGTGAACCTGAAATGCCAGAGGCCACGCAAATGCGCAGCCAGAGACGATACCATACCAGAGACAAAGCCGCATTTGCGTGTGCTCTCCGGGTCGAATGCAACAACACGGGCGTCGCCACGCTTGCGTGAACGCCTGCGCATGTTTACCGGATTTATGATCATCGAAAGCTTTGCAAACAGGGGGCTTGTGGTGATACGCTCAGCCAAATTTACCAAGCGACGGGAGGCGTGGCCGTGAAGACGACGATATTATTCAAGGATGATCATTTCGTTCGGCCTGAAACGGGACGACGGCAGCGCAGGACGGGCGCAAATGACAATTTTCCCTGTCTGGAATTCGAAATGGAAGGGCAGGAGCGGGACTGGCGGGCTCTGTGTCTCATTGGCACGATTGTCTGTGCTTTTGCCGCCTTCATTTTTCTGCCGCTGTGGTAAGCCGGAAAGACGGTCACATTTGTGCTTGAAAAAGCCCGGTTGGGCCTTTAGCCCCTAAGCGGACAATCTGGCTGTATGGGTAAGCGCACGCATGGCGATGAATGAAGCGGTCGATACTGTGCCGAGAGCCTTTCTCGGCGTGGATCGGTCGGCAACGGAGCAGAAGTGGATGTCGCGGCTGGATCAGGCCGGGCAGAACCGCGCCCTGGCCATGTCGCAGGTTCATGGCATTCCTGAACTGGTGGCCCGTGTTCTTGCAGGCCGTGGTGTTGGTGTGGATGATGCGCTCGCGTTCCTCGACCCCACCATCCGCTCGCTGATGCCAGATCCGTTGACGCTGACGGATTGCGGGAAGGCATCGGAACGTATTGCTGACGCCATCAAGCGTAACGAGAAGGTCGCGATCTTCGGCGACTACGACGTCGATGGTGCTTCCTCCTCGGCGCTGATGTATCGTTTCCTGCACCATTTCGGGCTGGAGCCGGAAATCTATATTCCGGACCGTATTTTCGAAGGTTACGGCCCCAACCCCGCGGCGATGCAGCAACTGGCCGCCAATGGCGCAACGCTCATCATCACCGTCGATTGCGGCTCTACCAGCCACGAATCGCTGGCGGCGGCACGAGACGCCAAAACCGATGTCGTCGTCATCGACCATCACCAGGTTGGCACGGAACTTCCGATAGCTGTTGCGCTGGTCAATCCGAACCGGGAGGATGATCTGTCGGGGCAGGGGCATCTTTGCGCCGCAGGTGTCGTGTTTCTCGTGCTGGTCGCCACGCTACGGGTCCTGAAGGACCAACGCGACAGCCGGGCCTACACGCTCGACCTGCTCGCACTCCTCGACATTGTCGCATTGGCAACCGTCTGCGATGTCGTGCCGCTCAAGGGGCTGAATCGAGCCTACGTGGTCAAGGGGCTGATCGCAGCCCGTCATATGAACAATGTGGGGCTGGCCGCCCTGTTCAAGAAGGCCGGTCTCGGCGGACCGGTAACGCCCTATCATTTCGGCTTCCTCGTCGGCCCGCGTATCAACGCCGGTGGACGTATCGGCGACGCCGCTCTCGGCAGTCGTCTTCTGACGCTGGATGATGCGTCCCAAGCCGAGGTCATCGCCGAGAGACTGGATGAGTTGAACCGCGAACGACAGGCCATGGAAGCTGTCATGTTGGCCGAAGCGGAAGCTGAGGCTCTGTATGAATATGGTGATGGCACCGGCGCTGGCGTCATCGTCACGGCGCGCGAAAACTGGCACCCCGGGATCGTCGGTCTTCTCGCGTCACGTCTCAAGGATCGCTTCCGTCGTCCGGCCTTTGCCATCGCTTTTGATTCGCAGGGCAAGGGGTCGGGATCCGGCCGTTCGATCAACGGTTTCGATATGGGACGAATGGTGCGCAATGCCGTGGATGCAGGCCTGCTGGTCAAAGGTGGCGGGCACGCCATGGCAGCCGGGTTGACCGTGGAGCGCGCCAATCTCGGTCGTCTGCGAACCTTCTTTGAGGAAGCTGCCCAGAAAACGGTTTTTCAGCTGGTGGAAAACAGCGTGCTCAAAATCGACGGCGCAATCGGCGCGTCCGGGGCAACGATTTCGCTTGTGGAACAGATGGAGCAGGCTGGCCCCTACGGGTCTGGCCATTCGCAACCCATCTTTGCGGTGCCGGCCCACCGCCTGCGCGATGTTCGCATCGTCGGCACCTCACACGTCAAGATCACGCTGGAGGCTATGGATGGCTCGCGGCTGGATGGTATCGCTTTCCGCGCCGCCGATGCACCCTTGGGACAGATGCTCATGAATGCCCGCGGCCGTCAGATCCATGTGGCGGGTACCTTGGGAGCGGATCAATGGCAGGGTCAGAAGCGGGTTCAGCTCCGCGTGCTGGACGCAGCCATCGCGCCATAGTGCCAATGGGTGGAGATAGGCTCACGCGTCCGTTCAACAAAGGCCTGTAGCACACTGATATATTGGGGAGAGTGGTACGCCCTAGGGGAGTCGAACCCCTCTTTTCAGAATGAAAATCTGACGTCCTAACCGATAGACGAAGGGCGCATACCTTGTGTGGCGCCCTTATAGTCAGGCACCTTCAGGTCCGCAAGCACCTAATTCCATTTTTCTGCGTTTCTCAGGTATTTTTTCTGGTGCGGTGTCGGGGGTGTAAATAGCGCCGGCCCAGGTGGCCAATCCAACCTATCAAGCGAATTTCAAACGTACTTTTTTCGCGAGATGACATATGCGCTTGATGCTTCGGGAGGGGGAAGCGTGGAGTTTAGGACGGGATCAGGGGGCGTCCCGTTTGTCCTAAACCCCACGCTTCATCGGGGGACGCTGGATAAACGGATCACCTCGGAACTGGTTCCGAAGGCTTTTAGAAAAATGACAAAAGGTATTCTTCAAACAAAACCGCCTGCGGACATGTGTCGCAGGCGGTCTTTCAAACTGGGGTTTCGCTGGTCTGTGATTACAGATCGACGTCCAGAATGGCCATGGAGAAATTGTAGGAACGGTCGCCGTCTTCATCATCGATATAGACGACACCCAGAAATTCTTCGCCGGCATAGACTTCCGCCGAATCGTCCTTGCGGGGGCGGGCCTTGACGACCAACGTTTCGTTGAAGGTGCGCTTGAAATAGGCGTCGAGCTTTTTGATTTCCTCGGCTTTCACCAGTCTTCTCCTGTACGGTTCACGTTGCGCAGCTTTTGGCATGGCTTGAAGGCGAAAGTAAAGTCAAAGAGGCAAATGGTTCGGCGGCAGGCAGGCGACCGCAGCCGGTCTTCACACCTCAGATATCGGCGCCGATGATCTGGTCCATGATCCGCGAAGGTTCGTTACATCCGCCGTCTCCCACCACGCGCGCTGGCACGCCAGCGACCGTCGCATTCGGTGGTACGGGTTTCAGCACGACTGAGCCTGCGGCGATCCTGGAGCAACTGCCGATCTCGATGTTGCCGAGGATTTTCGCACCAGCGCCGATCAACACACCGCTGCGGATTTTCGGATGGCGGTCAGCGCCCTCCTTGCCGGTACCACCCAGGGTGACGCCGTGAAGAATGGAGACGTTATCGCCGACGATGGCGGTTTCACCGACGACGAGACCGGTCGCATGGTCGAGGAACAAACCCTTTCCAAGGCGCGCTGCCGGGTTGATATCCGTCTGGAAAACGCTCGATGAACGGCTTTGAAGATAGAGCGCAAAGTCGCGCCGCCCCTTGTTCCATAGCCAGTGGGCGAGGCGGTGGGTCTGGATAGCCTGAAAACCCTTGAAATACAGCACGGGTTCGATGAAGCGTGTGCAGGCGGGGTCACGATCATACACCGCTTGAATGTCGACGCGCAGAATGGATCCCCATTCCGGCCAGTCCTCAAGCATTTCCTCAAAGGTCTGGCGAAGAAGGACCGCCTGCATATCCGGGTGGTCGAGAAGTTCGCAAATGCGGTAGGCAACGCAGGCTTCGAGCGAATGGTGGTTGAGGATGGTGGTGTAGAAAAAGGCAGACAGCAGCGGGTCTTGCGATGCCGCTGCACGGGCCTCATTCTGCAGACTTCCCCAGATGGGATCCACAACGGAAAGCTGATCCTGCTGGCGTGCCTCGGTGCGTGCGACCATAACGGGCCTCCCTCGAATTCGTACCGTTCTTATACAGAAAAAACTGTCGCCTAGAAATGGTGATTTAACAACGCGGTTAAAGACGCGACAGGATCAGTTTTTCTGACAGCATTTTGGAAAATGATTCTTCCGAGTTTCGCTAGGCATCCATCTCTCGGTAAAACTCCAGAACGGCTGCCTTGAACACCCGGTCACCCACCGCCAACATGTGGTCACGGCCGGGAATGTCGATGGCCCTGGCACGTGGCATCAACTGCGCCAGTTCTTCGCCAGAACCTGCAATATCGTCTTTGGTGCCCACCGCGATCAGTGTCGGGATATCGATTTTTGCGGCCTCTTCACGCGTTACCAGGACACGGGAGGTTTCGATGCAGGCAGCAAGGGCGATACGGTCGCTTTTGGTCTGGTCCGCAAAAGTGCGGAACATACGGCCACGCTCGTGGGTGACGACATCCAGCGAGGGCGCGCGAAGGGCGTCTGCAATGGGGTCCCAATCGCCCACACCGTCCACCATGCCGATACCAAGGCCGCCGAACACCAGCGAGCGGACCCGCTCGGGATGGGCCATGGCGACGAAGGCGGAGATGCGCGCACCCATGGAATACCCCATGATATGGGCCTGCGGTATGCCGAGGTGGTCGAGCAGGCCAATCGCGTCGTCAGCCATGACGGCCGGATAATAGGCGTCCGCATCGTGCGGTTTGTCGCTGGTGCCATGGCCTCGATTGTCTATCGCGATCACGCGATAACCGGCGTCGCCCAGTGTCTTTACCCAGCCGGGATGTACCCAGTTGACAGCTGCACTCGAGGCGAAGCCATGGATCAGAAGGACCGGCTTTCCCGTGGGGTCACCATCATCGAAATAGGAGAGTTGCAGACCGTTACGGACAAAGGAGGAATAGTTTGGCACGTTGAGATTCATAAAGGGCATCCTTTTTGGGGGCAGCATATGTCAGGAAATCGCAGTGTTGAACATATTCTGCGATGATTTCTGTGGAGGTTCAGCGTATTTGACGCTACATATCCGCCAAACGTGAGCTTTCGCTCACTCGTGAAATTGCAGTTGGAGACGACCATGGCCGGGCATACCATTCCTCACTTCCAGAACGATGGCGGACACGCCGTGATCGAAATCGGCGTCAAGGAATTCATGTGCACCGGCGCGTCCGTGCCGTTCGATCATCCCCATATCTTCATCGATATGGGCGACGATAACGAAAAGGTCTGTTCCTACTGTTCGACGCTGTATCGCTACAACCCGTCGGTCAAGGCAACCCAGACCAACCCTCCCGGCTGCGTCTTCCACGTCAACGCAGCGTAAAATCCTGCCAGACCGGGGCTGTCCATGCCCGTAAAATCCGTCGCGATCATCGGTGCCGGTATTGCCGGTCTGACCGCAGCCCTGTCGTTTGCCCGGCAGGGCGTTCGTTGCGATATCATCGAACGTGCGTCGCGGCTGGAAGAGGTCGGGGCAGGCCTTCAGATATCGCCCAATGCCGCCCGCATTCTCGCTGAACTCAGCGTGTTGCCGCAAATCGAGCAAAGCTGGATCGAGCCTGAGACGGTCGATCTGACCTCCGGCCTTTCGCTGAAACGTTTGGTTTCGCTGCCCATGCGGCAGGTGGCGCGAACCCGCTGGAATGCACCCTATGGCGTCCTGCACCGGGCGACGCTGCAACGGGCGCTTCTTGCCACGGTTCAGCAACATCCGCTCTGCACACTCCACCTCGGCATAGAGTTGCAGGACGTTAGCAAGAGCGAAATCGCGGCGAAGATTTTCCGGGAACCCGACCTGATGATCGGTGCCGACGGCGTCTGGTCCCGCACGCGAAATGCCGTGCAGGCAAGCCCGGTCGCAACATTCTCCGGCAATGTTGCCTGGCGCTTCACGGTGGAGAAAGGTGATGCGCCGGCCTTTCTCAAAAGCCGGTCGGTAACGGCGTTTCTTGGTCCGTCGGCGCATCTGGTTGCCTATCCGCTCGCCGAGACGGGTGGCTTCAATGTGGTGGCCATTGCTGCCGGTACCAATCCGGGCGCCACATGGGAAGCGCCAGCGCAGGACAAGCAGCAGATGCTGTTGATGAAGCAGTTCGACCGCTGGAACAGCGCATTCGTGCCGATGTTCGACAGAGTTTCCAAGCCGACATTCTGGCCGCTGTTTCAGGCAGGGAAAGGCGATTGGCACAATGGCGCTGATACGGTGCTGATCGGCGATGCCGCCCACGCCATGATGCCGTTTGCCGCACAGGGTGCGGCGATGGCGATTGAAGATGCCTTCGAACTCGCCACGTTTGTGAACCGCGACGTGAGTTTGCCGGACGCTCTGTCGCAGTTCCAGGCACATCGCATTCCGCGCATCGACAAGGCGCGTAAACGGGCGGCGCTGAACAGGTTTGCCTATCACGCAGCCGGTCCGTTGCGGCTGGGCCGTGATATGCTGTTGTCGATGAGGCCGCCAGACGCGTTTCTGGCGGATTTCGACTGGCTGTATGGTTACAGGGCAGAGGGGCTTTAAGCCGCTGCCGCCGCCGCAAATCCGGCTTCCAGATCGCGCTTGATGTCGGCCACGTCCTCAAGGCCGATTTGCAGGCGGATCACGGGGCCTTCCGTCGGCCCATGGGCGATCGTGCGGTCTCGCAGCGAAACCGGAACAGCCAGCGATTCGTAGCCCCCCCAGGAAAAGCCGAGGCCGAAGATGGAGAGCGCATCCAGGAAGGCATGAGATTTTTCGGTGAAGCGACCTTCGTCTGCTTTCAGGACGAAGGAAAACACGCCGCTTGCACCCTTGAAATCCCGTTTCCACAACGCGTGGGTTGGAAAGCTTGGCAAGGCGGGGTGCAGAACACGCGCAACGTCGCTGCGGCTTTCGAGCCATTGCGCGATCTTCAGCGCACTCTTGCCGTGATGCTCCAGACGAATGCCCATCGTGCGCAGGCCGCGCAGCACCTGGTAGGCGTCGTCAGAGGTAACGCAGAGACCGATATCGGTGTTGGCGTCGTAGAGCTTTTTCCAGTGCTTTTCATTGGATGATACGAAGCCCATCAGGACATCCGAATGCCCGGCCGGATATTTCGTGGCCGCGTGAATGGAGACATCCACTCCATGTTCCAGTGGCTTGAAATAAAGCGGCGTCGCCCAGGTGTTGTCCATGGTCACAACGCAATCGTGCCGATGGGCGATGCCCGACATCAGCGCCACGTCCTGCATTTCGAATGTGTTGGACCCAGGCGCTTCAAGATGGAGCAGGCGGGTGTTGGGGCGGATCAACGCTTCGATGCCTGCGCCAATGGCGGGATCGTAATATTCGACCTCGACGCCAAACTGCTTGAGCATCTTGTTGCAAAAGCGACGGGTCGGATAGTAGACGGAATCGACGATCAGCGCGTGGTCGCCCGCCGACAGATAGGCCATGAATGGAATGGTGACGGCGGCGAGGCCCGACGGAAGAAGGATCGTACCCGCCGAGCCCTCCAGCACATTGATCATGTTGCACAGCGCATCCGTTGTCGGTGTACCATGGGTGCCATAGGTGTATGTCTGATCTTCCGAAACGAGCGTTTTTGCATCGGGGAAAAGCACGGTTGAGCCGCGCACGATTGGCGGGTTGACGAAGCCGTGGTAATCGCCCGGATCGTTGCCCAGATGAGCAAGCCGCGTGTTGGTGCCAGCCGCACCTAAAAACCCGTCTCTGTCTTTCATGCTTCCATATCTTTCGTTTTATTGAGGGCTGAAAATGGTCTTCAAACAGCGCTGCGGTCAAGACTTCGTCATCTCAAATAATTTGCAATCAGCTTTTGGCGGTAGGAGAGCAACAATAGCGCCCGGGATGCGCTCAGACCCGCACGTTCCGGACGGATTGTGGCAATACACTGAAAAATTCAGTCTACCTGCCTGACAGGATGAGCAGTTTTTAGCCTTTTTTCGCATAATAAATAGACATATGCCCATTAAAACGACGACTTTTGAAAAATTCCGTTTTTTGGACACAATTCTTGCGGGCGAGACTTGACCGTGACGGCAATTGCGATTGTGATAGAAGCGCGCACCGGGAGGTGAGGCGGGGAGCTGGTCCGTAACGTGACGAGATGCGGCGACTTCTTTAAACGACGAATAAGAAACAAAGGTTGGGAAAAATGAAAAAGGCACTTCTGACAGCCGCCATTGGCGCAGCGATTTTAGGAGCTGCATCGGCTGCATCTGCCGCCACGCTCGCAGACGTCAAGGCAAAGGGTTTCGTCACATGCGGCGTGAGCTCCGGTATTCCAGGCTTCTCGAACCCTGACGACAAGGGTGAATGGTCGGGTATCGACGTTGATTACTGCCGCGGTATCGCAGCTGCTGTCTTCGGCGACCCGTCCAAGTCCAAGTATGTCGCGCTGTCCTCCAAAGACCGTTTCCCTGCGCTTCAGTCCGGCGAAGTCGACGTTCTGACACGTAACACCACATGGACCGTCAGCCGCGACACCTCGCTCGGCTTCAACTTCCGCACCGTCAACTACTATGACGGCCAGGGCTTCATCGTGAAGAAGAGCCTCAACGTGAAATCGGCTCTCGAGCTGTCCGGCGCGGCCGTCTGCGTTCAGCAGGGCACGACGACCGAGCTCAACCTTGCCGACTACTTCAAGATCAACAACCTTCAGTACAACCCGGTCGTGTTCGAAAAGGAATCCGATGCGACATCCGCTTACGATAGCGGCCGTTGCGACGTCTACACCACCGACCAGTCGGGCCTCTATGCCATCCGCCTGAAGATGAAGGCGCCGGACGAGAACGTCGTTCTGCCGGAAGTCATCTCCAAGGAGCCGCTTGGACCTGCCGTTCGCCAGGGTGACGACCAGTGGTTCGACATCGTCAGCTGGGTTCACTACGCGATGGTCAACGCCGAAGAACTGGGCGTGACTTCCAAGAACGTGGATGAGCAGAAGAACGCAAACAACCCTGACCTGAAGCGTATGCTCGGCACGGAAGAGGGCACCAAGATCGGTACCGATCTCGGCCTGACCAACGAGTGGGCATACAACATCATCAAGATGGTCGGTAACTACGGCGAAGTCTTCGATCGCAACGTCGGTGCCGGTTCGCCGCTCAAGATCGAACGCGGCCAGAACGCATTGTGGACAAAGGGCGGCCTGCAGTACGCGCCTCCAATCCGTTAATCGTCAAGACGGCCAGCTTTATGCGGGAGGCGGGGCCAACGCTCTGCCTCCTTAATCATACAAGAAGCTCGCAAAGAGCACATAGAGGGAAAGGTGCCGATGGCAGGCAAAGCGCTCCACCCGGAGTCGTCCAGCTCAAAAAGCGCGACATCCATCATCAATGATCCGCGTATGCGCGGGATATTCTATCAAGTTGTCACCCTGATCATTCTGGCATTTTTCGTCTGGATCATCACAAGCAACACCATTCATAATCTTCAACGCTCCAATATTTCATCGGGCTTCGGTTTTCTCAACGGCAGAGCCGGCTTCGACATCGGCCAGACGCTGATCGATTACAACAACGACAACACATTCGGTCGCGCGTTCCTTGTCGGATTGATGAACACGTTGCAGGTGGCCATTCTCGGCATCATCACGGCCTCGATCATCGGTTTCATCGTCGGTATCGCCCGACTGTCGAAAAACTGGCTGATCTCGAAGCTGGCGCAGGCCTATGTCGAAATCTTCCGCAACCTGCCGCCGCTGCTCGTGATCTTCTTCTGGTACAAGGGTGTCATCACCATCCTGCCGCAGGCGCGCGACTCGGTTGAGATGCCGCTCGGAACCTTCCTCAACAATCGTGGCTTCTTCTATCCGCGTCAGATTTGGGGCGAGGGCGCTTGGATGATCCCGGTTGCCTTCCTCGCTGGCGTCGTCATCACCTACTTCGTCTATCGCTGGGCCAAGGCTCGGCAGATGCGAACCGGTCAGCCCTTCCGCACGGGCATATTCGGTACAGCCATCATCATCGGCCTGCCGCTGGTGACGTTCCTGGCGATTGGCGCGCCGCTGACGTTCGACTATCCGATTGCCGGTCGCTTCAACCTGACTGGTGGCGCGGTTGTCGCGCCTGAGTTCCTGTCGCTCTATCTGGCCCTTTCGTTCTACACGGCCTCCTTCATTGCCGAAATCGTCCGCGGTGGTATCAAGGCCGTGGCGAAGGGACAGACGGAAGCAGCCAGTGCGCTCGGCATGCGAGGCAACAACATCACACGTCTCATCGTCGTGCCGCAGGCCATGCGCATCATCATTCCGCCGCTGACGAGCCAGTATCTCAACCTCACCAAGAATTCATCGCTGGCTGTTGCCGTCGGCTTTTCGGATCTCGTGGCGGTTGGCGGTACCATCCTCAACCAGACAGGGCAGGCCGTCGAGGTCGTGGCCATCTGGCTTGCGGTTTACCTGACATTGTCGCTCACGACCGCGCTGATCATGAACTGGTTCAACGCGAAAATGGCGCTGGTGGAGAGATGACCATGACAACCAAACAGATCTCCTATGTCCGGGCCGACATGGTGCCGCAGGCACCCGCTCCTTCCAGCCAGGTCGGAATTTCGCACTGGCTGCGCACCAAGCTGTTCGCCACACCCAAGGACGCCATCTTCACGGTGCTGGCAATCGCATTCCTGGCCTACATCATACCACCGCTGGTGCAATGGCTGTTCATACATGCCGCATGGACCGGTACGGACCGCACCGCCTGCCTGACGGCCAGCCAGGGGGGCGCTCTGCCCGACGGGCAGTCCGGCGCATGCTGGGCCTTCGTGAATGCGAAGTTCGAACAGTTCATGTTCGGGCGTTACCCGCTTGCCGAACGCTGGCGCCCGCTTCTGGTTCTGGTCGCCTTCGTCGTGCTGCTCGTTCCGATGCTGATCCCCAAGGCGCCACAGAAGTCGTTGAACGCACTTTTGCTGTTCATCGTGCTGCCGTTCATATCCTTCTTCCTGCTGGTCGGCGGTTATTTCGGCCTGCCACGGGTTGAGACGCAGCTCTGGGGCGGGCTGATGGTGACGCTGATCCTGTCGTTCTTCGGGATCACCGTGTCTCTGCCACTTGGCATTTTGCTCGCGCTCGGGCGTCGTTCAACGATGCCGGTTATCAAGACGCTGTGCACAATCTTCATCGAAGTCATCAGAGGCATTCCGCTGATCACAGTGCTGTTCTTCGCCAGCATCATGTTGCCGCTGTTCCTGCCCGATGGCTGGACCTTCGACAAGTTCCTGCGTGCTCTCGTTGGTGTGTCGCTGTTTGCCTCCGCCTATATGGCCGAGGTCATTCGTGGTGGCCTGCAGGCCATTCCAAAGGGGCAGTACGAGGGTGCCGATTCGCTTGGCTTGAACTACTGGCAGAAGACCCGGCTTATCATTCTGCCGCAGGCGCTCAAGCTCGTCATCCCCGGTATCGTCAACACCTTTATCGGGCTGTTCAAGGATACCTCGCTCGTGTCGATCATCGGCATGTTCGACCTTCTCGGCATCGTCAATCTTAATCAGTCGGATGCGAACTGGGCGACACCTGTCACGCCTGTGACCGGTTACATCTTCGCTGGCTTCATCTTCTGGATATTCTGCTTCGGCATGTCGCGCTACTCGCTGTTCATGGAGCGGCACCTCGACACCGGACATAAAAAGTAAGGGAAAACATCATGGCAGAAAATCAAGCAAAGACGCTGGCTGTTTCAACGACCGACACTGCAATCGAAATCGTCGGCATGAACAAGTGGTACGGCGATTTTCACGTGTTGCGCGATATCAACCTCAAAGTCATGAAGGGTGAGCGTATCGTCGTTGCGGGTCCTTCGGGATCGGGAAAATCGACAATGATCCGCTGCATCAACCGTCTTGAAGAACATCAGTCGGGCAGCATTCACGTCGATGGCATCGAACTGACCAACGACCTGAAGAAGATCGATGAAGTGCGCCGGGAAGTCGGCATGGTGTTCCAGCACTTCAACCTCTTCCCGCACCTGACCATTCTGGAAAACTGCACGCTGGCACCAATCTGGGTTCGCAAGACACCCAAGAAGGAAGCCGAGGAAATCGCGATGCATTACCTGAAGCGCGTCAAGATTCCCGAGCAGGCCAACAAGTATCCCGGCCAGTTGTCCGGCGGCCAGCAACAGCGCGTGGCGATTGCCCGCTCGCTGTGCATGAAGCCCAAGATCATGCTGTTCGATGAGCCGACGTCGGCGCTCGACCCTGAAATGGTCAAGGAAGTTCTGGATACGATGGTTGGCCTTGCCGAAGACGGTATGACCATGATCTGCGTGACCCATGAAATGGGCTTCGCGCGTCAGGTCGCCAATCGCGTCATCTTCATGGACCAGGGCCAGATCGTCGAGCAGAACTCGCCGGCCGAATTCTTCGACAATCCGCAGCACGAGCGCACCAAGCTGTTCCTCAGCCAGATTCTGCACTAGCAGTTGGCTGGTGTGCCGGGCAGAAAAGCGCGGCTGCAAGGCGCAAGATTCCAAAAACCCGCCGGTGTTATCGGCGGGTCAGACTGCTGACAAACCCCTGGTCACATCGGGGGGTTATGATTCATTGGGACATGTTGAAGAAACCTGCTCCCGAACAGACGGCTCTCGAGATGGTAACGCTCGACA
>NZ_RXPG01000009.1:0-420102 GCF_023757665.1 Rhizobium skierniewicense Ch11
GAAAACACCACCTGAACGAGAAGCCCAAAAACGCAAAAACCCACCGACAAAAATCGGCGGGTTTGTCAGCAGTCTGAAATGGCCCCGACTGGGGCCATTTTTTTAAGCTTGATTTACGTCAAATTGAACATCACATCGTCAGTGCTTTTTCTGCTTGCCGGCCTCTGAAACGGCATCTTCAAACCAGCGGCGCGCTTCCTCGACGGTTTTGCGTCCATCCAGTGCCGCTCTGCATGCGCTCCGGGCTCTGACGAACGTCAATCCACGCACGTGCGGCCAGTTGTCGGTCAAAAGTGCCAGGGCATCAAACGGCCCGGCAATGACGTTTCTGGTATTCTTGTCGAAGCTCACTTCGACAGGTTCCGTCCATATTGCTCGCTTCATTCGGACACCTCCCTATCAGCCGATGTCAACGAGTGTCTCGCCGACATGGTTCCCACGAAAGAGAATATTTGCGAATGCTTAAATTTACAATCGGAAATTTAAATCTCAACGGAAGCCGAAGAACGACAGGATAGCGAGAACGATGACGACCAGGCCGACGATGTAGATAATCTGATTCATGGGAGACACTCCAGGTTGCGCATCGAATGGGCCATTTTGCCGGCGCTAAAGTATTCGATGCTAAAACAAGACACTCACCGTAACGTGAATGCCTTCTGGAAGTTCCATCCATGCAAGCAATTTCATTGCGCACGAGGGGATTGCCCTCTCGGCATAATTGCCAGCCTTAGCTGTTGCTCAACTTGAACTGAACGACGTCTATGGTCCCGGCACGGAAACCGGCGGAGCAATAATGCAGGTAGTAGCGCCACATGCGGAAAAAACGCTCATCGAATCCGAGCGGCTCAATGCGGTGCCAATTGGCGAGGAACGCGCGGTCCCACAGCATCAGGGTGCGGTCGTAATCCTTGCCGAACTGGAGCGTGTCGGTGTTGGCAAAACCCTCCAGTGCAGCCGCATCGCGGAACTTGGTGATCGAGGGCAGCATGCCGCCGGGGAAAATGTAGGTCTGAATGAAGTCAGCGTTGCGACTATATTCATCGAATCGGTCTTCATGGATGGTAATGACCTGCACCATGGCTTCCCCACCTTTTGCCAGAAGCTCGCGCAGGCGCCGGAAATAGGTCGGCCAGTTCTCTTCGCCCACGGCTTCGAACATCTCGATAGAGACGATTTTCGAATATTGCCCCTGGCAATCACGGTAATCTTCCAGTCGGATATCGGCACGGTCTGCAAGACCTGCCTTTGCAAGCCGCGCCCGCGCGAAATCCGCCTGTTCGGTCGAGAGCGTAAGGCCTGTCACACGGCAGCCGGTCTTGGCGATGGCATATTCCGCAAAGCCGCCCCATCCGCAGCCCACCTCCAGCACGTGGTCGTCGGGTCCGATCTTCAGCTGTTCGACAATGCGGTCGTATTTGGCGTTCTGTGCTTCCGCCAGGCTCTGGCCCGGCGTTTCAAACAGCGCCGACGAATAGGTCATGGTCTCATCGAGCCATGCGGAATAGAAACGATTGCCCAGATCATAGTGGAACGAGATATTGCGACGGCTGCCTGCCTTTGAGTTGCGGCGAAGGCGGTGGCGCAGAAGCGCGAAGGCGGACACCAGCCGGGATGGCTCGGAAACGGCCTGCCAGTTTTTCTCATTGGCGATGGCGAGCTCCAAAAGGCTGACCAGATCGGGGCTCTCCCAATCGCCATCCATATAGGATTGCGCAAAGCCGAGGCTTCCACCCATGACCAGTCTTCGCACCACGCGGCCGCGGTTCAGGCTGATCACGCCGTGCGGCCCGGGTTCAGGCCCGCTGACGACATATTCGCATCCACCGGGAAAGACCAGAGTCAGGCGACCATGGGTCATGTTGCTCACCCGGCGGCAGATCATCCGCTGCCATAAAGGGGCGCGATCCATCAAAAACGGGATGGTTTCCTCCTCGGCGTGACTCATTTTCTGATACCTCCCGTTGTTGCGCCCGCCGCGTCACGGTCATTGACGCTGACAGAACTCGCGATGCGTTGCTTCGCGGCCTTGTGTCGATAAATCGGATTGCCTTTTGCCCAGAGGCGAAGCGCTTCCCAATGAATGGCGCCCATGATCTTGAGCGTCATCAATGGGTAGGTCAGGAGTGCGCGCCCCAGTGTGCCATCGCTCAACGCGCGGCGCGTTCCGGCAAAAGACGCAAACAGCAAATCGCCTTCGCCGTCCTGTTCGTTGATGGTCACGAGCACCTTGTCATCCGGCGGACGGATGCGGAACTCGTAGGTACATTCCATCGGCACGAAAGGCGAAACATACATTTCCTTGGCGCAGGAATGCTGCACTGTGCCGTTGTCGTTCACGACAGCCGGAATGATGTAGGTATGGCGCTCGTGAAAGGTATTGCAGACCTCATAGAGAATGGCCACGAGGCGGTTCTGGTCGTGCCGGTCATGGCAGAAATAAACCGTCAGCGGATTGAAGACATACCCGAAGATTCGCGGATAGCAGAGCATGTCGACGCGCAGGGCATCGGGCGGTATGTTCAAGCCCGCAGCCGCCAGATGGCGCTCCACCCATTGCTTCAATTGACCTTTTTCACCGGCGCCATGGTCGGTGTCGCGGAAGCTGAAGATGGCGCGTCTGTTATAACCGAACAGGCGTAGCCCCTTGTCCAGAATGGAAAGCTCATCCAGATCCAGCAGGAGCGAGAAGACGCGGTATCGCATCTTGTGTGCATGCGGGCGGTGGCGCGCATGCACGACGTGTCCTGCGTAGATGGCTGAGCGAAACGTCATGACGCCAAAGCCTTGTCGGGGCTGAGGAAAATCCGTCCCGATTCCTGCGCGACGGTCCACGGACGCTTCACACCGCCAAGAGCCTCTGCAACAGCCAGACCTGATTGCAATCCGTCCTCATGGAAACCGCTACCGAAATGCGCGCCGCAGAACCACGTGTTTCGACGGCCTTGCAGGCTCCACAGCTGCTTCTGTGCTTCGAGCGCCTTGGCGTCGAAGAGTGGGTGGGCATAGTCGAAGCTGCGAATGAGTTTGGCGGGATCTATCGGTCTGGAAGGATTGAGCGTCACGAAAAGCGGGTTTGCCTCATCGATGTTCTGAAGGCGGTTCATCCAATAGGTGACGCAGAGCTGCTCGGTGCCGGTCGCGTTGGGTTCGCTCAGATAGTTCCAGGCGGACCAAACGTTGCGGCGCTTCGGCATCAGCGTTTCATCACGGTGCAGCACAGCGGCATTGCGGGTATATTCGAACGCCCCGAGCAGCGAGCGCTCCCGCTCATCAGCATCGGCCAGAAGCAAAAGCGCCTGATCAGCATGGGTGGCTATCACCACGTCATCGAAATGGGATGCCTGACCGGATCGGTCCAGCAGGGTGATGCCACTGTTGTCACGCCGGATGGCTTCGATCTGGCTGTTGAGAACAACAGTACCTTTAAATTGCGCCATGATGCGTGCGACATATTCGCGACTGCCACCTCTGACGGTTCGCCATTGCGGCCGGTCCGACAGTTGCACCAGCCCGTGATTGACGAAGAAGCGGATGAAGGCTTGCAGGGGATAGGCGCGCATATCGGCCGCTGTTGTCGACCAGATCGCGGCCCCCATCGGTAGCAGGTGATCGTCCACGAAGCTCAGCGAGTAACCGTTGGCATCCAGATATTCGCCAAGACTTGTCGTCTGCAAAGACGGATCGTTCAGAAGCTCCGGCGCCTTTTTGTAAAAACGCAGGACGTCTCGCACCATGCTCCAGAAACGGGGCCGTAAAATGTTGGAACGCTGACCGAACAGGCCGTCGATGCCCGAGCCGGAATATTCCAGAGAGCCGCCACGCAGGGACGCGGCAAATGACATATCGGATTCGTCGGTTTCGACGCCCAGATGTTTGAACAGGGCGACGAGGTTTGGATAGTTGCGTTCATTATAGACGATAAAACCGGTGTCGACAGCGATTGGGTCCGATCCGGGAACATCGGCAAACACCGTGTTGGCATGGCCGCCCAACCGGCTATCTGCCTCAAACAGGGTCACATCCGCAGATTTATCCAGCATCCATGCAGCGGAAAGGCCGGAAATGCCTGAGCCGATGACGGCAATCCGGGGTCTTGTGTGTCGATTGCTCTCGCCCGTCATCATGTCCATTGCCGTTGATTCCATATTCCCATGTCAGCCATTACGCACCCGGTTGGCAACTGGATTGCTCACCGTTCATTTTTTTGTCGCTGGTGATCCACTGGAACATCGCTGGCGTAATTGGTTTCATGACAATAAACGTTTCCATAACTGGACCTGCGTGCCAGTATATTAGGAGCAACCGGAACAGCCCGGTTGCAGCCAAGCCGTATGGACGCGGAGTGAAGCCGATCCGCATGAATGATACCGTCAAGAATACGATCGAGAGTGAATGTCCTGGCCTCATCAAAGCTGTTGCAACCGAGCGCAGTGTCGAGGCTTTCGAGGTGCTTTTTCGGTATTACGGGCCGCGCGTGCGGATCTATATGTTACGGCAGGTGCGTGATGCGCAAGCCGCTGAGGAACTGATGCAGGAAACCATGTTGACGGTCTGGAACAAGGCCGCCCTTTTCGATCCGGCCCGCGGCAACGTGTCCGCCTGGATTTTCAGAATTGCCCGAAACTTGAGAATTGATGCGCACCGCAAGGACAAGCGACCGGAATTCGACATCAACGATCCGGCTTTCGTGAAGGACGACGCACCTGCCGCCGACACACAGTTGGAAGAGGTCCAGGATGCGCAGCGTCTGCACCGCGCTTTGGCGCAATTGCCGCAGGAGCAACTCGACTTGCTGAAGCGCTCGTTCTTCGATGAGGCGTCCCACAGCACCATTGCCGAGCAACTCGGCCTCCCCATCGGAACGGTCAAATCGCGCATCCGGCTGGCCTTTGCCAAGCTGCGCGCAGCACTGGAGTCACGCACATGAGTGTACGGCATCAGGTCAGTGACGAATTGCTTCTGGATTACGCATCGGGAAGCCTTGGGGAGAGCTGGAGCCTTGCAGTCTCGACGCATCTCGCCTTGTGTCCCGAAAGCAGGCAGAGGCTCGAAGCGCTGGAAATGACCGGCGGCGCGCTTTTAACGGACATCGAGCCGACGCAGGGCAACGTGGATGCAGACTGGGAGAAGATACGCACCCTTCTGCACGCCGACAGATCATCTGCAACCTCCCGTTCGGTCGCGCAGGCCAGAGACGACGCAGTGCTGCCTGAGCCTTTGCGCTCCTATGCCGGTGGTGATGTGGACAAGCTCAAATGGAAACAGCTCGGACCCGGTGCTTACCATTTCCCCATCCCTACACGCGATGGCGAGGCCAATGTCCGGCTGCTGCGCATACCGGCTGGCAAACCGGTGCCGGAACATACGCATGGTGGGCGGGAACTGACGGTTGTTCTCTCCGGTTACTTTAAAGACGGCAACGACGTCTTCCGTCGCGGTGACTTCGAGGAAGCAGACGAAGATTTGATGCACCAGCCCGTTGCAGGTGAAGGCCAGGACTGCATCTGTCTGGCCGTAACCGACGCGCCACTGAAATTCAAAAGCTGGCTGGTTCGCCTCGTTCAGCCTGTTCTGGGCATATAAGGAGAGCGGACGATGGACTATCTCCTAGCCTATGTCGGTACAGCCATCGTCTTTTTCGGATTTGATTTCCTGTGGCTGTCAAAGCTGGCCATCGGCTTTTACAGGCGTGAAATCGGCGGTCTGATGCTGGCAAAGCCCAACTTTGCGGCTGCCGGTATCTTCTACCTCTTCTACATCGCGGGTATCGTCTATTTCGCCGTCGTGCCTGCACTCAATGGCGATGGCTGGCAGTCGGCTTTGGTGTCCGGCGCCATCCTTGGCTTTATCAGTTACGGCACCTACGACATGACCAACCTCTCGACGCTCAAAGGCTGGTCCCTGAAAATGTGTGTTGTCGATATTATCTGGGGCACCGTGCTGACGGGCGCCGCTGCCGTCGGCGGATATTGGCTGGTTCAGCTTGTCCTGTAAGCCGTATCGGTGAGCTCGCGCCACTTTCGATAAGTGCTCTCCAGGCCCAAGAGCGGTTGGACCGTGTGATAGGACTGAGGCGGCGCCTGTCGCGTCACGAGCAGTGCAGCACCCAAAGCCGTGCCTGATGGGCTGTTCCCATCGGTGACCATGACGCCCGCACCGGTTATCGCAGCCAGTGCAGCGGTGAAATGCGTGTTTCTCGCAAACGGCCCTTCAACGATGATCGTGGGAGCTTTGCCGATAAGCTCAAGGCAACGTGCCGTCATCATGGCAGCGTAGAGAGACGCAGCCACCCAGCGTTCATCATCATCTCGTGGCTCCCTGATCCAATGCCCTTTCATTCCGGGATACGGTCCGGAACCTTCGACCGCATTGGGACAATAAAGAATGATGTCGGTTACGACACGACCGAGTGCTGCCGCGCTTGCCGAAGGATCACCTGGCGTGACGCCCGCAGTCAGCAGCTCGAACTCCCGCCCGCCCATGAAGCGGGCCGAGGGCACGGGCTTTGCGAACGCATCCACATTGACCAGCGTATCGCGTGCCGGATCAAGCGTTTCCAACGGTGCCCCGACGCCGAAGCAGACGACCCATGTACCGGTCGAGATCACCGAAAACGGACCTTTACGCACCATCAGATGCGGCAGCAGCGAGGCGTTGGAATCGTGAAGACCGCAATAGACCGGTATGGCTTCCCCGGCACCGATACGCTTCGCCATATCGGGCAAAAGCGATCCGAGCGTATCGAAGGCCGAGCGCACGGGTGCCATCAGTTCGGTGATGCCCAGACTGTCCGGGAGGCTTGAAAATGCAGCCTTGCCCGGCTGCCAGAGATCGGTGTGACAGCCAAGCGACGTTACCTCGTTGGCCTTAACACCGGTCAGTCGATAAGCCCAGTATTGCGGATAGGTCATGATGTCGGCGACATCGGCGAAGGCTTCGGGAAATTCTGTTTTCTGATAATGCAGTTGCGCGCCGACATTCAGCCCCATGGGAAGAGCCGGCGAGAAGGTTTCCTCAAAAGGAGGGCGCAGAACGGCATAAGCTTTTTGGATGTCATTGGGATAGCTGTGTTCGTAATCCAGAACCGGCAGCGCCAGATTACCCTCGCCATTCAGCAGAGCGGCACTGGCACCGTGGGTCGTGATGGAAATGGCCTGATATCCTGGCTCCCTGTAAAATGCAGCCAGCCCCTCAAGGATGAACGTCCACAGCGCGTCAATATCGTAATGCGGGTAAGGTGGGCTACTCAGAACCCGGTTGGCGACCTTACGAGAGGCGATTTCCTCGCCGCTCTGCCCATCAACGACGATCACCTTGGCGTGTGTCTTGCCGATATCGATGATGGCGACATTGCGGACCGGCGCGCTCATGGCAGGTGAAACAACAGGGTGAGGTTGGTCGCGACGGGGGAATGATCCTGATGGCTTTCCATGATGTCGGACATATGCGCCCACCATTTTTTCATCACCGGATGGTCGGGCAAAGAGGCCATTCCGTGGTTCTGGCGGCGGGTCAAAACACCAAATAGAATATTTGTTTCGTGATCGAGATGAATGGAATAATCGCTCACGCCCGCCTCATGCAGCAGCGTAACCAGTTCGGGCCATATCTCGTCATGGCGCTTCCTGTACTCGGCTTCCATGCCGGGAAAGAGCTTCATCTTGAAGGCGTGTTTTTCAAGGTCCGGCATGGTCTACCTCATGGCTCGCAGGCGGCGAACGACAATGGGAATGGCGATGGTGATGATGAGAAGCAGGCCGACGAAGATCGACATGACGATGCCGGGAACGTTCAACAAACCCAACCCGAAGGTGACGAGGCCCATGACGAAAGCGGCGATGACCACCCCGCCGATGGTGCCGGATCCGCCGAGGATAGACACGCCACCCAGCACCACCATCGTCACCACTTCCAGCTCCCATCCTTGCGCGATGGAGGGGCGGGTGGAGCCGAGGCGGGATGTGAGGCATACGGCGGCGATGCCGCTCATCAGGCCGGTCAACAGGAAGAGGATAAACTTCACCCGCTCCACCGGGATGCCGGAAAAACGTGCGGCGAACGGATTGGTACCGATAACATAGACCTGCCGCCCGAAATTCGTGGCGTGCAGCAGGATGGCGAAAACCACGGCCATCACCACGAACAGCAGGAATTCGAAAGAGATGACCCAGAAGACATAACCCTGGCCGAAATAGGCAAAGTCTTCCGGGTATTTGCCGAAGGCCTGATCTCCGAGCACCATGTAGGAAATGCCACGAAACAGGCTCATCGTGCCAATGGTGACCACGATGGATGGCAGTTTCAATCCGGCCACCAGAAAGCCGTTGAACGCCCCGCAGATAAGGCCGGTGCCGATGCCGATGGCAACCAGCCCCGGCGTGCCGACACCCAGTTGCACCGCATAGCCCATGGCGGTGGAGGCGAGCGCGATGATGGCGGCGACCGAAAGATCGATCTCACCTGCAATGATGAGCAGCGCCATGGCGAAGGCGATCAGCGCCTTTTCCGTGAAATTGAAGGTGGCGTCCGAGAGATTATAGGCATCGAGGAAGTAGGGCGACGCAAAGGAATTGACGATAAAGATGAGGATGGCGACGCCGAGCAGGAGCACCTCCCAGCTGGCCATGATGCGCTTGAATGGTGTGCCGAGCTTGTCTGGAATGACCCGCGGCGTCGAGGTGTCAGATGCGGTCACGCTCATGCCGAAGCCTCCTTGGTGATTTCAGTCCTGGCTCTGTCACGCAGGATGATGCGGCCTTTCTTGGCCTCCGCACGGGCATTGAAGACGACCGCCAGCACGATGACGACGCCCGAAATCGCCATCTGCGCGAAGGGCGAAATGCCGATGACCGGCAGCGCATTCTTGATGACACCGAGGAAGAGCGCACCGAGCACGGCCCCCGCGACGGAGCCGATGCCGCCCGCAATCGAAATGCCGCCGATGACATTGGCAGCCACGCTATCCAGCTCGAAGCCGGATGCGATATCGACATAGGCCACTGCGTATCGGGAGACCCAGAGATAGCTTGCCAGACCCGCCAAGGCACCGGAGAGGACAAAGGCCAGGAAGCGCGTTCGTCCGACGTCGATACCGGCATAAACAGCCGCTCCCGGATTGCCGCCGGAAGCGTAGGCGGAACGCCCGAACGAGGTGCGGCTCAACACCAGCCATGCGCCTGCGATGATGAGGATCGCCACCCATGACAGCACCGGCATGCCGAGGATTGGCGTGCGCGGGACGTTGAGAAACGTGGGCGACATCTGATGTGCATTGACCCAGGCGCCGCCTGACAGGACGAAGGCCATGCCGCGATAGATGGTGAGCGTACCCAGCGTGACGACGATGGAAGGAAGTCCCAGCCACCAGACAAGAATGCCGTTGATCGAGCCCAGGAACGCACCGATGGCCACTGCCAAGACGATGAGGACGGGCAGGGGAAGGCCGGGAAAGGCAGCATTGGTCATGGCCACCGCCATGCCGGTAAAGGCAAGGTTTGCGGCCACCGACAGGTCGATGGATTTCGTCAGGATCACCGCCATCTGGCCCAGTGCCAGAATGATGAGGATCGAGGTATCGTTGAAGATGTTGACGAGATTGCCCGGTCGCTCAAAGCCCGGAGAGCGCCAGGAAAAGCCTGCGATCAACAGGATGATGATGCCTGCCAGCAGCCATTCGCGGTTCTTGAGTAATCTTTTCATGCTGTGGCTTCCCCTCACGCATTGCCCGTAGCGGCGCGCACCAGCTTTTCCGGTGAAAATTCCGCCCGCTCGAACGTGCCTGCCATCAGGCCTTCCCGCATCACGATGGCGCGGTCGGACATGCCAAGGATTTCCGGCAGCTCGGATGAAATCATGATGATCGATAGTCCCTCGGCGGCAAGCTCGCTGATGAAGCCATGCACGGCGGCCTTGGAGCCGATATCGATGCCCTTGGTCGGCTCGTCCAGAATGATGACCTTGGGCTGCGTCGCCAGCCATTTGCCGATGACGACCTTCTGCTGGTTACCGCCGGACAGTGTGCCGACCGGCACGGACAAGGCCGCCGCACGCAGATCAAGACGAGAGGCATATTTCCGGGCAAGCGCAAATTCGTTTGCTGCTGTGAGAAAGCCTTTTCGCGATGTTCGCGAGAGAGAGGGCAAAGACATATTCTGATAGATCGGCATATCGAGCGCCAGCCCGTGCCGTCCACGCTCTTCCGGCACATAGACGATGCCCGCGCGGATCGCATCTTCGGGTGAGCGGATGGCCAGCGCTTCGCCATTCAATGTGAGCGCGCCGGATGCGGGGCGGGTGATACCGAAGAGCGACTGGCAAAGCTCCGAGCGGCCAGCGCCGATCAACCCGTAAAGACCGAGAATTTCACCCTTGCGCAGGTCGAAGGAAATGTCGCGAAACTCCGTCTCGTGGCAATAGCGTTCGACGGAAAGCGTCGTCGCGCCGATGTTGACAGCCTGTTTCGGAAAGGCGTCCTTGACGTCGCGCCCCACCATCAGGCGTACGATTTCATCCTGCGGGGTCTGCGCCAGATCGCCCGAACCGACCATCTTGCCATCGCGGAAAACCGCATAGCTTTCTGCTATTTCATAGACCTCATCGAATTTGTGGCTGATGAAGAGGATGGCCTTGCCCTGCCGCTTCAGGTTTTCCACGATGCGGAACAGGTCGTCTATTTCCTTGCGGGAAAGCGCTGCTGTCGGCTCATCCATGATGACGATGCGCGCTTCGACAGACAGCGCACGGGCAATCGCCACCAGATGCCGCTGCGCAATCGACAGGTCTTTCAACCGGATCGTTGGATCGATCTTGCTTTCCAGCCGCTCTAGAAGCGTGCGCGATTGATCGTTGATCGTCTTCCAGTCGATCAGCCCGAAACGGGTTTTTGGCGCATGGCCGAGAAAGATGTTTTCGCCGACCGAGAGTTCATCGAACAGCACGGTTTCCTGATGAATGGCGGTGACACCGGCATCGAGAGCATCCTGCGCGCTGTGAAACGTCACCGGCTGGCCATCCAGCAGGATCTCGCCTTCGTTGGGCCGGTAAATGCCGGTCAGGATTTTCACCAGTGTCGATTTGCCTGCACCGTTTTCACCGATCAGCGCCGTAACCTTGCCGGGATAGAGCTGGATGTTGACGCCATCCAGCGCTTTGACGCCGGGGAATATCTGGCTGATGCCGCGCATTTCGAGAATGGGCTCCAGTAGCGAAGCCCCTGGCGCATCTGCGATTTTTGTTTCAGCACGCATTATCTATTTTCTTTGGTTGTGGGTGGGCTTACCCCCCTCTGTCCTGCCGGACATCTCCCCACAAGGGGGGAGATCGAGTCGCGGTTATCTCTCGCCAAACTCTCACCTTGAATGTGAAATGGCAGCGTGCGCCAAGCCAATCTCCCTCCTCGTGGGGGAGATGCCCGGCAGGGCAGAGGGGGGTAAGCCCCACCCACTACCGTCCGTCAGATCAGAAAATCTTCGAGAACTGATCGATGTTCTTGGCGTCATAGATAAACGGATCGGCCATGGCCGCTTCGCTGTTTTCGCCAACCTTGATCTTGCCCATGCGTCCGGCCTCGATCTCGGTGCCCGGCTTGCCGTCAGCATCACCCTTGACGAGGTGATAGGCGATCTGGGTTGCGGAGTAGCCTAGGTCGATCGGATTCCAGATGGCGAATTCCTTGGTGGCACCGGACTTGATAGCGCCGGCCATTTCAGAAGGAAGGCCAAGGCCCGTCACGAAGACCTGACCGATCTTGCCTGCATCCTTCACCGCCTGCGATGCAGCCAGCACACCGACGGTGGTCGGCGCGACGATAACCTTCACATTCGGCTGCGAGGTCAACAGGCCCTGCGCTTCACGGTAGCTCTTGTCGGCCAGATCGTCGCCATAGACGGTGGTGACGAGGTTGAGGCCGGAGAAGTCCTTCAACTGCTTCTTCATCTCTTCGATCCAGATATTCTGGTTCGTCGAGGTGGTCGTGGCAGACAGGATCGCAAATTCACCCTTGCCGCCTTCCAGATGCGCGGCTGCCAGTTGCAGGCACATCTTTCCAATCAGCGCATTGGATGAAGGGTTGAGCTGGAGAATACGGCCCGCCGGTGCAACGCCACTATCCCAGGAGATGACCTTGATGCCGCGCTGTGCTGCTTTCTTGAGGGCTGGCACCACCGCATCCGGATCGTTGGCGGAAATCGCGATGGCGTCCACACCCTGCGCAATCAGCGAATTGATGACTTCGATCTGACCTTCCGCCGTGGTCGTCGTGGGGCCGGTGTAGATGATCTCTACGCCGCCGAGCTCCTTGGCAGCTTCCTGCGCGCCCTTGTTGGCGGCCTCGAAGAAGCCGTTGCCGAGCGACTTGACGACCAGCGCGATTTTCATGTCTTTTGCCTGCGCTATGTTGCCAAAACCGGCAACGCCGATGGCAACACTGAGCGCCAAGGCGCGGGTCAGTTTTCTGCGTGTAAGTTTCATGTTCTGTTTCCTCCCGTTAAAACCACTCCCCTCCGGCGCCCCTCAAGCAACCGAAGCAGAACCCTCTTCATCCGCCGATGGGGGCGCCTGAGCGCCCGCAACCGATCCGGCGACAACAAGTGCGACGCCCGCTGCCTCGACCATTCGCGCTGCCTCGTCCGAAATGCCGTCATCGGTGATGATGGTCGAGACATTATCCAAGGGGCAGAGAATGAGGCTGGAGCGTTTGCGGAACTTGGAGCTATCGACCATCACGATCAGTTCCTCCGCCTGCCGCATCAATTTCTGTTCGCTCTGGATGACCAGCGCGTCCGACTCCATGATGCCGAGCGCACCGACACCTTGCGCGCCGATAAAGATGCGCCGCGCATAGAAATTGCGGATCGCGTCATTCTCGAAAGGCGACAGGATCAGGCTCTGGTCGCGGTAGATCGCGCCGCCGGGAACGCTGACATTGCATTTCGAATGCTTGACGAGATGTTCGGCAATGGCGAAGGAGTTCGTCATGACCTGCAAACGCCGGGCCGACATGTAGTGCACCATCTGGAAGGTGGTGGTGCCACCATTGATGATGATCGCGTCGCCTTCCTCGCAGAGATCGACGGCCTTGCGTGCAATTGCGCGTTTCTTGTCGATATTGACCGATTCCGACACGCGAAATGGCCGTGCAGCCAGATTTCCAAGCTGTGGCGGGTGTACCGCCTCTGCCCCACCTCTCACGCGCCTCAGCTTTCCCTGAACATGCAGAGAGGCGATATCGCGCCGGATTGTTGCTTCGGAAGCATCCGTCAATTCGGCAATATCCTGCACCGTCACAACAGGCTTTTCCTGTATGGCGCTCAAGATGATGCGATGGCGTTCGCTTTCGTGCATGGGGTCCTCCTGATCGTAATCTTCCGTAAACTTCTGATGTTGTCAACCAAGTTCAATCAAAATAAATAATGTTGCATCGCACAATGAAAATATATGATCGTTTATGATTGACATTGCGCTTTTGATTGCGCGATATCTGCCTTTAACAGGAGGCGGGCTGGTTCGAAAGTCTGCGAATAAACGATATGGGAGGATATGCCGATGGGACAGACCCGTCTTCTCGAAAGCCGCTGGGACGATGCTTACGCTGCAAAGCTCGATGAGCCGGGCAAACTGCTCTATCGCTCCAACCTGCTGGGCGCGGACAAGCGCATCACCAATTACGGTGGCGGAAACACCTCCGCAAAGGTGCTGGAAACCGATCCTCTAACCGGCGAGAAGGCCCGCGTCATGTGGGTCAAGGGCTCCGGCGGCGATGTCGGCACCATCAAGCTGGATGGCTTTGCCACGCTCTACATGGACAAGCTGGAAGCATTGAAGGGTATCTACAAGGGTGTGGAAGACGAGGACCGGATGGTCGGGTTTCTTCCCCATTGCACCTTCAATCTCAATCCGCGCGCGGCTTCCATCGACACCCCTCTGCACGGTTTCGTGCCGTTCGACCATGTCGATCACATGCACCCGGATGCCATCATCGCCATTGCCGCCTCCAAGAATTCGAAAGAATTGACGCAAGAGATTTTCGGGGCTGACATTGGCTGGCTGCCATGGCGTCGTCCCGGCTTCCAGCTCGGTCTCGATCTCGAAGCCTTCGTGAAGGCCAATCCCAATTCCAAGGGCGTCGTGCTGGAAAGCCACGGCCTTTTCACCTGGGATAATGATGCGAAGACGTGTTACGAACTGACGCTCGCCATCATCAACAAGGCGATCGAATGGTTCGCTGCGAAGACCGAAGGCAAGACCATCTTCGGCGGCGCGGTTGCTAACGCGCTGCCACAGGCAGAACGCCGCGCCATTGCGGCGCGCTTGATGCCGGAAATTCGTGGCCGCATCGGTCGCGATGAACGCAAGCTTGGCCATTTCGATGATCAGGACGCCGTTCTGGAATTCGTCAATTCGGTGCAATTGAAGCCACTCGGTGCGCTCGGCACGTCCTGCCCGGACCACTTTCTGCGCACCAAGATCCGTCCACTGATCCTCGATCTCGACACCGTTAACCCGGATGTGGACGGCGTGGTGGCCGGTCTGGACAAGGCGCTGGAGGATTATCGCGCCGATTACGTCAGGTATTACGAGACCTGCAAACACGACAATTCACCCAAAATCCGTGATCCGAACCCAGTGATTTTTCTCATCCCCGGCGTCGGCATGCTGTCCTTCGCCAAGGACAAGGCGACCGCACGCATCGCCGGTGAGTTCTACGTCAACGCCATCAACGTGATGCGCGGCGCATCGACCGTTTCGGAGTATCAGGGTCTTCCCGAGCAGGAAGCCTTCGATATCGAATACTGGTTGCTGGAAGAAGCAAAGCTCCAGCGTATGCCCAAGCCGAAAAGCCTTGCAGGCCGCGTGGCCTTCATTACCGGCGGCGCTGGTGGCATCGGCCGTGCGACAGCCGAGCGTCTGGCCAGCGAAGGCGCCTGCGTTGTGCTGGCTGACATTGATGAAGCGGCACTTGCAGCCACGAAGGGTGATTTCGAGAAGCGCTACAGCATGGACGCCGTTCGCAGTGTCACGCTGGATGTGACGAAGGAAGACGCGGTGCTTTCGGCCTTTGTCGGAGCCAGCGTTGAATTTGGCGGTGTTGATATTCTGGTATCGAATGCCGGTATTGCCTCATCCGCCCCTGTGGAAGACACGACGCTTGCCATGTGGAACAGGAATATCGACATTCTTGCGACCGGCTATTTCCTTGTGTCGCGGGAGGCGTTCCGCCTGTTCCGTCGCCAGAATCTTGGTGGCAACGTCGTTTTCGTGGCCTCCAAGAACGGCTTGGCGTCGTCACCCAATGCGTCCGCTTACTGCACGGCCAAGGCTGCGGAAATTCACCTCGCACGTTGCCTGGCGCTTGAAGGTGCTGACGCCGGTATTCGCGTCAACACGGTCAACCCTGACGCAGTTCTGCGCGGTTCGAAAATCTGGAACGGGGAGTGGCGGGAACAACGCGCTGCATCGTCCAAGATCGAAATCGATGATTTGGAAGAGCATTACAGGAAGCGTTCCATGCTCAAACTGAATGTCTTGCCGGAAGATATTGCCGAGGCGATCTATTTCTTTGCCTCGGATGTTTCGGCCAAGTCCACGGGCAACATCATCAATGTCGATGCCGGAAATGCGCAGAGCTTCACGCGCTGAACAACGAAAAGCGCCTGCGTGTTTGTTCGCAGGCGCTCTGTCGTACCATGCGCTTACTTGCGCAGAATGACCCAGATGGCATGGATGATGCCGGGGATATAGCCACAGAGTGTCAGCAGGATGTTCAGCCAGAAGTGAAGGCCGAGGCCAACCTGGAGAAAGACGCCGACTGGCGGCAGGAAAATGGCAAGAATGATGCGAATGACGTCCACGATTGAATACCCCGTCTGATTGTTTTCGACGACATAACGTGGGGAGCACGGAATTGGTTCAATCGGCGGGGCACGCAAAGGGAGGAAGAGATGATGGAATTGAGGATTGCGGCAGATATTGTCGAGGCGGAAAACCAAAAGCACGGTGAGGCGCACGATGCGGATTACGCCGCTTTGGGCGAGCATCTCTCGCGCCGCAATATCGACATCGATGTTGTCGCGAAGAAAGTGTCCGAGTTTTTCGTCGCCGTTCCGTCCTGGGGTGTTGGAACCGGCGGCACCCGTTTCGCCCGCTTTCCCGGAAAGGGTGAGCCGCGCGGCATTTTCGACAAGCTGGATGATTGCGCCGTCATCAACCAGCTGACATCTGCCACGCCCAATGTTTCCCTGCATATTCCATGGGATAAGGAAGATCCGAAAGCGCTCAAGGCGCATGCGAGCGCGCTGGGCCTTGGCTTCGATGCCATGAATTCCAACACGTTTTCCGATGCGCCGGACCAGCCCCATTCCTACAAATACGGCTCGCTGAGCCATGCCGATGCGGCAACGCGTCGACAGGCCGTCGACCACAACATCGAATGCATCGAAATCGGCACTGCGCTCGGCTCCAAGGCGCTGACGGTGTGGGTGGGAGACGGCTCCAATTTCCCAGGGCAGAGCAATTTCACCAAGAGCTTCGAGCGTTATCTCTCCGGAATGGCAGAGATCTACAAAGCGTTGCCGGATGACTGGCGCATCTTCTCCGAACACAAGATGTACGAACCTGCCTTCTATTCCACAGTGGTGCAGGATTGGGGCACGAACTACCTCATTGCCAATACTTTGGGTGAAAAGGCATTCTGCCTGGTGGACCTCGGCCACCACGCGCCCAATACCAACATCGAAATGATCGTCGCCCGCCTCATCCAGTTCGGCAAACTCGGCGGTTTCCACTTCAACGACAGCAAATATGGCGATGACGACCTGGATGCAGGCTCCATCGATCCTTACCGCCTGTTCCTCGTCTTTAACGAGTTGGTGGATGCCGACCATCGCGGCGTCAAGGGCTTCCACCCGGCCCACATGATCGACCAATCGCACAATGTGACCGACCCCATCGAAAGCCTGATCTCCAGCGCCAACGAAATCCGCCGCGCCTACGCGCAGGCGCTGCTGGTTGACCGGATGGCACTCGATGGCTTCCAGCAGGACAACGATGCCCTCATGGCATCAGACACGCTGAAACGCGCGTATCGGACCGATGTGGAACCTATTCTGGCAGAGGTCCGGAGACGGGCAGGCGGAGCCATCGATCCTGTCGCCACCTACCGCGCCAGCGGCTATCGCGCCAAGGTGGCAGCGGAACGCCCTGAATCGAAAGGCGGCAGTGGCGGCATCATCTGAGGCGCTCCACCGATGCGGCAAACGTTAACACATGAAGGCATGCGAGAGCGTGCCTTCATGCATTTGTAACCAAATATGTCCGCCATTAAAGAATCGTGTTTTTCGCCCCATCATCTTCACATTCGCGTTTATGTTAGGGCGTTATGAAACAACCAATAGACAGATCAGGCCTGATTTTCGTCGCGCTCTTGTTAGTGCTTGTGGGCATCGTCGTAAGCATTGCGTTTCTGAACGGCGATCGGCAGCTTTCACCGCAAAGCCAGGATGGGACGTTGATACCGAGGACGACGGTTCAGCCGCAGACCCAACAGTGATGGCAGCGTCAGCGTTGAGAAAACTGTTCTGCTGGCGTTCATCATAAGGGATGTACACTTGCCACATAACGCAGGAGAACCATCATGAAACTGGCAAGCCTTACTCTGCTTATTGTGACGACGATTTTTTCTGTCGGCCATGGACCGTTCGCTGCGCAAGCGCAGGACTTCGAACTATATATCGGCGAAGGCAGAGATAGGGCCTACAGGCCCGATCGCGACTACCGTGAAGGCGGAAACAGAGATTACCGGCCTGAGCGGGACTACCGTGAAGAGCGCTACGATCGGGGTTGCAGCCCCAGGGAAGCGATAAGAAATGCCCTTCGTCGGGGTATGACCGATCCGCAGATCATCGAAGCCGACTCGCGGCGCATCGTGATTGAGGGCTACGGTCGCAGAAACGAATATACCCGACTTCGACTGGCCAACCGAGAAGGCTGCCCTCGTATCGGCTAATCCTACATCGAGACCGATCTTTCTTGACCCCGCAGGCGTTTCAGCTTGGCCGGAACGCCTGCGTATATTCCCATCGTCACGGTTTCTCCGCGCACCACGGAGCCGGCCGCAATAACGCATCCGTCAGCGATCTTGGCACCGTCGAGAATGACGCAATTGGCACCAATCCAGACATCGTTTCCGATCGTGATGCCGATTGAAGAGTTGCCCTGGGATTTTATCGTTCTCGTGGGGTCGTCGAAATTGTGATTGGAAGCGACGATTGTCACGTGCGCCGCGACCCGAACGTCATTCCCTATGACGACGCGACCGGGCCCGTAGATAATCGCATACGGGTTAAGACTGAAGTTGTTCCCGATGGTGATGTCGCCGCCATAGGTGTGAATGATGGAGCCTCTGCGGATATGCGCTCGTCGGCCTATCTTTATGGTGCCAGTTCGGACGAGAAACTGGGTTCCGAAGTTAATGTCGCACTTGGGTCCGAACTGAACCTTTCCCCTGCTCAAAAAACCAATAACGCGCTGTCTTGCCCGTCGTAAAAACACGCTTGCAAACTCCCTATTCTCTGCGCCTATCGACCAGTGGAGTTGACCTTATAGATCGTCAAACTGGCACGAACCTATATTCGAATGACGGTCATCAGACTGCGATGAACGAAGACATGTGGTTGGATTTATAATCTTGAAAGTGGTGCCGCTTGCAGGACTCGAACCTGCGACCCCATCATTACGAATGATGTGCTCTACCACCTGAGCTAAAGCGGCTTGCCAAGCGTCGAACAGGTGTCCGCGCGGTGTATGGCGGGCTGATACAGGCATTGGGGAGGGATTTCAAGTCTTGAATAAGGCTTCGACCAAAAATCCCGCGTCCCCACTCCTTGTCGGCGCCATCAAGCCAGAATGCGAGCCTTGGCGGCGTCGTATTCCTTGGCAAGGCGACCCACCAGTGCGGAAACGGGTTCGACCGCCTTCACCGCACCGACGCCCTGACCGGCACCCCAGATATCTTTCCATGCCTTGGCGCCGCTGGTTGCGGCTCCGAAATCCATTTTGGATGGGTCGGCAACCGGGAGGTTGTCCGGGTCCATGCCTGCGGCGACAATGGAGGCCTTCATATAGTTGCCGTGAATGCCGGTGAAATAGTTGGAATAGACGATATCGCTGGCCTGGGCATCAACGATGGCCTGTTTGTAGGCGTCGTTCGCCCTCGCTTCTGTCGTGGCAATGAAGGGGGAGCCGATATAGGCCATATCCGCGCCCATGGCCTGTGCTGCGAGGATTGCACCGCCATTGGCGATGGCACCTGCCAGAAGCAGGGGGCCGTCAAACCATTCACGGATTTCCTGCACCAAAGCAAAGGGTGAGAGCGTGCCCGCATGGCCGCCAGCGCCTGTAGCCACGGCAATCAGCCCATCGGCACCCTTGCGGATGGCGGAGTTGGCGTGGCGATTGTTGATGACATCGTGCAGCACGATGCCGCCATAGGAATGGATCGCCGCGTTCACCTCCGGAACCGCACCAAGTGAAGAGATGACGATCGGCACCCGGTATTTGACGCACAAACCGAGGTCGTGCTCGAGACGCTTGTTGGACGTGTGGACGATCTGGTTGACGGCAAAGGGGGCTGCCGGGCGATCAGGGTTCGCCGCATTATGGTTGGCGAGGTCCTCGGTCATCATCGCCAGCCATTCGTCCAGCTGGCTTTCGGGACGCGCGTTGAGCGCCGGAAATGCACCGACGACACCCGCCTTGCATTGCGCCAGCGTCAGTTCGGGATGCGAGATGATGAACAGTGGCGAGGCAATGACCGGCAGTCGAAGATTGTCCCTGAGTACGGACGGCAGCATGTTTCCTCCCATGAATGACGTTTACGCGCACGTAAGATGTAGCGAAGCCAGCAGGATATGAAAAGCGAAAAAGAGGAGGGCGGTGGTGGGAGCCTTGAGGCCGTTGACCCCGCGACCGTCATGCCTTTGCGATACCGGGTTTGCTGGAGTGAGATGTTCGCCCGACGGCCAAACCGGCCGCTCGGCGCACCCGCTCAGCACGTTTTCCCCATTCCATCCCCATATTTGACCAAGACGTCTCTTGCGGTTGGGCAAGCGAGAGGTTACCGAATCGTAAACATATGGCGCAATGCCGCAAAAGCCTTTCGGATGGCGAGAAAAGGACCGATAGTGAGCGGACTGGAAACGGCAATCAGAAATGCCCTGGAAAAATCGGACCGATCCAGTGCCGAAGTTCGGGCACGGATTTACCAGTCTTCGCGCCAGGCGCTGGAAGCTGGATTGCGCAAACAGGGGATAGACGACCCCGAGGTCGTGGCACAGCAACGCCAGCGCCTAGAGGTGCTTGTTCACACGATTGAGGCCGAAGAGCGAAATCGGCTGCTGAGCGTGGTGGAAGATCATGTCCGGCGTGAAGCATCTCGCACATCGGCACCCGTACAGCCCGTGTCGCGCGCCGCCCCGCAAGTTGCGCCGCCTTCACCACGCCCGGACGAAGACGATGTGCTGCCGGTTGACGCGCCAGTTCGCGCCGAAGCGCCAGTCGACGCGACGACAACAAGCCGCAGCGGCGATGATTTTCATGCCGAACGGGGAGTGATCGCACCGGACGCGCGGACTGCGCCTGCTGCTGATGCGGCATCCCTGTCGTTTACGCCGCAGCGCACCGCAAAAGCCCGCCGCAAGAAAGGTGTCGTCGCCCGGCTATTCATCTCTTTTACGCTTATCGCTTTTTTCGGTTTCGGCGCGTGGTGGATCTACAGTTCCGGCATATTGCTGAGCCCGTCGGAGCGCGACACCGCTGTCCCCAACCCGCCACCGGAAGTGCATTCGGAAGATTTTACCGGCACCGAGGCAGCACCCCAGCCTAGCCTTGAAGCAGGACGTGGCTTTTCCGATGCATGGGAAGAGGTCTTCAACGCAGAGAGGGGTAGCCAGGGACTTCAGGCAGGTTCGCTTGCGGCCCTTGAGCCGATTTCGACGGCGGCCGGCAAGGCCGTTCGTCTCACGTCGCGGGTTTCGGAGGACGATGGTAATATCGCCATCACGGTTCCGGCTGATGTTCTGCGTGAAATGGCAGGCAAGTCCTCGACCATCGCCATCACCCTGCAGTCTTCCAGCGACCGCCAGACCCAGCTGTCCATCAGCTGCGATTTTGGCAGCCTTGGGAATTGCGCCCGCCACCGCTTCACGGCAACCCCAGAACGTGCCGATATGTTGATCAATGTCACGTTTGACCGCACGCTCGCGCCAAGCAACCCTGGCACCATCATTATCAACAGCGATATCGACGGCAACGGACGCCCCGTCAATCTTTACTCGGCACGCATTCTGCCGGGGCAGTGACCGTTCAACAGGTCGGCCTTGATATTGCGTTCCCTTGGAAAAAGGGAACGCTTTGAAGAACTGACGTTAACGGGAACGCGAAGTCATCACACTCTCGACATGGTGATGCGTCAGAGCGGGTCCACAGTCCTACTTCAGAAAATCGGGCCCGGAACCGAGGATTTTGTGATCGATATCACCGATCACCGCCTTGTCTTTTCCCTCGTAATCCAGTGATTTCAGAATGTGTTTGATGAGATTGATGCGGGCGCGGCGTTTGTCATTGGCGCGAATGACGGTCCAGGGCGCTTCGTCATTGTGGGTTTTTTCCAGCATCAGATCGCGCATGGCCGTGTAGTCGTCCCACTTTGTCAGCGCGGCGATGTCCATATCCGAGAGTTTCCAGGCCTTCAAAGGGCTATGGCGGCGGTCGTGAAAACGGTCGAGTTGCGTTTCGCGACCGGTATCCAGCCAGAATTTGAAGAGATAGGTGCCTTCGTGGACTACCATCTTTTCGAGACGAGGGGCTTCTTTCAGGAAACGCTTGTGTTCGTCGGGTGTGCAGAAACCCATGATCGGCTCGACACCGGCCCGGTTATACCAGGAGCGGTCGAACATGACGAATTCGCCAGCTGTCGGGAAATGAGAGATGTAACGTTGGAAATACCATTGGCCGCGTTCGGTTTCGCTCGGTTTGGTAAGTGCGACGACGCGCGCGCTACGGGGATTGAGGTATTCCTTGATGACGGAGATAACGCCACCTTTTCCGGCAGCATCGCGTCCCTCGAAAACCGACATGACACGCGTACCGGTGGCCTGAAGCCACGATTGCACCTTCACGAGTTCGATCTGCAGCGCCTCAAGCGTCTCGTCATACTCCTCACGCTTCATCTTCTTGTCGTAGGGAAAGCCACCGGCTGACAGCTTATGGTCTTCCACCCAGTCCGGCAGAACCGGGTCATCGATGTTGAAGATGCGGGTTTTTCCGTTGATCTGAAGTTCAACCGAACGGTCCTTGGCGGTTTCGCTCATCATCGCTCCCTGGGTGCTGCTTTAAGAATTTGACGGTGCTCTCAAAAAACGAGCCCGCGTCCCGTATGGATATCAAACTGTTGAAAAAGACATAGTGATGAATCTCTGTCATGAAAGAGCGATAGAAGGTTTCGATGCGCGATTTGCGGCGAAAGGTGAAGGTAACCTGAGATGGTGGGGAATGAAGTCAGCACATCGACGCGATATCTGAACAGACTTCGCCGCGGCTGGTTGCCTATCCTGGTCGTTTCGGTGCTTGCTGTCGTTGCCTCTCTCGAACTTCTGTCTCCTTACGTTCCCGCCGTTTTGTGGGTCGCGGCCGTTCTGGCCATTCTTGGCCTCAATTCCGGACCGTCTTTCAAGGCTCAGGCGCGTGTGGAAGTGTCGACCTCAGCCGATGACGCGCAAACTGTCAGCGAAAGCCTGCTTGCCGGCGTAAGCTCGGGGCTTGCCGCACTCGATACGCCGGTCTTCATTCTGGATCGCAACGCCAGCGTTCTCTTCGAAAATGCCGCCGCTGAACGCGCCTTCGGTTTGCTGCCGGTCGGTTCGCACATTTCCGGTCGCATGCGCTCACCCGGTCTCCTCGACGTCATTCGTGAAGCCATCACGACAGGTGAGGCCAATCAGGTGGAACATTCCGAGCGGTTGCCGTCCGAACGCGTCTTCATCGTTCGCATCGCCAAGGTGGTCACGAAGGACAAGGCAGGCGCCCCGCTTTATGTCTTGTCGTTCCGGGACATTTCCGAGTTGCGCCGCATAGACCGCATGCGCAGCGATTTCGTTGCCAATGCCAGCCATGAATTGCGCACGCCCCTGGCATCGTTGCGCGGTTTTATCGAGACCATGCAGGGCCCGGCCCGCGACGATCCGAAGGCACGCGAGCGATTTTTGGGCATCATGCTGGATCAGGCCACCCGTATGAGCCGTCTGGTGGATGACCTGATGTCACTGTCTCGGCTGGAGTTGCGGGCCAATATCGCGCCGGACCAGAAGGTGGATCTTGTGCCGCTGCTGGGTCATGTGCGGGATTCTCTGTTGCCGCTGGCACAGGACCTCGATGTTTCCATCAACCTGCATATGCCGGATGGTAAGGTGGAGGTGACGGGGGACCGTGACGAGTTGGTGCAGGTGTTCCAGAACCTCGTCGAAAACGCCTGCAAATACGGACAAGACGGCAAGGTCGTGGACGTCGCGCTGCGTTCGGATGCCGGAAAGCCGGTCGAAGTCAGCGTGTTGGACAAAGGGCCGGGCATTCCAGCCGAGCATGTGCCGCGTCTGACCGAGCGATTTTATCGTGTCAGTGTGGCAGACAGCCGCTCAAAAAAAGGAACGGGTCTTGGGCTTGCCATCGTCAAACACATCCTCACCCGTCACCGAGCCCGGCTGATTATCCGCTCCGAGCTTGACGTGGGCACGGACTTCACGGTGCGTTTTTAACACAAGACTCGAATAGATCGTGATGTTATAAAAAATACGTAATAAAATCAAACTCTTGATATGTCACAAATACTTCATCGAAATGACATAAAAGGGTGTGGCAAGACTGGTTATGAAGAGGCCGCCGGGGCAGCCCAGACTGGGCAGAGGGTAAAAGATACTGCCGGCAGCGTCCACACATGCCCGCCACGGGCCCCATACGGGAGAGTTACATGAACATCGTTAAATTGTCCGCCGCAGCCTTGGTGGCTTCGGTTGCCTTTGCAGGTGCTGCTGCTGCGCGCGACCAGATCCAGGTTGCCGGTTCGTCCACCGTTCTGCCTTATGCAAAGATCGTTGCTGAGACGTTTGCTGAAACCTTTCCTGACTTCAAGGCTCCTGTTGTGGAGTCCGGCGGCACGGGCGGCGGTCTGAAGGCGTTCTGCTCGGGCGTTGGTGAAGGCACGATCGATATCGCCAATGCTTCGCGTCCTATCAAGGCTGACGAACTTGCGGCCTGTAAGGCAGCCGGCGTTGCTGACGTTCAGGAAGTCAAGATCGGTTACGACGGCATCGTGTTCGCAATGGACAAGTCCAACAAGGACATCAAGCTCGTGCCGAAGGACCTCTACCTCGGTCTCGCCGCTGAAATCGTCAAGGACGGCAAGCTTGTTGCCAACCCTTACAAGAAGTGGACGGAAATCAACAAGGACCTGCCGGATGTTGCGATTGCCGCTTACATCCCTGGCTCCAAGCACGGCACGCGCGAAGTCTTCGAAGAGAAGATCATGGCTGACGGCTGCAAGGAAGCTGGCGCAACCGAGGCTCTCAAGACCCTCGTGACCGATGCCAAGCAGGCTGCCGCCAAGTGCATTGCCGTTCGTAAAGACGGCGCTGCTGTCGATATCGACGGTGACTACACCGAAACGCTTGCCCGCATCGATGCCAACAAGGGTGGCCTCGGCGTGTTTGGTCTCGCATTCTACGAAAACAATAAGGACAAGCTGAAGGTTGCGACCGTCAGCGACGTTGTTCCATCGACCGAAACCGTTGCGAGCGGCAAGTATCCCGTGTCGCGCCCCCTGTTCTTCTACGTCAAGAAGGCACATGTCGGCGTCATTCCAGGCGTGAAGGAATATGTCGATTTCTTCCTGTCCGACGAAATGATCGGCCCTGACTCTCCGCTGGCAAACTACGGCTTGGTGTCTGCTCCAGATGCAGAGCGCAAGGAAATCCGTGCGAAGTTCGAAGCTGGTACCACGATGTAACAAAGCGGGATGCGCGGCGGGGCGTCGCGCATCCATCCTTCTGTGGATTGTCGTCTAACGTTGATCGAAACGCTTAAATCCGTTGATCGCTTTGTGTATCAAGCCGGACTGCGTTGGTTTTGTCCGAACAGATGACATCTTCGGTCAAAAGGCCAGAATTTTTATCGCCTTTGAAAGTGCCCGATACCGCATCGCGCCATGTGGCGTGTCGAGGAAAGTTTCATGAACACACCTATCATTTTGTTGATACTGGCGTTGATCGGCATCACCAGTTACGTGCTTGGCACGCGCCGCGCTGTCGCGCTGGCAGGTGGTCGTCCATCATCCATGCATTCTCGCGCCGGTTACCATGGCTCTTACGCACTGGTCTGGGCCATCCTGCCGTCGGCCTTCATTCTGGCTGTTTGGCTCATCGTCAGCCCGATGGTCATCACGGCTGCGGTTCGCGCCGAGTTTCCTGAAGATATTCGCGCGCAGTCGGAGGCGCAACAGAGCCTGAACTACGGCATGGTCGGCTCCATTGCCCGTGGTCTTCAGCGCCTCACACCGGAAGAGCACGAGGCCGTCAAAGCCGGTGCGCCTGTCCGTCCTCTGCTTGCCGCCAAGGGTGTCGCGATTGCCGGTGACCCAGAGCCTTATATGGTGGAAGCAGCCCAGACGCTGAACACGATGACGACGTCCAGCCGCATCGGCATGATCGTCGTTGTGCTGGGTGTCGCGTTGATCGGCGCCCTCTATGCGATCCGCGCCATTGCGCCGCGGTTTCGGGCCAGAAACAAAGTTGAGCGCGTCATTCTCGGTGCGCTTTTGCTGGCGTCGTCGCTTGCTATTTTGACGACCATCGGCATCGTCATGTCGATGCTGACGGAAGCCATTCAGTTTTTCAACATGGTGCCAGCCCACGAGTTCTTCTTCGGCACCGTTTGGGATCCGCGGTTTGCAGCCGCAGGCGCAACGGAATCGGTCGGTCAGTTCGGTCTCATTCCGCTTCTTGCCGGTACACTCTACATCGGTTTCGTCGCCATGCTGGTCGCGGTTCCGGTGGGACTGTTCTCGGCCATCTACATGGCAGAATATGCCTCTCGGCGTGTCCGTTCCATCGCAAAGCCGCTGCTGGAAGTTTTGGCCGGTATTCCGACCATCGTCTACGGCTTCTTCGCGCTGACTACCGTTGGCCCTTTCCTGCGAGACATCTCCTCGCAGATCAATGGTCTGACGACCGGCGATTACACCTCATTCATCCAGGCGCAGAGCGTTCTGACGGCTGGCTTCGTGATGGGCATCATGCTCATTCCCTACGTGTCCTCGCTGTCGGACGACATCATTACAGCGGTGCCACGCACGCTTCGTGATGGGTCGCTTGGTCTGGGGGCCACGCGCTCCGAGACCATCAAGCGCGTTCTCCTGCCTGCTGCCCTGCCAGGCATCGTCGGGGCCATTCTGATGACGGCATCGCGCGCCATCGGTGAAACGATGATCGTGGTTCTGGCGGCAGGTGTTGCCGCACGCTTGCAGATCAGCCCGTTTGAACCGATGACGACGGTGACGGTAAAGATCGTCAGCCAGTTGACGGGCGACCTTGAGTTTACCTCGCCGCAGACGCTGGTTGCCTTTGCGCTCGGCATCACGCTGTTCGCCATCACGCTATGCCTTAATATCTACGCGCTCTTCATTGTGCGCAAATACCGGGAGCAGTACGAATGATCGACGTTGTTTCTTCGGCGGCTGGTGTGCCAGTCGCGCCAAAGACGGCCCGTCGCGATATCGGCATCAAGCGCCGTTACGCAGCCGAGCGTCGCTTCCGCACCTACGGCGTTGCCGCGATCTCCTTCGGGCTGCTGTTCCTTTTCCTCCTGATCTGGTCGGTTGTGGGCAAAGGCTACACGGCGTTTCAACAGACGACGATCACGGTTCCGGTGGAGTTTTCCGAACAGATCATCGATCCCGACAATCAACGTGCCACAAATCCGAACAAGCTTGTGACGGCGAACTACCCGGTTCTGGCGCGCAACGCGGTGGCCAGGGCGCTGGGCGTGTCGCTGGACGACCGCACCGCCTTGCGCACCATCGGGACCATGGTGTCCGATAGTGTTCGCACCCAGCTGCGCGACATCGTGACAACGGATCCAAGCGTGATTGGTACGACGCGCAATGTCGCGCTTCTGGCGTCCGGCGATATCGACTCGGCCTTCAAGGGCCAGTTTGACATGACCGGCGAAGAGGCAAACCGCCGCGTCTCCGACCAGCAGGTCAAGTGGATGGATCAGCTCGTCGCAAGCGGCCAGCTTGCCAAGCAGTTCAACACCGGCATTTTCGTGAATGGCGCATCGAGCCGTCCGGAGGCCGCCGGTGTGGGCGTTGCGCTCATCGGTTCCTTCTACATGATGATGATCGTTCTCGTGCTGTCCCTGCCGATAGGCGTGGCAGCCTCGATCTATCTGGAGGAGTTCGCGCCCAAGAACCGCATTACCGATCTGATCGAGGTGAACATCAACAACCTCGCAGCCGTGCCATCGATTGTCTACGGTCTGCTCGGCCTGTCGGTCTTCATCAACTTCATGGGCTTCCCGCGCTCGGCATCTCTGGTCGGCGGCTTCGTGCTGACACTGATGACCTTGCCGACGATCATCATTGCGACCCGTGCGGCGCTCAAGGCCGTTCCGCCATCGATCCGCGCTGCGGCTTTGGGGCTGGGCGCCTCGAAGATGCAGACGATCTTCCACCATGTTCTTCCGCTGGCCATGCCGGGAATTCTGACCGGCACCATCATCGGCCTGGCCCATGCTCTGGGGGAAACCGCTCCCCTGCTGTTGATCGGCATGGTCGCCTTCGTCGCAAACTACCCGACAACGCCGATGGACCCATCCACGGCCTTGCCGGTCCAGATCTATATGTGGGCAAACGAGGCAGAGCGCGCCTTTGTCGAACGGACATCCGGCGCTATCATCATCCTGCTGATTTTCCTCGTTGTCATGAATGTTGGCGCAATTCTCTTGCGGCGTCGCTTCGAGCGGCGCTGGTAAAAGGAGCTTAGAACGATGAATATGTTGTCGGAAGCAGCAATGGAAAAGGCGCTGGACAAGAAAATGAATGACGTTTCTCATAAGATGATTGGCAAGGACGTATCCGTCTACTACAGCGACAAAAGGGCGCTGTACGATGTGAACCTCAACGTCCGCGAAAACACCGTGACCGCGCTCATCGGTCCATCGGGCTGTGGCAAATCCACATTCCTGCGAACGCTGAACCGCATGAACGACACGATCGACGGTTGCCGCGTCACGGGTAAGATCACGCTCGATGGCGAAGATATCTACGACAGCAACATCGATGTGGTTGAACTGCGCGCCCGTGTCGGCATGGTGTTTCAGAAGCCGAACCCGTTTCCGAAGTCGATCTACGAGAACATCGCCTACGGCCCGCGCATTCACGGTCTTGCCCGCAACAAAGCGGATATGGACCAGATCGTCGAGGCCAGCCTTCAAAAGGCAGGTCTGTGGAACGAAGCCAAGGATCGCCTGCTGGAATCCGGGACGGGCCTTTCGGGTGGTCAGCAACAGCGTCTGTGCATCGCCCGCGCGATTGCCGTCAGCCCTGAAGTCATTTTGATGGACGAACCCTGCTCGGCGCTCGACCCTATCGCAACGGCCAAGGTCGAGGAACTGATCCACGAACTTCGCTCGAACTACACCATCGTCATCGTGACCCACTCCATGCAACAGGCAGCCCGCGTTTCACAGCGCACTGCGATGTTCCATCTGGGTCATCTCGTGGAAGAAAACGACACCGACAAGATGTTCACCAACCCGGATGACCAGCGCACGCAGGATTACATCATGGGTCGCTTCGGCTGATCCTGTCGTTGATTGCAACCCATCGCGTTGAACCGCTTGAGCCTGACAGGGCTTGCGGCCAGCCGCATCGAAACTGGAGAATTCGACCATGCCGACAAACTCGCACATCATGTCCGCGTACGACGAGGAACTGAAGTTCCTCAGCCGCCGTATCGCTGAAATGGGTGGTCTTGCGGAGCAGATGTGCAGCGATGCGGTGCGCGCGCTCGTCAACTCCGATGCCGCTTTGGCCCAGAAGGTCATTTCAGATGATACGATCCTCGACAATGCCGAGCGCGAAATCGGAGACAAGGCGATCGTGACCATCGCCAAGCGTCAGCCGATGGCTGCCGACCTTCGCGAAATCATCGGCTCGCTGCGCATCGCCGCTGATCTGGAGCGTGTGGGCGACCTTGGCAAGAACACGGCCAAGCGGGTCATCGCGGTTGCCGGAACCGGTGTACCCCGCAAGCTCGCCCGTGGTCTCGAACACTTGTCAGAGCTGGCTTTGGTCCAGTTGAAAGACGTTCTGGATGTCTATTCCACCCGTTCGGCGGAAAAGGCGCAGACCATCCGCGAGCGTGATGAGGAAATTGATGCCATGTACACCTCGCTGTTTCGCGAGCTGTTGACCTACATGATGGAAGACCCGCGCAACATCACCACCTGCACACACCTTCTGTTCTGCGCCAAGAATATCGAGCGTGTGGGCGATCATGCGACGAACATCGCGGAAACCATCTACTACATGGCCACCGGCAGCCAGCCGGCAGGCGAGCGTCCCAAGGACGACAGTTCCAATACGCTCGGTGCGATCACCGAGTGAATGTCCTACAAGACTGGCGGAGTCACTAGTCATGGTGCCGAAAATAGCTGTTGTCGAAGATGAAGAGGCGTTGAGCGTTCTTCTTCGCTACAATCTCGAATCCGAAGGTTACGACGTGGACACGATCCCGCGTGGTGATGAGGCGGAAATCCGCTTGCAGGAACGTACGCCGGATCTGCTCATTCTCGACTGGATGCTGCCAGGTGTCTCCGGCATCGAGCTGTGCCGTCGCTTGCGGATGCGCCCGGAAACGGAACGCCTGCCAATCATCATGCTGACGGCCCGTGGCGAGGAAAGCGAACGCGTGCGTGGATTGGCCACAGGTGCCGACGACTATGTGGTCAAGCCGTTCTCCACACCGGAACTGATGGCGCGCGTCAAGGCGATGCTGCGCCGCGCCCGCCCGGAGGTCCTGTCATCCGTTTTGAAATGTGGTGATATCGAACTGGACCGCGAAACCCACCGCGTCCATCGCAAGGCCCGCGAAGTGCGCCTGGGACCAACCGAATTCCGCTTGCTGGAGTTCCTGATGGTATCGCCCGGCCGCGTTTTTTCCCGCTCGCAACTTCTTGACGGCGTGTGGGGGCACGACATCTACGTGGATGAACGCACGGTGGACGTCCATGTAGGCCGTCTGCGCAAGGCGCTCAACTTCTCCAGCATGCAGGACGTCATCCGCACCGTTCGCGGCGCTGGATATTCGATGGAGGCCTAACGTCTACGGCGAAGTCAGATGCGACGTAACGCATTGAGGAGCACGCGCCACCGTGAGCGGCGCATATCAGCGGCGTGCTTTTCATGTCTGAAGTCGCTTGGTTCTTGTAGGCTCATCACGACACGGTGGGAGCCTAGCGACGCCCCGATCAAGATATGATATGTTGAATAGATCGGCACCTGGGCTGATAAACAGCCAGAATACCAGACTGTTTCAGAGCTCAATATCCTCAACGAAAACAAACGTTCTCATATCGTGACTGATATGACGACAAGGGTTGATTGAAATTATCTGAAAATTAAAGTTTGACTATCCGACCGGAAGGCTCTATCTATTGGTTGTCGATATTTTTTCTTGCTGAGCTTTGGTTGCCGCGCGATTAGCACCGCGTTTTGAACTAACCCTTTCTTCAAAAAAATCGCTATAATCGCACGCAGGGCGTCAGTTCTGCGATCTATCTCTTATGCTTTGAAAGGGTTCATTATGACCACAGGCACAGTAAAATGGTTTAACTCCACCAAGGGCTTCGGCTTCATTCAGCCTGACAACGGCGGCACAGACGCATTCGTACACATCTCCGCTGTAGAGCGTGCAGGTATGCGCGAAATCGTTGAAGGCCAGAAGCTGAGCTACGACCTTGAGCGCGACAACAAGTCGGGCAAAATGTCTGCTTGCAACCTTCAGGCTGCTTAAATAACGGGATCTGCTTTCCCTTGACCACGGATGTACTGGCACTGTTGAAAGCATGAGACCAACCGAGGTCAGGCACTTTGCCTGGCCTTTTTTTGTGCCGCTTGGCGGCGCAAGCTTCGGGTACTGTGCCTTTATGGCGTTAACAGGGTCCAGGCTGCTCGATCCACCCCGCATCGGACTTCCAGCAAATCGATCCCGATTTCAGGCCGGTGCGACAGGAAGGAAATTTCATGTCTGAAACACACAGCAAATCTCGCAAACAGGCCGAGATCGCATTTGGCGCCACGCAAACGCAGTTTTTTGCCCGTGGCCATGCGGTTGAAGAGATCAACTCGATTACGCAGGCGCGTGACGAAAAGACGATCAGACTGCGCGAAGCGCGTCTTGCCAAGGAATTGCAAGACAGCCTGAACCCTGTACCTGCCCCAACGAAACGTGGTAAGAAGACCTGATCGCAGGATCAATATGACCACTCAACTGGAATAGAGATTTGAGAAACACTAGAAACATCAAGAACAACGAAGTTTCCGAACAGCGCGGCGCCGCTGCCGAAGCAAAGGCTGCTCTTTTGAAGGCCTATCGCGAAGCCAAGGAAGCTGCGGCACCCATGCTTGAAGCCAAGCAGGCCGAACAGATCGCCGTTGCCGAGGCCCGCAGAGCGCGACAGGCCGCGCGTGAGCAGCAAAAACGCGAAGAAAAAATCCGCCTTGAAGCAGAGGCTGCTCAAAAGCAGGCCGAACTCGAAGCCGCGGCAAGCGCCGAAGAAGACGCCCGCAAGCTGGCCGATAAGAACCGCATCGCCCGCGTCATCGAAGACGAAGCCGCTCGTAAGGCAGAGCGTGACCGCCGCTATGCCAACCGCAAAGCCCGCCAGGGCTGAACCATTCGCCAAGATCAAGCAGCCATTCACCCGAAGGGCTGCGATCTGGCAGGGCGCCCTGTCAGACTGCTGGCAGCGTGGGGCAATAACCCGGACACGGTATTCTCACCGCTCAGGCAGAGCCCTGTCTGGGACGCTTTTCGCGCGCACCATAATTCTTCTCCTGAATATTTTTGCCCAACGTCAAGCCCAACGCTCTATACGAGTTCCTGGGATGATGGTGGATAATTGATATGAGCGTCTGGCGCCGTAAGGCCATCGAGGCTGCACCTGATGCGCGATGAGATCGAGCGCGCCTGGTCGCCTATGGCTGCATGGATAGAGCTGCGCGCCTTTTTCGAAGCCTGCGTGAAAAACGACAGGATAGATAAAGCCCGTCGCATCATGGATTACGCCCGCTATTGTCTTGCAGCGCCACATGCAGATATCAACACCGCTGCGGCGGTTGGCTTCATTGAACATCTGGCCGACCATGAACAGGTGCGTCTCCGCTTGCCCGAGTTCATGACGGCTCGTGAAGTCGAAGAGTGGCGCACCATTTTGACCTACCACACCGAAGCCGTGATTGTAGACGCGTTGAGCGAATCTTGCCGAGGTCAAAGACGTCAGAGCCATTCGCCCATTAAAAAAGCGGGCCAATGACCCGCTCATTTATGATCACAGATTTTTCCCGAACCTTCAGGCTCTGCGGCGTTCGCTCACAGGCTGGTAAGCCATCTTTGCGTGGAATTTGCAGTAAGGCGAGGATTCAGACGCGTCGCAGCCGCAGAAGTGGAAATCATCTTTCAGCGGATCACCCACCGGCCATTTGCAGGTGCGTTCCGTGAGTTCCGTCAGGGTCAGACGAAGCGATGTCGGCAGAACCGCTGTGTTGACCGGTACATAGTCGACAACCCGGCCTGTATCGGTGTCCTGATCGCTTAACGTTGCCGTGCGCACCGTTGGACGCGGTGTCGCAGCGCGTGCCTGAAAGGTATTTGCGGCGCGTGGTGCAGCAGACGGTGTCGCGACTGCCGGGCGCTTAGTGGCCGGGCGTGACGTAGCGACAGTGCCGCCCGCTTTTGCGCGGCCGGGAAGGTTCAGGCGGTGGACTTTGCCGATGACGGCGTTGCGGCTGACACCGCCAAGTTGTGCCGCGATCTGGCTCGCGCTCAGGCCCTCGGCCCACAACCTTTTGAGTCTCTCAACGCGTTCATCAGTCCAGTTCATGCCGCTTCTCCGCTCGTCGCGCAGGCCGAATCATTCTCTAATGCCGTGGAGTGAACCACGCGCAGAGTGTCCGCCAGATTGTAGGTGACTAGTTCCGCCGCTTGCAGTCTAGTAATTGAAGATTAACCTAATCGTCGGGTGACTCTCTGACAAGAGTCGTGGGAATCATCTGGAATCGATTTTCCGGTTTTCCCCAACTTGCTGCATTTGTGAGTCAGAAAAGCAACACCTCGTATGGTGTCCCAAATCTTCTACCATGGCTTGAGACAGCCGGAAAATACGGACATTTGTTGACATCGCCAGGTGAAGTGACAATAGTGATTGCGTAAGAGGAAGACGACCCGAAGCCGCCGCGAGGCGGCATTTTTGATTTTCAGGCACGGGATGACCGGTAAGCCCTTATGACAGCGCCTTTCGCGCAAGGAGTGACACTGCCATGGCCGACACTGTGCTCGAAACTGGGCCATTGTTCGATACGTTTTCCAGAGCTCCCCTGCGCTTTGAACGAGGAGAGGGCGTTTGGCTCGTTACGGAAAAGGGCGAGCGATACCTGGATTTTGGTGCGGGCGTGGCGGTCACATCGGTTGGTCACAGCCATCCGCACATGGTGGACGCGTTAAAGTCGCAGGCAGAAAAGGTCTGGCACCTGTCCAATCTCTACGAGGTTGAGGGGCAGGAAGTGCTCGCCAAGCGGCTGACGGATGCAACTTTTGCGGACAAGGTTTTCTTCACCAATTCGGGTGCGGAATCCCTGGAATGCGCTATCAAAACCGCGCGCCGTTATCATTACACGCATGGTCATCCGGAAAAATTCCGTATCATTACCTTTGAAGGCGCTTTCCATGGGCGCACGCTGGCAACGATTGCTGCCGGTGGACAGGAGAAATACATCGAGGGTTTCGGTCCCAAGGTCGAGGGCTTCGATCAGGTACCGTTCAACGATCTCGACGCGCTGAAAGCGGCGATCCTTCCGGAAACGGCAGCGCTGCTGATCGAGCCGATTCAAGGTGAGGGCGGTGTGCGCCCCGTGTCGCCGGAGTTTCTGCGGGCACTACGGGCGCTGTGTGACGAGCATGGCCTGCTGCTGATTTTTGATGAAGTACAGACCGGCGTCGGCCGCACGGGCAAGTTCTTTGCGCATGAGTGGTCGGGCGTGACGCCGGATATCATGGCGGTGGCCAAGGGTATCGGCGGCGGTTTTCCGTTCGGCGCATGCCTTGCCACGGCAGAGGCCGCATCCGGCATGACGGCTGGCGTGCATGGTACGACGTATGGCGGCAACCCGTTGGCCATGGCCTGCGGCAACGCGGTGCTGGATATCGTTCTGGCCGACGACTTTCTTCCGCATGTGCGAGACGTTGCACTGGTATTCCGTCAAGGGCTCGCATCGCTCAAGGATCGCTATCCTGATGTGATCGAGGAGATCAGAGGCGAGGGTCTTCTGATCGGCGTCAAGGCGAAGGTGCCGTCATCGGATCTGCTGCATGCGATCCGTGCGGAACGGCTTCTGGGCGTTCCGGCTGGTGACAATGTCATCCGGCTGCTGCCGCCGCTTGTCGTGACGGCGGAAGAGGCGCGCGAGGGGCTGGCCCGGCTTGAAAGAGCGGCGGAAAGCCTCACCACGAAAATGGCAAAAAGCGCTTGAACGCGCATTGTTCAGGCAAGCGCCAAGCGCGGCCTGCACCAACGGGACTATATTGAAATGGCATCAGCAAAGCATTTTCTAGACCTTTCGGCCGTTGGTTCGGAAGACCTGCGGGTTATTATGGATGACGCCCGTGCGCGAAAGATTGCCACCAAGAACGGTACGGCGGAAAAGCCGCTGGCTGGCAAGATGTTGGCAATGATCTTCGAAAAGCCCTCCACGCGGACGCGTGTCTCCTTCGATGTCGGCATGCGCCAACTGGGCGGCGAGACTCTGTTCTTGTCCGGCACGGAAATGCAGCTTGGTCGCGCTGAAACCATTGGCGATACGGCCAAGGTTCTGTCGCGCTATGTCGACGCGATCATGATCCGCACCACCGACCATTCGCGCCTGCTTGAGCTTGCCGAACATGCGACCGTGCCTGTCATCAACGGCCTCACCGACGATACGCACCCTTGCCAGATCATGGCAGATATCCTTACCTTCGAGGAGCATCGCGGCCCGATCAAAGGTAAGACCATTGCCTGGACGGGTGATGGCAACAACGTGCTGCATTCGCTGGTGGAAGGGTCTGCACGCTTCGGTTACCGCATGAACATGGCCGTGCCGATGGGGTCTGAGCCCCATGACCGCTTTCTGAACTGGGCGCGCAACAATGGTGGCGACGTCAAGCTCTATCACGAAGCGCAGCGCGCCGTGGAAGGTGCCGATTGCGTCGTGACCGACACGTGGGTTTCCATGAACCAGGAACACAAGGCGCGGGGCCATAACATCTTTCAGCCTTACCAGGTCAATGCCGCCCTTATGAGCAAGGCCAACAAGGACGCGTTGTTCATGCATTGCCTGCCGGCGCATCGCGGTGAAGAGGTGACGGATGACGTCATCGACGGCCCTCAGTCTGTCGTCTTCGATGAGGCCGAAAACCGTCTGCATGCGCAAAAGGCCATCATCGCCTGGTGCATGGGCGTTATCTGATTTGCGTCAGCCAATCACCTGCAGGTGATGCTGAACCGGGTAACTTGAATTTCAGGCCGGGGTTCCTACTTCTAGCGCAATTCAATGCTGCCGTTTTTGACAACGGCAGCTTTTCATCAATCGTTCGCCGCTCGGTGGCTTCGTGCAGGTTCGCGTCTCGCAGGAGGCCCGGTCCGAACGGATACGCTGTTCTCGGATAAACCGCTCCTTTGCGAAAGTTAAGGTGGCACGGTGGTTCCGTTTTCATCGTCCCCGGTCTATCTGTGCGATACGAACATCATGCCCGTTGGTCGATGCTGTCGCGGTTTCGATCATTTTGCGCGCAAGCTCGGGCAACGGACGTCAAGGAGTTAGGACATGGCAGACGCAACGGTACAGCTGGACGATCTTAAATTGGCTGGCGACGACAAGGTCGTTCCCTTTCAGGTAGAGGGACTGGACGTGCGCGGTCGCGCCGTTCAGGTCGGACCACTCCTCAATGCTATTCTGGCGCGGCATGACTACCCGCCGGTCGTAGCTCGTCTTTTGGCGGAGGCGGTGGTTTTGACGTCGCTTATTGGCACCTCCCTTAAGTTTTCCGGCAAACTGACCCTTCAAACGAAGAGCGATGGTCCTGTGGATTTGCTGGTCGCTGATTTTTCTGCACCTGAAAGCATGCGTGCCTATGCCCGTTTTGATGAGGAGCGTCTGGCTGAGGCGACCGCTGCTGGCCAAACATCGCCGGAACAGTTGCTGGGCGAGGGTATTCTTGCCTTCACCATCGACCAGGGTGTAGGCATGCAACCATATCAGGGCATCGTACCCCTGGACGGGTCCTCACTGGAAGACATTGCTGGCGTCTATTTTCGTCAGTCAGAACAGTTGCCGACCCGCGTACGCCTTGGCGTTGCCGAGTTGTTTGACCGGGACAGCGATGGCAATCCGCGTCGCAGTTGGCGCGCAGGCGGTATTATTGCGCAGTTTCTGCCACAGGCGCCTGAGCGTGTTCGCCAACGCGACCTTCACGGCGGCGATGGCGACGAGGGTGCTGCCGAATATGCGGAGGACGATGCCTGGACCGAAGCCGTCGCTCTGATCGACACAGTAGACATGGATGAGCTGACCGATCCGCAGGTGCCTGCGGAAAAACTGTTGTTTCGCCTTTTCCATGAGCAGGGCGTGCGGGTCTATGATCCGCAACTGATCGTCGATCGCTGCAACTGCTCGCGCGACAAGATCAAAGGGGTCCTGTCAGGATTTTCCGCAACGGAAATCCAGGAAAGCCAGGAGAATGGTGTCATCTCCGTCACCTGCGAGTTCTGCTCCACCACCTACCATTATCCGGTTGAGGAAATGGAAGCGGCAAGATGAGTTGGAAAGGCGGGATGATCTCCCGCCTTTTTTAATTGAGGATTCTTGTCAGGCCGGGACTATCCAGAGAAAATGCGGGGATAGCGACGTTGAAGACCTCGCCGGTATCCGCCTTCATTTCATAATGGCCGAACATCATGCCGGATGGCGTATCCAGCGGACAGCCGGAGGAGTACTCATAGGTGTCACCGGGTTTCAGCTGCGGCTGTTCACCGATCACACCGGGGCCCGATACTTCGTCCACCTGTCCGGTTTCATCCGTAATATTCCAGTAGCGACTGACGAGAGTGACAGCCACATTCGACAGATTGGAAATCACCACTGTGTAGCCCCAGACGTAACGGCTGTCATCCGGGTCGGACTGCTCTTCAAGGTAATAGGGGTCGACGGTGACCTCGATGTCTCTTGTCACTGCTCGATACATAATGCGGCCCTAAGTCATTGCTTGTTAAATATTCTACACCAAAGGCGTGGATCATCGTCAAGAAACTGCAGGTTACCGCTGGATTTTGAAGAACAGGACGCACGCTTTTCCGATAGATATCACCTTTAGGGTAATATCCGGTTACCACACCCACTTTTTTGGCGTCTCCGGGCGCTGTTTCGCGGTGGAGGAACGGGTAGACATGGCCCGGCACATGTCCGGGCCGTGGCCCTAGCATCAGGCAGATACCGTGGCGATCGCGGCTGCAAAATCCTCCACCAGATCGTCAGTATCTTCTATCCCACAGGAAAGACGCAGCGTGCCGCCGGAAATTCCGAGTTCAGCACGGGCCTCGTCGGTCAGGTTCTTGTGCGTTGTTGTGGCAGGATGGGTAATCAGGCTTTTCGCATCACCCAGATTGTTGGAAATCTTGACGATCTCAAGCGCATTCTGCAGCTTGAAGGCCGCTTCCTTGCCACCTTTCAATTCAAAGCACACCAGCGTCGAGCCACCGGTCATCTGCTTGGCGATGATATCGGCTTGAGGATGGTCGGCGCGGCCTGGGTAGATAACCCTGCCGATTTTGTTCTGGTCGGCAAGAAAATCGGCAATCTTTCCGGCATTCGCCGTCTGCTGGCGCACGCGCAACGGCAGCGTTTCAATGCCCTTCAGCAGCGTCCATGCGTTGAAAGGAGACATGGCCGGGCCTGTGTGGCGGAAGTAGTCCTGAAGCTCTTCCTCGATCCACTTTTTGTCGGAGAGAACGACGCCACCGAGACAACGTCCCTGACCATCAATGTGCTTGGTTGCGGAGTAGACGACAATATGGGCGCCCAGTTCAAGCGGCTTCTGGAAAAGCGGTGTTGCAAACACGTTGTCAACGACCAGCTTTGCGCCGATCTGGTTGGCCAGCTTTGCAACGCCTGCGATATCGACCACTTCCAGTGTTGGATTGGTGGGGCTTTCCAGGAAGAAGAGCTTGGTGTTCTGCTGAATTGCCTTTTCCCAGTTGGCCAGATCACGTCCATCGACCAGCGTGCATTCGATGCCATATTTTGGTGCTAGCGTCTCGACAACCCAGCGGCAGGAGCCGAACAAGGCGCGGGCGGCAACGATGTGATCGCCTGCCTTCAGCTGGCAGAGAATGGCGGCGCTGACGGCAGCCATGCCCGAGGCCGTGGCGCGCGCGTCTTCGGCGCCCTCCAGCAGGCACATGCGCTTTTCGAACATGTCATTGGTGGGGCTGGCATAACGGGCGTAGATGAAGCCTTCCGTCTCGCCCTTGAAGCGGGCTTCGGCCGCCTCGGAGCTGTCGTAGACGAAACCTTGCGTGAGGTAGATCGCCTCAGATGTTTCGCCGTAGCCGGAACGCAGTGTGCCGCCATGTACCAGCTGTGTTGCCGGGCGCCATTTCTTGCTCATGTCATCACCTTACAAACAAAAAAACCGGCCGCAAAAGCAGACCGGTTACAAGCGCACCCGGTCTTTTTAGCCACTTGTTTAACGTGGCTGCAAGCCGACCGGCCAAATCACCACGGGATAAGCTTGGCTTAACCCCGTTAACGACTTGCGTCAATGCCTTGCTTTTGGTTTTGTCGCCGTGAAACGGGATGACCAAAACATGACGAGAACGACGGGCATATTGGCGGATGGTGCAATCCGGGAACTGTTCGCCTCCGGCCAACTGACGAGCGAACGGGCTCTGGATTCGGATCAGATCCAGCCCGCGAGCCTTGATCTGCGGCTCGGCGCCAAGGCCTATCGTGTGCGTGCAAGCTTCATGCCCGGCCCATCCACAAAAGTGATCGAGAAGCTGAGAAGGCTCAGCCTGCATGAGATCGACCTTGGCGAAGGTGCCGTGCTGGAGACCGGTTGCGTCTACATCGTACCTTTGATGGAGGCTGTTGCTCTTCCAGCCGATATGTCTGCCTCTGCTAACCCCAAAAGCTCGACTGGCCGTCTGGATATCTTTACCCGCGTCATAACTGACTATGCGCAGGAATTCGACAAGATACCCACGGGTTACAAGGGTCCACTCTATCTCGAGATCAGTCCGCGCACCTTCCCCATCGTCGTGCGTCAGGGCTCGCGCCTGTCGCAAATTCGCTTTCGGATCGGTCATGCGGTTTTGAACGAGGCCGAATTGCTGAGCCTGCATGAGAGCGAAACGCTGGTTGCCAGTGAAACCCCCAACGTGTCAGGCGGCGGCATAGCCCTGTCCATCGACCTTCAGGGCTTTGGCGAGCAAGGTCTTATCGGTTATCGCGGCAAGCATCACACAGCCGTTGTCGATGTCGATGAGAAGGCCGCGCACGATGTGCTCGATTTCTGGGAGCCAATCTACGCCCGCGGCCGCGCCGAACTTATTCTCGATCCGGATGAATTCTACATCCTCGTCTCCCAAGAAGCCGTCCACGTACCGCCGCTTTATGCAGCGGAGATGACACCTTTCGATCCGCTGGTCGGTGAATTTCGCGTTCACTATGCCGGCTTCTTCGACCCGGGCTTCGGCCATGCCAGCGCCGGTGGCACCGGCAGCCGGGCCGTTCTGGAAGTCAGAAGCCACGAAGTTCCCTTTATCCTCGAGCACGGCCAAATCGTCGGCCGTCTGGTCTATGAACACATGCTGACCAAGCCGGAAGGCCTTTATGGGGCAGGTCTCGGGTCCAATTATCAGGCTCAAGGCCTCAAGCTTTCAAAACATTTCCGCGCCGGGTAATCATAACGGTGTCTTGACAGTTCTCCGGAACTGTCGGACCCTTACGTTCACGCGGGTGTAGCTCAATGGTAGAGCAGCAGCTTCCCAAGCTGAATACGAGGGTTCGATTCCCTTCACCCGCTCAGCCTTCAAATTCTAGCTTTTCGTGTGCTTCCCACTATATCGAAGAGTAAAGTTTTACAGGTAGTTTTACAGGGTAGTGTTCCCTGTGTGATCTATTATGCTTAATTAGTGTGGACTTTGGCGACTAAGAAATTTGGATAGTGGCACTGCGTTAACTGTAGCAATTTTGTGGCAGTGATTTACATTTGTAGCGTGCTTATTAATTAATTATCAAAATTGTTAGAGCAAGCTATAGACCTGAGGGCAAATGTACGCATAATGGCGGCAACACACAGGAATAGGGGTTGACACGATTTAATTTTCGTATATCGGCGCGCTGACATACAAAAAACAAATCTGTAACCTACATACGGAACAGATGACGACTTGATTGGTTCTCGTCGTATAGAAGGAGCGAGTTATGGAAACTAATTTGCAATGCAACCAGCTCGCTGCGCGATTCGAAAAGATGGCCGCAGGCGGGCTTCTAGATGTTAAGTTCTTTGTTCGTAACCAAGATGAGGCTTCTGCTGAGTCGGTTTGTGAAGAAGTGAACCGTCTTTATGAAGCCGTCGACCGCGGTGAAGAAGTTGAACTTGACTTCCGTGATTCACTTCACGCATAAGATGTGACAGTTTCATAACGGTCAGCATCAAGCCCCGGAAGAAATTCCGGGGCTTTTCTTTTGTGGGCAAATCAAAATGATCATTAGCGGCGACAAAGCGCATGAAGCGTTTAAGAAAATCCATCACGTGCGTGAAGAGTATGCGACCTACGTTAATGGAGCTAATCTCAACTGCATCTCAGTTGAAGACTTGTATTCAGTCGTATCGACTATGTATGAGATCAAAATCACTAAAAAGGGCGTTACTTTCGAAGGTAACTTCTTACGTGGCCTCATGGAGCGCTATGCCAAAGAAGTCATCATCCGTGTGCGGATGAATCAAACTGACGATTGGCTGCGGTTTACCGCTGTTAAGGAATTGTGCCACGTCATAATTGACGAGCGTGAAGATTGGTCTGTCGATGGAGTTCGAACCATTGAAGATCTCCTGATTGAATATTTTGCCAACATCGGAGACGTTGCCAAGGGTGTATCACAGTCAGAGATGCTGGCTGAAATTGCTGCTCTCGAGCTGCTCTACCCCTATGAGTGTCGCGAACATGACATTGCTCGACTTGCCAAAAAAGAGACATCACTCATCAAAATAGCAAGTTATCATCGTGTGCCGACGGCAATGATTTCGAGAGCGCTGGACAGTTACTATCATGTAAGTGTCGCCGGTCCGATATGGAAGCAGATCGTAGAATAGTAGATATTAAGTTTAGCTATCAGATAGGCGACTTCAGCGTCGCCTATTTTTTTGCGCTTCGTTCAGTTGCTTGATCATCTCCTTCGTGGCCGAATTGCGACCTACATAGCGTCGAATAATCCGCTCAACCGCTTCCTCTTCCCAAGCCATGATTTCAGCAATGACGCGAACGGATAGACCAGCATTGTAGAACTTGGTTGCGGCTGTCCCGCGCAGGTCATGAAAGTGCAGATCGCGTTCAAGCATGCTGTTTCGTTCTTTAGCGCGCCAGAACATCGTGTTGAGGCCGTCCTGCTTCCACGGCTTTTTCTTGGTGCTAGTTAGGATGACAGGCGACCGCTTTGGAATTCGCGCAAGTACCTCGTTCAAGGCGTCGTAGCGGGGAATGATCGCTTCGCGCTTTTGTTTGCTCTTGCCGGTCGAGATGATGATGGCGTCCTCGCCAACATGGGACCATGAGAGTTTAAGCAGGTCGCCTACGCGCAGGCCCGTGTGCGCAGCTAGGTCGATAACCCACATAACCTCTTGCGAACAACCAACCTTGACCTGGGCGATATCGCTGTCTGTCCAAATGATCTCGGATCGGTCGCTGGTGTAAAGGTGCTTGATGCCCTCGGCGGGGTTCGAATTGAGTTTGCCCATCGGGTCTACACCATGGGACAGAATGCGAGAGAGAACCTGCATTCCGGTGTCAGCTGCGCGCGGTGTGTCGCTGTACTGCCCGCGCCACTGGCGAATGCGCGGCCTGATTTTCTCGGCCCTATTAAACTGAGAGATACTTAAATCCCCAAAGTGCGCTGAAATCCGATCTATCCAAGGCGTCCAGACGCGCTTGGTGGAGTCGGCAATCTTTTTGAATTCTGTCGCTTTGTAGTGGGTGATGATTGAGCGGAATTTACCGTTCTCTGGTTCGGCACGGCTGGCGACGGCCTCATTATAAGACGCCATGAAAGCTGGTGAGCCGGGTTCGCCTGTGAGCCTTGGGCCACCGCGCCAAGCATAGTAATATGTACTGCCCTTGGCCTTTACGGTGTGAATGCCTTTAAGCTCAACTGTAACCATTCTTTTTATCAAACTCCGCCAGCTCGCGATCTAATTCAGAGTCGTCACTCTGTGTCGGTGGCGTAAAGTGCCATCGAAAGGTGCCGTCTGGCAATGTGTCCAATGCAGTCGGCGTCATGCCACCTTTTTTCAAAGCTTCCAGAGTGGCGTTCACGTCGCGCACCCGGAGTGTCGGGCGGCGACTCTTTCTGGTTTGTGGGTCTGTGGTTGTCATAGCTCCACCTCTTCGCAGCGCATGCGCCTTGCTTCCTCGCGCCGCATCGCATTGCGCTTGCGCGTCACCATTTCCAGATGATCGGGGTTGGGGTTGACGCAAAGGCGATTGCGGCATTTGTGATCAAGTTCTTTTTTGCCGGGAATGTACCCGTGCTCGTTGGTCCACATGGCGATGTGCACGGCGACGGTTTGCCCGCCCAGCGACATTCGCGGATAACCAGCTCCGCGCCCTTCCTTGCCGGAATTGGGGCCGGTCCATGTCCAACAACCTGTTTCCGGGTTGATCTCAACGCGGCTCATGATCTTATCAAAGATGGATTGGCGGCGGCTCATGCGCCCCCCGTGGTGGCGAGGAACTGTTCAATCGACTCGGCTGCGCTTTCCGCCAGCAAGCGGGCGAAATGGATTTTTCCGTCATCGCTGGCTGGCAACGTCTCGGGCATCCATTGACGGATTGAGGCTGCGGCTAGCCGCATTTCTTCCCTGAGTTCGTCTAGCGTGAGGGCGGTCGGTACAGATGCTTTGTTTTCGCTGTTTGTTTGCGATTCCGGCATCACTTCACCTCCTCAAAGCGACCATCCTCATGCGCGTCGGAAGGCGCGACATTGTCTGGCTTCCAAGCGAAGGGCGCTGGGATCGGCTCATCGTCTTTCAGTGGTGAGCCATCCGGGTGCACGTAGCTTTCGCGATCCGGGCCGCAGCAGTCTGCGTGGAGGTGGCCGCTATCGTCACTGCTGCACCAATACACAAGGTCACCGACCTCAAGCGGCACGTCGCAGGCAACGCAGCATTCCGGCTCTTCTCCCACTTCAATTTCTGGGATGGCCGTGGGCGCTGCGGTAAAGGGATCGACAAGCGAATAGAGCGGAATGGAGAATAGCTCATCATCGTCGGTGCCGGGGTCGTTATCGACGGTCCAGTATTCTTCTGAAAGGCCGTGAACACCATTCAAGTGCGCGAAGGGTCCGAATACCGGCACTTCCTGCACCCGTGCGGAGTGGGCGGTCATGGCAACTGGCAAGGCTGAACCCGTTGGTTTAGCTGCCTGCTTTGCTCTGATCTTCTCGACCTTCGTCCAAATGCGAGAAAGCTCCACTTCGCCTGCATGGTGCATATCTAGCTCGTGCGCTAAGCAATAAGCCGCAAGCGTAATCATGACGCCTCCAACCTCTTGCGCTGGTTCGCCGCGCTCTCTGGAGAATGTGTATTCTTCAAGCGCTCTGATGCGCTCGCGCGGGTATTCACCGGATTGTAATAGCTCGAACACTTCTTCCAGGAGCCGGTCGGCGCGCTCAAGCTTGTCCGCTGATATTTCGGGGCCGAAGCAAGCCATCATCCAAGGTTGAACGCGGTCCTGTAAGCTGTCGACCGGGGGCGTAGCTGCTTCCAGCTTCTTGATCCGGTCCATCATGATGTTGAGTTCGCCGGACTGGCGGATGGCCTTGTCGGAGGTCAGGCCACCATTGCCGCCTTTGCCTGCGGTTCCGTTGACATCGAACTGGATCGTTTGAATGAGGGTTTCGACGGCTTTGAGAAATGCCGGATCATGGTGATAGGTGTTGGTCATAGGCGGCGCTCCGTCAGTCCGCGATACGTGGAAAGGAAAACATCTGCCGCCATGTGCGGGTTCTCCCATGGGAAAATCTCGTGTTCGAACGGCTCTGCGGATTCCACCCATTCTTCGCCATTCCACGGCATCAGGTCGCGGCGCTCGGTGATGAGCATGCGTGTGTCCAGATGCTTGATATAGGCCGGGTCGGGCATCGTGACGCCAAAGCGGGCAAGGCCTGCGGCTTCGCAGCGCTTCTCCACACGCTTGTAATCGGGGCAGATGGCTTTGAGCGGAGAGTTGAGGTCGCCGCAAGTTGCCTCGCTCACATCATGCATGAGCGCTGCCAGTTTGTGCGGCTGGTCGGCATAGTGAGCCATGATAACGCAGTGCTGGGCGATGGAATAATAGACGCGCCTGCCGGTTTTGCGACTGACGCACTGGCCGGTAAAGCGGGATTGAAAGGCGAGGCTGTAGGCCACGTCCTCAATCGTCAGCTCGGATGCCTCCGGGTTCTCGAAATTGAAATAGGTGCCGGAACCGAGAAGGATGGTGGGGCCGACGATGCGGCGGATGGGTGCGGATTGGGTGGTCATGATTTAACCCTCATAGGCATGAGGATATAATCCTCATCTGCATCGTTGGCTGGTGTGAAGTGACCCGCTGATTCCGGGTCATCCCCGAACATCAGGAATGACGAGCTGGAAATGCTTTCCAGCGTGTCTTTGACAAGCGCGCCGTTGAAGCCTCGATAGAAGTCTTCACCGTCATACTGGATATCGAGCGCTTCAACGGCAGTCTGCCCGTTTGTGGTGGCGTATTCGATCTGCATCTGACCACGGGACATCAGGAACTTCGTTGCCTGCGACTTGGTGTCGCCAGCTATCGCCATGACGCGGTTGATGGCCCGCAAGACGGCATCACGGTCTGCATGAACCTTGATATCGTGGCGTTCCGGTATGATGCGTTCGTAATTCGGAAAGACGCCATCTATCAACTTGGAAACAATGATAGTGTCACCGGATTCGAAGACGATCTTGTTCTCGCTGATGAACACCTGGCATTCGTTCTTTGCCTCTCCCATCAGCTTCGAGAAGCTCTTCACCGTGTCGATGGCAATGATGGGCGGCTCGAAATCCACCATCTCTGTCGGATTGATACGCGCGACCGCGATCTTGATGCCGTTGCAACCCACGACAGCCAGCTTTCCGTCCGGCAAGGCGTGAATGTAGGTGCCGGAAAGATGCGGGCGGTCCTTCGTGGTGGTGTTGACCGCGTAGAGCGTTTTCTTGAACGCCGCGTTCAGCACCGTTCCAACAATTGAAAATGCCAGGGGCGGGCGCTGCTTTCCCATGGACGGAAAATCCAGCGCAGGCAGGACGTGCAGATTGTAGCGCGAACGACCGCTTGAAATCGTCACCTGTCCCTGCGCTTTACCCTCGTGAATGGCAATCTCGGCAGTTTCCGGCATGTTCTTCGCGATGTCGAAAAGCTCCTTGAATCCAATCGTCAGCGCATCGCCGTTCCCGGCTTCCAGCAGATCGCAGCGGGTCTCAACCTCAAGATCAAGATTGGTGCCGCGCACAATCAACCGTTCGCCGTCCGGCTGCAAAAGAACATTTTGCAGAATCGGGATTTCATCCTTGCGCGGGATCGCGCCGCTCACAGCACCAAGCGCTGCAAGCAATTCCGTGCGATGGACGCGGAAATACAGTTCAGCCATGTTGTTACGCCTTACCGTAAGACAGCAGGTCCACGATCCTGCGTTCGTGGGACGGGGGGGGCAAGCTGGAATGCGCGGGCAAGAACGTCCATCGCATCGCTGTTCCGGTTTTCCGCGATCAGCCGATAGGCTTCGTTGATCTCACTGGTTGGCGTAGGCCGCACTCGGCTTTCCAGCCCTCGCCGGGCATACTCCGCGAGTATGACCTCTGACGAAATGGACCTGGGATCGACCAACGTACCTTCAATTTCGATTATTCTGGAAAATGCCTTGGTCATGCGTATTTCTCCATTTGCGCGAGGATGGACACATGCGGCAGGGTGATGCGGCGTTGCGGGCCGCGAAGCTGCATGACGGGATAGGTGCGGGCCGGTTGTGGCTTGCTGTCCATTGGCGATGTGACGCCAAGCTTTTTCAGGCGGCGGTGAACGTGATCAGCTGTCACGCCATAGCGTTCGGCGATCTGCTTTTTGCCGTAGCCATCATTGACTAGCTTTTGCAGGGTTTCACCGTCTGGCAGTTTCCCGCCATGGCAATGTGCTGTGCGGCCAGCCATTACAGGCCACCCATGGCGACAAGCGCGGACAGCAGTGCAGCAGAGCAGACACCGATAATGGTTTGCAGCATGCGGATTTGATGGATGCTCGGTGGTGTTTCAATCATGGGGGAAATGCGGAACATGGTTCGTTCTCCGTTCAACCGTTCGGGAAACCGCCTCACGTGAGGCGGAAACCGGAGCGGATGAAGGTCAGGCCGCGATGCGGTCAGCCTTGCGATAAGCGACCGTGCGGGCCTCTTCGCTGTAGGTTTTGATTTCTGCGCGGGTAAAGCGGTTGGCTAGCTGCTCTTCTGTGCAGCCTTCACCAAGGTCCAACATGGTATCTGCCATGCTGCTGATGATCTTCAATTCGTCCTGCGTGCGTTCCTGCATGTCTGTCTCCGTCGCCTTTGAGGGAGCCGGGCGGGTGTGGACCTTCTGCTGGAGGATGCCGCCCGGCTGATCCCATGCCGCTTTCTGGCTTGGGATGGAGCGAACATAAGGCGGAAATAATTCCGCGTCAATATCGAATAGCGGAAATCTTTCCGCCTTTAATGTATGAAAAAACCCCGTTGGTTAGACGGGGTTGACTCAGATATTCAACATTCAATTCTAGCTGAAGAAGATTACTATGTCGTGCCAGCGCGTAAGTAGTGTCAATACACCGACCGCTAAGGAAATTATTGCGGCCATTTTTGCAGTAGTTGGGAGGCTATCGACTCGGCCTTTTAATTCCCCGAAAGCTACGGCGGATGGAGCCGACCGCAACATGCCTTTAATTTCGGCAGTGTCTTGCAGTAGCCTTTTCATGTCATCTTCGAGGGCTCTTACGCGTGGTTCCATGCCGTCAAATGTGCCACCGCCACCGCCCGACTTCAAGGTTTTTATCTCTGTCAGTTCCTTTAGCTTAGCTTCTTGGCTGTCGTGCAGTCTGGTAAAAAGGTTCACGACATTGTTTTCACTCATGGTCAGCGACTTCGACGTTCGCTTTTTTAAGCAATTCCTGTGTCTGTATGCTTATGTAGTTGCTTGAGTTTTGGAATGTCTCGCCAAATTTTCTGAGCTTTTCATCCAAGGACACGTTTGATACCATTGCGCTCAATGCGCCCATTGCATCGAGTATTGCTTCTTGTTGTAGTGCCATTGCGGTGTAAACCTTAAGTAAGTCACCCTCCGAGGCTGGTTCTCTAAGTTTAGGAGTTAGGCTCTCAACGTTGACTAGAATTTTTTCGTAGTCATATTCTTGCCTCATCATCACATCCTCGAAAAGCGACCGACGACGCGGCCTAAAATTCTGAATTCGTCATGCTGTAATTCGTCATAGCGGTCGGGGGATGCCTCAGAGATTATCCGAAATCTCGCTGGGTTTGATCCGGACATTTTGCTTAGTGTTTTGACTTTCAGTACGTCATCACCGTCGCTGAACACATAGATTGCATCACCAACATAGGCTGCTTGAGAAATATCGACCATAACCCGGTCGCCAGCGTATAGGCGGGGCTCCATAGAGTGCCCGACAACCGGAACGATAATTATCTGCGAAGGTTGGGCACCCAGCCCGTGCCGAACGAAATCCGCAGGTATCAGCCATTCGCTGCTTACTGGGTGACCAGAAGCAATACCGTTGGTCTCGATACGAGCTAAACGATCCTCAATGATGTGACCCTGACCAGCGCCAGCGGCGGCAGGGACTTCGGGTGACGCCCCGGCTACTCGGCCTTTATATTGCAACCGACCATCAATAACGCCCATGGAGGGCAAACCGTCATCCCAATCTGCGTCTTGCCCGCGTGATTCGGGCGCATCTGGATCGAAGCTAGAGATCAGTTTTCTCTCACCGTCATTGATCCCCTTGAGTAAATATTGCTCTGAAACCCCCAAAACATCAGCCAAACCCGAAAGCGATTTGACCGAAGGTTTCTGTTCAGGGTTAGCAAGTAACTTTCGAACAGTATCCTTATCTAGGCCCGCCGCTTTTGAAATTGCTTGGGGTTTCAACGGGCTAGCCTCGACAAGCCGTGTGAATCGTTCGTGAAAAGTTTCGCTCATATGCGGAATATTATCCGCATTTTGAAAGTTGGGAATGCGGAAACAATTCCGTTGACGAGGCGGAAATCTTTCCGTATTTTCCGCCCTCATGATCATATCGAAGCTCTGCTCGCAACTCATATCTGTTTCCGATGCCTACGGACTATCGCGCCGGATTGGGCGACAACGTGTTTCGACGATTGTTCTGAATAGGGGATCAACGCTTGATCGCATTGCTGAGGGCGTCAGTGACATCAACACAGCGACCTTTGAAAAGGCGATGAGCTGGTTTTCAGACAATTGGCCGGAGGATGCTGCTTGGCCGGATAAAATACCTCGCCCAAAGCAATCCAATTTTCAGGAGGCCGCCGAATGACTGGCCTCTTCTCTCCTTCGCGCGGGGACTCCTTCCAGCCCGCTGCGACCCGCGCCGGATCGGTAGCGATGCCATATTCCGGCGCGGGTAACTCTCGTTTTGCATGTGGGCCTCCTGTTTCGCGTTGATGGTCCTTTCTACGGCTGACTGATCTGCCGTTCACCGAATCCTTTTCCGATTTTCTTTCCTTGACGAACTTTCAGGGGTGTTTCCGTGCGCACTATTTCCGATGAAGAACGACGCGAGCTGAAAAGCGCGACAGAAACCGCCTACAAGTTGGGTGGTGGCGTGACCGACTTCCCGCATCTCACGCGCGTCAATGTTTCGACGCTCTCGAAGTACGCCAGCTTCAACGACGAAAATCAGGAAAACTTCATTCCGATTGATGTCGCAATCGAAGCGGATCGCCGCGCGAAAAGCCCCGTTATCATAAGTGCTATGGCCCGGAAGCTTGGCTACCGGCTGATCGTCGATGACGAAATCCAACAAGAGCGCCGCGCCATCTGCCAGTCCGATTCTATCGACCTGATGACCGAAGTCATGGATGTAATCCGCGTGGTGAAAGAAGCGGAAGAGACCGGAACGCTCGGAACGGCGGCTGTGGCTAAGCGCATCACCAAAGAGGCGCACGAGGCGATCCGCGAACTGAAAGAGTTGATCGTCAATGCCAAGCAAGGCGGTGCGAGATGACCGCTGCGATGTTCCAGCCCGAAACCCGTGATGCGCGCATGTCGCGGTTCGACGCGTTGCCGCCCGCCGTTCGTCAATCCATCAACGCTGCGTCATTCGAGTTTCACCCTGGCATGGCGGAACGCCTCTTGCGGCGCGGCGCAACCGAACAGGGATGCGCGGCCCGGATCGCGATTACTGATTTGGGCTTGATGGCCCGGAAGGGTGGTGCGTGATGGCCGCTCAAACCCACCCTATGCTTGGTGCGAATGGATTGAGCATTGTTGCAGCAGCTGTCCGCGACGGCGAGTTTCATTGCAAAAGCCACAATGACCGTGTTTCGGCTGCGTCTGCAATGGCGCACCGTTATCTGACGCGGGATGCAAAGGACAGCAATCTGTTCCGCCCCGGCGACAATGCTGCTGATTTGCTGGACCGGGCGCGGACGCTCGGCAAACTGCCTGATGCAGATGCTGCCAGCCTGCCGGAACGCAAGGTGGCGACGGTTCGCGATCCGCAAACCGTCGATGCCGGAAACCGACTGCGCAATCTGGATGAAGGCACCGTTCTCGCGCTGATGGAATCCTTCAAGGCCTACAGCCAGCAACAGCCTATTGTAGTCTACGGCAGGGAGGCTGATGCCGTGGTTCGCCTCGGTGCTGGTGGGCACAGACTAGAAGCCAGCCGCCGTCTCGGCATCAAGGTTCTTTGCTTCCATGCCGATGGCGACGAACTGGATCGCCAGCTTTGCGAGATTGACGAAAACCTCATCCGTGCGGACCTAACGCCATCCGACAAGGCGCTGTTTTTGGCGCGGCGCAAGGAAATCTATCTGATCAAGCACCCTGAAACGGCAAAGGGAGCGGCGCAGGCGAACGCCTCGAACGCAGCACAAGGACGTGGCGGACAAATTGTCCGTGACGCCAAAACCTTTACGGCGGCGACGGCGCAAGCAACCGGACAGGACGAGCGCACCATTCGTCGCGATGTCGAGCGCGGAGAAAAGATTTCCGTCGCCGCAATCCAGATGCTGCGCGGAACTGTCCACGATAAGGGTGTGACCCTAGACAAGCTCAAACGATTGGAAACGCCGGAAGCACAAATGGTGTTTGCGCGCGAACTTATCGCGTCGGACCGTGCGAAAAAAGCCGAAACGAAGGAAATGCGCACGGCGGAACAGGCCAGCAACCGCGAATCGCGGATGCGCATGGTCAACCTGATTGCAGATCATGGACGCAAGTCCGGTTATGCCATGCCGCGCGCCGCCTATCCCATCGGTTATGCGGACCCGCCCTGGCAACAAGAGGCCTGGAGCGATGAAACAGGGCAGGACAAGGGGCTGAAATATCCGTCCATGACGGTTGAGGCCATCAAGGCGTTGTGCGCTGGCGACAAATCGCCGTTCACACGTGACGCGGTGCTTCTGCTTTGGGTGACTGCCAACCGCCTGCCAGATGGCATCGCCGTTCTGGAAGCATGGGGCTTCGAATTTGTCACGTCGCTGGTTTGGGACAAGGTGAACATCGGCATGGGCCGGTGGACGCGCGACCGCCACGAAATCCTGCTGATCGGCAAGCGCGGCACGATTTCGCTCGCACCCTTGCCGGGTACGCAGCCGCAAAGTGTTCACGCCGAACCGAAGACGGAGCATAGCCGCAAGCCGGTTTGGTATGCCGAACAGATAGACCGGCTGTGGCCGGGAATGCGCAAGCTCGAACTTTTCCAACGCAAGGGCAGCCTCGCCGAAGGCGATATTCGCCTGAACGGCATGTGGGATTTTTGGGGTAATCAAGCCGGATCGCCGGAAAGCGAGGTGGCGTAATGTACGTCTCTCGAGCTACCGAGATTGATGCATTGATTGCCCGCAATTGTCCTGTCGCTATCGGCGTTTCAGGCGGCAAGGACAGCCAAGCGGCGGCTCTGGCGACTTTCCATCATCTCGACGCCATCGGCCATACTGGCCCTCGCATTCTTATCCATGCCGATCTTGGATTGGTCGAATGGAACGAAAGCCATCCGATTTGCGAAGAACTTGCAGACCATCTGCGGTGTGACCTCATCGTTGTGCGGCGCAAGGCCGGTGGATTGATGGAGCGCTGGGAAAGCCGTTGGGTATCCAGCAGAGTTCGGTACGAGCTTCTATCAACAGTCACCCTCGTGCCATGCTGGTCAACCCCGGACATGCGGTTCTGTACTTCGGAACTCAAAACCCACGTCATCATTGCTGATCTAAAAAAGCGTTATCCTGATCAGGAAATCATCAACGTAACCGGTATTCGCCGCGCCGAAAGCCGCAATCGCTCGCGCATGGCGGTATGCGACGGTGATGCAAGAGGCCGGGTTTGGAACTGGCGTCCTATTCTCGATTGGAGCGAAGAGGAAGTCTTCGCAGCCATAGATGCCAGTGGGTTACGGCCCCATCCTGCCTATCGTGAGTTTGGCATGGGGCGCGTGTCGTGCCGCTTCTGTATCATGTCGAATGTCTCGGATTTGGCGGCGGCTTCCGCTCAACCTCAAAGCCACGATCTGTATCGCCGCATGGTGGCACTTGAGGCGGACAGTGGTTTCGCATTTCAGGGTGCGCGCTGGCTTGGCGATGTCGCGCCGCAGCTGCTTGAGGGTGATCTTTCAAAACGGCTGGCGTCTGCCAAGCGACTCGCGGCGGTCCGGCGCGAACTTGAGGCCCATATCACGCCCGAAATGAAATACGTCAAAGGCTGGCCGTTACGCATGCTGACGAATGACGAGGCGGAACGCCTTTCGTTCATCCGACGCAACGTGTCTGGCCTCTATGGCTTTGAAAGCTCGGTTCTATACCCGGACGAAATTCACGCTCGCTATGCCGATCTGCTGGATGAGAAGGCAAGGAAGGTGGCGGTATGACGGCGGGGGCGCAAGGCGCGCGGGACCGAGAAAAAGCACGGGTTTCCAGATTGATCGATATCGCCAACCGCAGCCACGGCGACCGGTGGGCAATTGATATCGACGGTGGCGAGACGAACATCATCGCTCAACGGTCGTCTGGTGAACAAGACGTGATCTGCACGATCTACAGGACCGCATCGCCGGACGAAATCGAGCTGATCAGCGGCGCATTGGAAAACGTGTTCATGTTCCTCGATATTCGTCGCCGCGCCATCATCGCCTTGAAGCAAGGACAGCCAGCGCAGGACGGGCAACAGGCCACACGCATGCGCGACGGCGACTTTGCCGCCAACGCGGCGATCCTGTGCGCAGAACCGCTGTTTCAGCGGTTTCTTGAGCGCCGTAACCGGGGCGGGTCCGCCATCCACAATCAGGAACAGGCCGACGCCGTTTTAAAACGGCTGCTCGGCATCACCAGCAAAACACAACTCAACCGACAAGAGCGGGCGCAGACGGCGTTTATCGACCTGCGGGCCGACTTTCAGACATGGAAAAGGGGGCGGGCATGACGGGGATGCTGCCGATTATCGAACTATTGGAATACTGCGAAACGGACGCAAAGCGGGCGCAATGGCTGTTGCAGGTGCCGAGTTTTGTATTCTACCGCAGTCAGACGGATATCCGCCGCGTCCTTCGCGCTTCGGGTTTTCTCAAGGGTGTCGAGCTTCTTGAAATGGAGTTTACCTTGCTTGTCGCCACGCGCGGCGCGGACGGACACCCGCCTGCGGAAGTCGTTACCAACGTCAACGCCATGCGCGGTTTCATGCGGACGCTGGTTCGCAAAGGCGGTCTGGCATGAGCGAACCGACAATCCGGCGTGGTGTGCGCAACGCGCGCTATACCACCCTTCCCAACCATGTGTTTGAGGACACGCGCCTGTCGATGGATGCGCGCTGGCTGCTGGGCTATCTGCTTTCGAAGCCGGACAACTGGACTGTCGTGGTCGGCGACATCATCAAGAAGGGCGGTTGCGGGCGCGACAAGGCCCGCAAGATGATCGCGGAACTGGTTGATATCGGTTACGCGGAACGCGAACAGACGCGCGAAGATGGCCGTTTCAGCGCCACTGCCCTGGTGATTTTCGATGAGCCTCGCAGCGTGGAAACAAGGTCTGAAACCGACAGTGTTGCATCTTTACCGCAGACTGAAATGCCGTCGCCGGTAAAGCCGTCGCCGGATTCACCGTCGCCGGTAAAATCGGCACCTAGTAATAACTCACCCTTAGAAAATACTGATTATCAGCAAGAGGGAGATGCGCACGAAGCTGATTTGAAAAGCGATGAAGACCCGAAGGCCGTGGCACGGGCGTTCAAGCGTTGGTACGGCGATTGGCCGACCCGCAAGGTGGACAGCGCCTATGCTGCCGAAAAGGCTTGGTTCATGCTGACGCCAGAACAGCGGGCCGAATGCATCGCCAAATCTCCGACCTACATCGAACGTGCCAACGCAGCGAAGGGCGTGAAGGTGCCGTATGCCGGACCGTACCTGACCGGCAAGGATTGGGAAAAGTTGGAAGACCCGAAATCCGATATGGCTGTGGCGCAGGTGCATAACGCCTACACCCGGCCATGGCATGCCGGACGCTGTGCCGAACTGCTGCGGCCTATTGCGCAGACCATGCCACAGCTTACGCCGTTTCAGCGCCGGATTGTCGAGCAAGGCGGCGCTGCGGCGGAAGCGGAGCTTGCAGACCGTCGCCGCAAATACGGCTGGCCGAAGGTCAATACGATGGATGAGCGGGCAGGGGATCGCAAAGGCGTCACTGTCAGCCCGCAGCTTCTCCGGGTTTCCGAAGGTTTTGATGGCGTTCACATCGGTAGCGATCTGTACGCGGCTTGGAAGCGGTTCTTCGGAAAGGCCGGATTGCCTCTGCCAGCGGTGCCAACCGGCCTTGAATGGCTGTTCTTCCCACAAGTGCCAGCGGACGTGACGGATTTGGATTTGGCGGTTTCCGAAGCTTGGGACGCCTTCGGACAGCAGATTAACGAGGGGCGCGAAAATGATGCAGCATAAGTTCGAGGATATCTCCCAGCATGTGTCTTTGCGCGGTCTGTTGAAGCTGGATCGTATCGCTGCGGAGGCTGCACAGGTGGCGAGGGAACGCGAATCGGCGGGCAAGAAGTTGGCTGATGCAGTGAGCGATTCGGGCTGGGTGATTGCTCAAGTGGCGTTTGGCCATGAGCAGACTGTGGAAAAAGATATGCTTGATGCGGGTATTGGAGCATGGGTTCCTATGCGAATGGGACCTGAGAGGAAGCGTCACCGCAAGCGCATCCCACCCTCTCCGACGACCGTTTTCAACGGTCTTGTGTTTATATATTGCTGCCCGACAGGCGAGGCTTTGCGAGGTATTCGCAGCTTTATCCACGTTAAAAACGTCATCATGAACGGTGAAGCTGCTGCCCGTATCTCAACTGAAACGGTCAACAACTTCCGTGACTTGGCTGCGCGTGGCGAATATGATTGGGAGCGCCCCGCACCGACATTCATTAAGGATCAAAAGGTTCGGATTACGACCGGTCCATTCGTTGGGTTCGAGGTCGTTATCGAGGGCTTCGCGAGCAAGGGCCACGGCGATGCCATCGTCAGCATCAACATCTTTGGCAGACCTACACCCTTCAACATGCCACTTGCCATGCTGGAAAAAGTGTGAGTAAAAATGCGCATGGTCGATCTGGTTCTTAGTGGCGGTTACGCTCGCGCCCAGACCCAACCCTGACAGTCTCCCGAAGCGAGACACCGATTCAGGGTCAGTGCTACAGCTATGATCGACGGAATGATGAGGCGGCCTAACGGTCGCCTTTCTGCTTTCTAGAGATATGGCCAGACTTACGACACTGAAGCCGACGCTCGGCACGCTGCCACCTCGCTTGGGTCCAGCACCTGGTGATGAGCAGGATCGCAACAAGCATCGTCAGACAGCAGAGCCATGGCGCAAGTGGTACCAGCTGGTCAGATGGAAGCGGCTGCGCATCCAGACATTCACGCGTGATCTGTTCACGTGCCAGATGGCAGGCTGCGGAAAGATCGAAGGCAACACATCGAAACTCATCTGCGACCACGTCAAGCCTCACAAGGGTGACGAGGTGCTGTTCTTCGATGAGACAAACCTTCAGACGCTGTGCAAGCCATGCCACGACACATTGAAGCAACGAGAGGAGCGGTCGCGAGGCCGTTGGTGAAGCCATGCAGATCGGTATGATTGAAGGTGCAACGCGCATCATCGGCAAGAGCCAAGGTTATCTCGGGCTTCCTCTTCGTGATGAGCTGATCAACTGCACGGTCGGTGGTGAGCAGACGCCGTCGATGACAACCGCATGGTTCCCAACGCCTAACGAGCTTGCGCGCCTCAATGCGGGCGCACCTGTTCATCTTCGCATCCTCGGCGACGCTCACCCACCGGTGATGGTCGATGTTGGCAAGACCCCAGAGTGACCGGCAGGGGGGGCGGGTCAAAAGTCTGGAAGGCCCCTTCCTCCCGCACCCGCGTCCCCCACATCCGGAGATTTTTTTTACCGTGTCTGATGATTTTACCGGCAAGGATGTCGAGCTTGATCTCTTCGGCAAGCCGATTGAGCCCATCAAAGATCGACGCGGTAGGCCTTCGTTCGGAAAGAGCAAGGAAAATCAGGAGCTTGTCTGTCTTCTTCGCGCAGCGGGTTGGACGCAAGCCCGGATAGCCGGGTATCTCCAGTGCGACGAGAAGACTTTACGGAAGAATTTTTCCCGAGAGCTCCAAGAGGGCGCTGACCAGATCGAAGGCATGGCGCTGGAAGTCACGCTCAAGAAAATGAAGTCCGGCAACTCGGTCGCCATCTCGCGGATCTTCGACATCATCGAAAAACAAGGCGCGCCTGCTGTGCCGATACCGAGATCTCCGGAAAAGACCCCGGATGAAAAGCTTGGCAAGAAGGAGGCCGCCGACAGAGACGCCCATACGGCGCATGAAGGCACTCCATGGGCTTCGCTTCTGCAATAAAGGCCGACTGGAAGTTCTCTTGCCCTGATTGGGCAGAGCGCTTGCGGGACGGTCGCCCCATCGTTCCGGATCTTCCGCTTGATCTCGACGAGGGCAACAGAGCGGTTGGCATCTTCGATAACCTTCGTCTGCCGGACGTACCAGACCAGCCTTACATGGCCGATGCTGCCGGTGACTGGTTCCGCGATATCGTCCGGGCAATTTTCGGCTCGATCGACGAGCAGGGCGAGCGGCATGTGCGCAAAGTCTTCGGCCTGGTACCGAAGAAGAATTCAAAGACAACGGGCGGCGCTGGCATCATGGTCACGGCGCTGCTGATGAACAGGCGGCCTCGCGCCGAGTTTTTGTTGATCGGGCCGACGCAGGACGTTGCCGACACGGCTTATCAGCAAGCTGCCGGCATGATCGAAGCGGATCCGTACCTCGCCAAGCGTTTCCATGCCATCGAGCACAAGAAAACGATTGTCGATCGCCTGAACAAGGCGAAGCTGAGGATCAAGACTTTCGACATGAAGGTGCTGACAGGCTCAAAGCCTGCCGGCGTTCTCCTCGACGAGCTGCACGTGATGTCGTCGTACTCCTACGCGTCGCGTGTTCTGGGGCAGATTAGCGGTGGTTTGATCCCGAACAAAGAGTCGTTCCTGATCATCATCACGACCCAGAGCGATGAGCCGCCCTCGGGCGTGTTCAAATCAGATCTTCAATATGCGCGTGGCGTGCGTGATGGCACGATCACAGGCGGCAACACTCTTCCGGTTCTCTATGAGTTCCCGGAAGCGATGCAGATCAGTAAACAGAAGCCTTGGAAAGACCCGAAAAACTGGCACATGGTTCTGCCGAATTTGGGTCTTTCCATCACTCTCGATCGACTAATCGAGGAATGGGAAGAGGCTCAAAGAAAGGGTGAAGAAGAAGAGCGGCGCTGGGCAAGTCAGCATTTGAATGTTGAAATCGGGCTTGCGTTGCATTCCGATCGGTGGATCGGCGCTGACTACTGGGAAGCTGCTGCTGACAAACGCATCACGCTCCAATACCTGATCGACGAGTGCGATGTGATTGCGGTGGGCGGCGACGTTGGTGGCCTCCTCGATCTTTGGGGGCTGGCCGCGATCGGCCGCCACAAGGTAACGCGTCACTGGCTGCTCTGGGCCAAAGCGTGGGCGCAACCTTCCGTTCTCACGCGCCATCCAGAGATCGTCGAAAAGCTGAACGATTTCGAGCGCGACGGTGACCTGGTCATATGCAAGCGTGTCACGCAGGACGTCGAGGAGGCCGCTGCGATCATCGCCAGTCTGCGCGATGCCGGAAAGCTGCCAGAGGTCGGCGCGATCGGGCTTGATCCGAATGGCGTGACGGCCTTGCTTGAAGAGCTTGCAGGTTATGAAATCGTCGATCCGATGGTGAAGGCGGTTTCGCAGGGCTACAAGCTCTCGGCCTCTATCTTCGGCATCGAGCGCAAGCTTGCTGACGGCACTATGAAGCATTGCGGTTCTGGCCTGCTGACCTGGTGCGTCCAGAATGCCTGCGCAACACAGCGCGGCAGTAACATCTACATCGATAAGAAAACGGCCAGCTCCAAGATCGACCCCTTGGTTGCGGCCTTCAACGCTGGTGAGTTGATGGGCAGAAACCCGGAGGCTTCGGGTAACGCAGGTATGGACGATTATTTCCGTGAGATGGCAGGTGCTCAGTGAACGCATTTCGAAAACTTGCCTTCAAGGCGGCAACATCTGTAATGCGGATGCTGTCGATCGAGAATACAAATGGCTGGCATGGAAATGTTGGCGACGCTGGCGAGCATGTTTCAGATTCCAGCGTGTTGTCCCTTTCCGCCGCCTGGGCCTGCGTAAACCTGCTTTCCGGCACGATCGCGAGCCTTCCGCTCATGGTTTACCGGCGGGATAGTAAGGGAAATCGCGAAATTTACCGCGATCATCCTCTGTACCGGCTGCTGCATGACAGTCCCAACTTTGACCAGACGGCGGTTGATTTCTGGGAATTCATCTCCGCGTCGCTTGAGCTGAGAGGCAACGCCTACGCCCGGATCGAGCGCGGGAGCCGTGGCGTTCTTGCGCTGACCCCTGTTAATCCCGGTCTCGTCGGTGTGAAACGTTTGCAAAACGGCACACTTGAGTATCGTTGGTCCTACGAGGGTCGCCATTACATCGAAACCGACAAGACGATGCTGCATATTCGCGGGTTTGGTGGAAATCCTCTGGGTGGAATGTCTACCTTGAACGTTGGTCGCCACACATTCAGCTTGGCGCGCGCGATCGACAAATCGGCCGGCGCTACGTTTAGAAACGGTTTGCGACCGTCAGGTGTTCTGACGTTCGAGAAATGGCTGTCTCCAGAGCAGCGGCAACTTGCCGAAAGCAAGATGGCCGACAAGTTTCAGTCTGCTGCGGACACTGGCAAGCCGATGATCCTTGAGGGTGGGACGAAGTGGGAGCAGCTCACCATCGCTCCCGATGATGCTCAGATGCTTGAGTCTCGTGGCTTCTCGGTTGAGGAAATATGCAGGTTCTTCGGGGTGCCGCCATTCATGATTGGTCATACCGAGAAAACGACGAGCTGGGGCTCGGGTCTGGAGCAACAGACACTCGGCTTCCAGAAATTCACCTTGCGTCGCCGCCTGAAGCGGATCGAGCAAGCGATAGAAAAGCAGCTCCTCACTCCAGCCGACAGGGCTGCTGGCGTGAGCGTCGAGTTTAACCTCGAAGGCCTGTTGCGTGGGGATACTGCCGGTCGCGCGCGGTTCTACCAGCAGATGACATCTATCGGCGCAATGACCATCAATGAGGTCCGCGAGCTCGAAAACCTGCCGCCTGTTGAAGGCGGCGATGTGCCACGTATGCAAATGCAGAACCGACCAATCACCGAGATCGACGAGGATGCGGTGCGACAGTTAATCGCCCAGGAGCGGGAGCAATCGCAATGAAGCTGAACAACACCATCCTGCACAAGTCCAGCGCAGCGCTTTCTCTTACGCAGGCTTTGCCGTGCCTCGACATCAAGGCCCTGAAGGACACCGGCGAATTCGAGGGATATGGATCGACCTTCGGCGGCGAACCGGACAGTTACGGGGATGTCATCGCACCTGGTGCATATTCAGATTCGTTAGCAGCGCATCGCGCGGCCGGCACCATGCCGAAGATGTTCTGGCAGCATGATGCCAGCCAGCCGATCGGGAAATGGCTTGAGGCATCTGAGGACGCCAAGGGTTTGCTGTTGAAAGGCAAGCTCAACATGGGTGTCCAGCGTGCACGCGAGGCTTACGAGCTGCTCAAGGCAGGCGATATCGACGGTCTGTCGATCGGCTATCGGATTAAACAGCATTCGGTCGATGCAGATACCGGCGTCTGGACGCTCGAAAAGATCGAGCTCAAGGAAGTGTCCATCGTTTCTATCGGCGCAAATGACAATGCGACGATCGGGAGCGTCAAGGCTCTCAAGGCCGCGCATCAACTATCAGACAAACTGAAAGCCGGGGACCGGCTGACAGAGCGTGAGTTCGAAACTTGGCTCAAGGGATTGGGCTTTTCGAATTCGCAGGCGGAGCGTGCCGCGCGCGTCCATCTGAAGGGGCAGGGGGAACCTGCCGAAGCGGATAAAACACTGGCGTTTTTGCGAACGCTCAGGGGCTAACCTCAATCCATTCAATCAGGAGAATCCCATGTCGGGACGTAGGCTTGCCGTTTTTGCGGCATTGTCGAGCGCATCTGTGCTCGGCGCAATGACACCAATGGAGCGGGCTGCCGGGCGGTTTATGCGCGCTCCCGATCATGAAACAACGCAGCTCGCCAACGAAATCAAGGCCCATCACCAGAAGGCCGTTGATGATGTGAAGGCGATTGCCGAGGAAGCTCTTGGCAAGGCGAAGGCTGGCGAGGATCTCGGCAAATCCATCAAGGAAAAAGCCGACGAAGCTCTCGTCAAAATGAACGCGCTCACTGAGCAGGTTTCCGAGATGGAGCAGAAGCTCGCCCGGAACGACACCGGCAGTCGCGCTGGTGAAAAGAGCTACGGTCAGCAGTTCATCGAAACTGAAGAACTGAAGTCGCTTGCTTCGTCTCCAAAAAGCGGTGCATCGGCGAATATGTCGGTCAAAGCTGATATGACGACGGCCACGACCGATGCTGCTGGTTCGGCTGGTGCAGGCATCGCGCCGAACCGGCTTGCGGGCGTCCTGGAGCTTCCGCAGCGCCGTCTGACTGTGCGCGATCTGATCACGCCTGGCAGCACTGACAGCCCGAACATTCTTTATGTTCAGGAAACCGGCTTCAGCAACAATGCTGCCATGGTGGCGGAAGGTGGCCTCAAGCCTCAGTCTGACATCAAGCTTACAGACAAGAATGTTTCGACCAGCGTTATCGCTCACTGGTTCCGTGCATCGAAGCAGATCCTGTCCGACTTCCCGCAGATCCGCTCCATGATCGACGGTCGTTTGATCTACGGTCTGGCGCTGAAGGAAGAGGCGCAGCTTCTGAATGGTGATGGTATCGGGGAAAACCTGCTGGGCATCATTCCCCAGGCAACCGCGTTCGCCATTCCGGCTGGCTACGTTGCTCCAACACCCGTGACATCGATCGACCGTCTCCGGATTGCCCAGCTGCAGGCGGCTCTTGCTGAGTTCCCGGCTACTGGTCATGTTTTGAACGATATTGACTGGGCTGCGATCGAAACACTGAAGGACAGCGAAGGGCGCTACATCATCGGCAATCCGCAAGGATCGGTCCGTCCAACGCTCTGGGGTCTGCCAGTCGTCGCCACGCAGTCGATTGCGGTTGGGAAGTTCCTCACGGGAGCATTCCGGCTTGGTGCCCAGATCTTCGACCAGTGGACCAGCCGCATCGAGGTTGGTTTCCAGGGTGACGACTTCGTGCGCAACAAGGTCACGATCCTTGGCGAAGAGCGACTGGCACTGGCAGTCTATCGTCCAGAGGCCTTCATCTACGGAAACGTCAACGCCGCACCTTGAGGCGTCAAGCTCGGCTCATACCGGAGGGTGGCTAGTCCACCCTCTTCATGAACCGAAGGAGAGTGTGATGACGAACAATGTCCAGACATACGACGTGATGCGGGAGCATGAAGGCGACCGTTTCTATAAAACCGGCGATACCCGCGAGCTTTCCCCGACGGACGCAGCCGTCCTGGTCGGATTGGGTGTTCTTGCCGATCATGATCCGGAACGCTTCAAAAGCGCGGATTTGCATGAGGCCGGTATGAGCAACGTGCTGGCACAGATTGACGCTAGCCTCGACGAGCGACGGATTGAGGTCGATCAACTGCTCGCTGATGAAGAAACGCGCCTGAACGACGCTCGCAACAAGAACAGCGACGCCATTCTGGCGCTGGAGGATGACTTGACCAAGGCTCGAACCACCGCCGAAAACGAAATTCTCAGGATCAACGGTGAAGTTTCAGCGGCTCGCGATGCTGCAACGGCTGAAATCACCAAGATCAATGCCGATCTTGCCGCGAAAAAGGCGGAGGCCGAGCTCGCAAACAAGGCTGAGAAGCCGCTCAAAAACAAGGCTGAATAAATATGCATCGTCCAGTCCTTTTGACAGCGCCTGCCATTCTTCCGGTTTCGGTTGAAGACGTGAAGAAGGCGCTCCGGATCGACAGTTCCGATGATGATTCCACGCTTGAGAATCTAGTCCAGGGTGCGGTTGATCATTATGAGGGCTGGACGGGCATACTTGGTATTTGCCTTGTTGAGCAGGAGTGGCGGCAACGCTTTGATTGTTTCGCCCAGCATATGTTCCTGCCGCTCGGGCCTGTCCGATCAGTTTCGGAAGTCTCCTGGATTGACGCGGCCGGCAATCCCTCACTGGTTTCACCAGTTAGTTACACTCTTGAAACAGATGCCGGCGGTCGAACCTGTGTCCGGCTCGCGAATGCTTTTGCCCGCCCCTCGGGATTGGCTGAAAGCGGCGCTGTGTCCATCACATATAAGGCGGGTTGGCCAGTCGTTGACGGCAAGTCGACCATCCCACGGGATCTTTGGACTGCGATTATAGCCCGCGTTCAGATTGGCTACGAGCAGGGCGCGACGGATGCCAGCATGCCGCTGAAAACGATGGAAGACGCGCTCATCTCCAAATGGCGCAGGATCTCGATATAGGAGGCGGCTATGGCCCGTGTGAAATTCACTCAAGACTTTGACTACAAGCCCACCAGTCAATCCACAACGGCCTACTTGGCAGGATGGGAAGGCACTGTGAAGCGAGAGTGCGCAGAGCAGGCGATTGACGCTGGCAAGGCTGAATGGGCCGGTAAAGACGCGGAGGCGCAGCGCGATGGCGAAACCCAGATCAGCGGGTGATCTCTTCCATAGCGTTGCTTTTGACCAGCGCGAAGGAATTGACCGAGGCGATGGCGTGACCGTGGGGCAGTGGATTGAGAAATTCAAGGTCAGAGCCGGGTTTGTTCATTTGCGCGGCGGCGAAAGCGTCTTGGCTGACCGCCTTCAAGGCCAGCATACGCAGGTCATATTTGTTCGCTCTTCCCCGGAGACGCGGCAGATCAATACGGATTGGCGAGTGAGGAACGTTCGCACCGGCGTCGAATACAACATTCGGGATATCACCCCGACTGACGACAGGCACTGGCTGGACTTCCTCTGTCAGAGTGGCGTGGCAACCGGATGACGAAAATCCAGAACCTCGATCGCCTGAAGCGCAAGCTGGCGAAGCTGCCACAGGTCGCAAAGCAGATGATCCGTCAGCAGATGGAAAATACCGCTGAAGAGATCGTCACGATGATGAAAAACCTTGTGGCTGTCGATGATGGAAGGCTGCGGGACAGCATCGGTTGGACGTGGGGTAAAGCTCCAAAGGGCTCGATCACCTTGGCTTCGGTGAAATCCACCGGCGCGGATGGTCTGACGCTCACGATCTATGCCGGCAACAGCGAAGCATACTACGCCCGTTGGGTCGAGTTCGGCACGGCGCGCCATGAAAATGGTGGGCTTTTCGCGGGCTCTATCCACCCCGGCACCACCGCTCAACCATTCTTCTATGTGTCGTGGCGCGCCAACAAGCGTCGCGCTGTTCGTGCGGTGTCCAAGGCAACCAGAGACGCAGCTAAGAAAGTGGCAGCCGGATCATGACGCAAGATGCAGCACACGAATTACAGGTGGCGATCGTCAACGCGCTCAAAGCCAGCGCTGATATTGTCGCTCTGGTCGGCAACCGCATCTATGACCGCGTGCCGACGCAAGACGGCAAGATTACTGCCACTTTCCCTTACATCTCGTTCGGGCCGGTGCAGGACTTGCCGGAAGACGCTGAGTGCATCGAAGCGTCCGAGCTCATAATCCCGTTAGATGCCTGGTCCCGTGATCCCGGCTTCATGGAAGGCCGTAAGATCGCAAAGGCCATCAAGAGAGCGCTGGACGATCAGAGCCTGCCTCTGGCCGACAACGCCCTTGTCTACTTCGAGTTCGACGGGCGGCGCGATCTGCGCGCACCAGACGGCTTGACCACCCAGATTGTCAGCACATTCCGTGCTGGCATCGAACACCACTAAACCCGCCAACACAGGAGGCCGCAATGGCTCAGGCAACCACCATCAAGGGGGGCAAGATTCGTGTGCTCCTCGGCAACGATGCTGAACCCATCGTCTATTCCGCGCCATGCGGTTTCACGCAACGTTCGATCACGATCACCAAGGCATTGGAAGAGGTGAACGTTCCTGACTGCGAAGATCCTGATAAGGTCGATTGGGTAGGGCGTGATGCCACTTCTCTATCCATGGCGATTTCTGGGGAAGGCGTTCTCGCCTCTGAAAGCGTTGATGCATGGCTGGAAGGCGTTGAAAGCATCGAAAGCATTCCGGTTAAGGTCGAGTGGGAGTTTCCGGCGAAGACGATCACTTGGACCGGTCGCATGCATATCGAAAGCATGGAAGTCGGCGCTAACAACGGTCAGCGCGCAACCAACAACGTATCGCTTCAGAGCGATGGCGAGATGGTCCGCGTCACGACGCCGGTCACGCCATAATGCGGGACGGACGTATCGAGTTCGATTGGGCAGACGGGACGTATTCGTTCCGCCTTGCTTGGGGGCAGCTGGCAGAGCTTCAAGAGAAATGCGATGCGGGGCCGTATGTGGTCCTGCAGCGTCTGCACAGTGGCTCTTGGCGCATTGAGGATATCACCAACATTATACGCCTCGGACTGATCGGCGCTGGATTGCAGCCAGCTGCTGCGTTGAAACTCGTTCGGGCCTATGTTGAAGACCATCCACCTATGGAAAACCTCATTCCTGCCCAGGTCATTCTCTCGGCATCCCTGATGGGTGCGCCGGAGGAGAAGGTGGGGGAGGACGACGCAGCAAGTCAAACGGAAAGCAGCTTGACGAACTCCCAAACGGAAAGCTGAGATTTGCTGCGCTCTACGGGACCGGCGCTGTGATCGGCTTCACACCGCAGCAGGTCAACGAGATGTCTGTGTGGCAGTTCATGGCGATGGTCGACGGATATGTCGAAGCCAACTCACCAGATGACGGCAGCCTGACGGCCAAAGAAGTTGATGAGCTTTGGGACTTTGTGCAGGCTTAAGATTTCCCATTGAGAAAATCGACGCACTGCTGATAGCTCTTTGAAAAACCGGCTATGACGTCGTCTTTGTCGACTTCGTTGCGATATGGCCAGTTCGTCCAAGAGAATTTGATGACGGGGTCTTTCTTCAGAGCGTCGATAGCCTTGCGATCAAGCGAGGCGTAGTTATCGCCGTCGGCCACATAGCGTTTCCCCTCTATGAGGAAATAAGCATTCGTCCCAGGGTATGTATCTTCGGTCACGGCAATGCCAGCCGATCCATCCTTGTAGATTCTCACAAAAACATCGCTCATATCTGTGCCGTAGGAGCTCACTTTCTGTGTGGCGGGATCGATCCGCTTCTTTGCCAAATGCGCGCTTGTGTACTGCTTAACGTGACAGGTTTTTGTTCCTCTGGCTTCTGAGGTTTCCATTTCAGCGGTCGAGACAGAGTTCAGCTTGGCCATCTCGCTTTGAAATTGCCGCGTCTTAATGTCTTCTACCGTGCGGTCGTAGTCTGATTGGCATCCGCATAGAGTTGCGCCGCAAAAGACAAAAATCATCATCTTCGAAAACATAGTAATTCCCTCCAACCGCTGGTTGATGATGGAATAACAGGAATCTCGAAACTATGGCAACAGATCTAGAGCGCCTTGTCGTTCAGCTTTCGGCTGACGTTAAGGGATACGAGCGCGCCATGAACAAGGCGATCGGAACCACACAGAAGCGGGCCAATGAGATTGAGCGACGTTTTGGCGCTATGAATTCCAAGGTAGAAAAGTCGTTTGCCGGAATGGGTAGCCGCATCTCGTCTTCGTTGGATAGCGCTCTGAGATCGACTGTCGCGTTGGCTGGTACTGCGCTGGGTGTCAGTGAAATCGTCAAGTATGCCGATGCCTGGACTGAGGCAGGCAACAAGATCGGCGCAGCTGCTGCGTCGGCTAGTGTGCAGGCGCGCTCGCTGAACCAACTGAAAGATGGGGCGAACGGGGCAAGAACCGCGTTCGGTGACTATGTTGACCTGTATGCGAGATTGATCCGATCCGCATCAGGTGTGGCGCAGTCGGAGCAGGAAATCGCCACAGCAACCGACATTGTCTCTAAGGCATTCAAGGCGGGCGGCGCTTCTGCATCAGAGCAAGCGGCAGGCATTCTGCAATTGGGTCAGGCGCTGGGCTCTGGGGTTCTCCAGGGCGATGAACTCCGGTCCTTGCGAGAGAACGCGCCGATCTTGGCTCAGGCTATTGCCGACGAATTCAAGGTTACAATCGCAGGACTGAAAGACCTCGGCGCTGAAGGGAAGCTCACATCGGAACGCGTGTTCAAAGCTATCCTGAATGCACAAAAGCCGATTGAGGCACAGTTCAAAGCGACGAACTCCACGATCTCAGATGCGATGACGCGCATCAATAACGAATTTACTGCGTATATCGGCAATGCAGATTCGTCTGCTGGCGCGACAGGCAAGCTTGTCGAGGCGCTGAATTACCTTGCTGATAACTTCAAAGAGGTCGGCAATGTCGTCATTGAGTTTGTTACCATCCTCGTCGGCGCGTTGACAGGACGCGCTCTAGTCGCTGTTGTCGCTGGCCTCGGCAATGCGGTCGTGGCACTTGGTGCATTCATCACTGCCGTCCGCACGGGCGCGCTTGTGACGGGCAGTCTTGTTGCAGCCCTCGGCCCTATAGGCGTCATAGCAGGCGCAGCAGCTGCCGCAATCTATCTATATGGTGACGGTCTATCTTCGGCGGAGCGGGCTTCCATTGCCACAGAGGCTGCGATCAAAACCAACGCTACGGCGCTCGATGCGGCGAAAGCCTCGTCTGAGGGGTACACTAGAGCGCTTCGCAACCAGATTGCGATGCAGTTGGAGGTGGCGAAGGCCGAGGCTGCCGCAGCGTCTTATTATGCAGATGCAGCGACGGACAGAGCTATAGCATTCACAAGATATTCGAGGATGCTCGGCGTCGAGGCAAAGTTTGAACCTTTCGAATATGCTGCAAACGAGGCTGAAAAGGCCGTCGTCCGAACGGCAAATGCGGCCACCGCTCTGCAGATGCAGTTGGATCAGGTCGATAAGGGTCTGGGCAAATCGCCATCGGGATTCGGTAAGGGGTCGGGCGCTGCGCCAGCAGACAAGAAAAAGAAGACCCGCGAGAACGAGTACCAGCGCGAGATCGAGCAGATCACGAAGCGAACCGACGCCCTTAAGGCCGAGACGGCGGCGCAGGCTGGCCTCAATCCGCTGCTCAACGAATACGGTTTTGCGGTTGAATTTGCGCGCGCCAAGCAGGACTTGCTGACCGCAGCCCAAGAGGCTGGCATCAAGATCACGCCAGAACTAACCGCCAGCATCGAAAGCTTGGCATCTGGATATGCCAACGCCGTTGTTGCCTCCGAAAAGCTTGCCGAAAAGCAGGACGAAATTCGTCAGCGAGCCGAAGAGGCGATGGCGACAGCGAAAGACGTGACGCGAGGTCTGATCGATGGTTTCATTGAAGGCGCGAGCGCGGCTGACCTACTTAAGGACAGCCTGAAAAAGATCGCGGACACGCTGTTGAACGATGTGCTGAACAGCATCTTCAAGGTCAATAATGCCGGCTCTGGTGGTGGATTTCTGAGCGGACTGTTTAGCCTATTCGGAGGCGGCGGATTCGCATCTCTGCCCACGACTGGTCCGGTACCAACCCCACGACCATTCTCAGACGGAGGCTACACCGGCGACGGTGGCAAATACCAGCCTGCCGGCGTCGTGCATAAGGGCGAGTATGTCTTCGACAAGGCAGCGGTTGCTGCTGCTGGCGGTCCTGCCGCCATGGAAGCCATGCGGCGCGGTCTGAAAGGCTACGCCAACGGCGGCGCGGTCGGGGTTTCGGTGCCTTCGTTGCCGAGCATAAAGCCACAGGGGCAACAACCGGTTCAAGTCAGCTTCGCCCCTGTCTACAATGTGCAGGGAAGCGGGCCGGAGATCGCGGAGCTTCGCGCTCAGATGGCGAAGGACAGGGCTCAATTCCCAGGCATAGCAGTCAAGTCAGTTCGTGAAGCTGGAAGACGATCATCGTCACTCTGATAGATTCGTGAGGCCCACACCACATGGCAGAAACATTACCGGTCGGCCTGAGATACGGGCCGACCTATCCTAAACTCATGCGCTCAACCAGCGTGTCGAGATACGGCAAGCGGGCCATTTCCTTCATGGAAACCAGCGATCCGTTCTGGCAGGTGTCTATGCGGGTGGTGGCCTTGAGCAATGCCGACCGGCAGAAGCTTGAGGCATTCATTTCGCGCTGCCGCGATGGCATGGTGACAGTGCTCTATACGCCGAAGCATGTGTGTCTGCCGCAAGCCTATTGGGGCAACCCGACCGCGCCAGCCATTCTCGATACCGGTGTGTTGTCGGCAATCTCCGGCAATCAGCTAACGGTGTCCAGCGTCACCAATGGTCTGAAGCTGATGGAGGGCGACCTGATCGGATTCAGTCAGGGCGACTACAACACCATCGTTCGCGTGGTGCAGGACACCACCGCAACTGGTGGAGCAATAACCATTAAGGCCGAGCCGTTCCTGCCGTCCTACGTCACTGCTGGCGCGACTGTCGTCTTCAAGAACCCAGTCATGAATATGCGCCTGGTGCCGGACAGTTACGACTGCCCTGACGACTTCCGCCCGACGGCAACTTTCACGCTGATCGAGGTGCCGCGCTAATGGCTTTCCCAACACGACTGCAGCAGCTGCTCAATGAGGGCAGGGTGAAGATCGGGTCTGGCGTCAAGTTTGAGTTTGGAACCGGCACATACGGGTTCTTCTCAGGTAAAGGTACGCTCGATTACAACGGGCTGACCTACAAGGGCAATTCGATCATCGAGATTGATGAGCCTGCTTTCGCGCTCGGCACCACGGCAAATCCGGTCACGATGCGGCTGCCCGCACGATCCGATTTCGGCCTGACGCCGGACAAGCTGCTTCTGATCGAAAACGAAGAATACAAGGGCCGTCCAGTCACGCTGTACGACTTCTATTTCGATCCCGACAACAACGCTTTCCTGCACGCCGAGCCGACCTTCTACGGCTACGTCGATACGATCGATCACCGCGAAGAGAACGGCGATGCCTGGCTTGAGGCCAACATCGAAACCGAAGCGATCGACAACTTCCGCGAAGGCTACCGATACGCCAGCCACGAAGACCAGCAACTGGTCTCGGCTGGCGACATGTTCTTCGAACACGCTGCGAGGCTGAAAAATGAGTTCTTCAATTTCGAGTTCAGCCCGAAGTGATGTGAGGCCAGCACGAAACTCTGATGCTGGCGCAGTTGTCGACTTACTGAGGAAAAGCCACGCCGCGGCAAGATGGTCGTTTCCTTTCGACCCGGCACGGGCGCACGCGCTGTTCGTCCAGCACATGCAAAGCTCAAGGTCATGCGTGCTGGTTCTGGATGGCGATATTGGCGTGTCGGGCATACTGATGGCTGGCGTGTTCGATCATCCCTTTGGCGCTGGCCTGTGCGCAAACGAAACGGTCTGGTTCATCGCTGAGCATGCTCGCGGGCGCGGTTCTCTCACGATGCTGGACGCCTATGAGGCGTGGGCGAAAGAGCAGGGCTGTGCCGTGGTTTGCATGGCGTCACTCGCCATCAACGATGTGTCTCGGATCTACGCCCGCCGTGGTTACGCGCCGGTGGAAACTCATTTCATGAAAGCGCTGGTGAGCGAATGAAGAAGCTTGCAAAGGCTATCCGCAAAGACGGGTGGGATCGGCGCCTTGAGGACGCTGTGTCCCTCATGTCGAGCTGTCTCCCGACAGACGTCGTACTGTGCGACGTAGCGGCTGTCTGCGATGCCATCAAGGCCATGCTTTCCATTGCCGTGAAGCCGAAAGGCAGGGATGGGAAAGAGTTTCTTGAAAGCCTGAAACTTGAACCGGTCAACCGGTTCGCTGCCCGTCGCGGCGACGTGGGAGTGTTTTTCTTCGAAGGCCGTTATCTCGCTGGCGTCGTGTCCAGCGCAGGCTTTGTCGTGCGGATGCCTCATGGCGTCTCGATTTTCTCGATCACCGATATCGAGCAGGCTTACAAGATAGGCGCATAGCTCAATGGCATTCATCTCGTTTATTACCGCCGCGGTTACGGCAATATCCGCGTGGGCGGCTGCTTACCCCATTCTTGCCGGCTTGGCGCAAAGCGCTTTCGCTGTTGCCGCATCGTTTGGCATCAACAAGATTTTCGCGCAGAAAGTGCCAAGCACCTCTGCCCAGCTCCAGACCGAGTATGGCGCCAATAATCCACGCACCGTCGTTCTCGGCACGTGTGGCCTTACTGGTCGGCATGTCTATCGCAACAACTTCGGTTCTGGCGGCCGTAACTTCCAGGACGTTTACGAGCTCGCCAGCTTTCGCATCACAGGCGTTCCACGCGTTCGCTATAACGGTAAGTGGCGCACGCTGACTGAACAAAACGCCGAAGGTTTCTGGCTGGTCCCGAACGAAGGCACGAGCGGCGACAACCACGACGATGTGAGGGTGAAGTTTTACTTCGGCTCAATGGACCAGCAGGCAGAGCCGACGTTTATCGCCAATTCGCGTCCTGCCGGCCGGTGGACGGCGGCGCACCGTGGTGCTGGCGTTGCCTATGCCGTTGTGTATTCCGGCCTTCGGCGCCAAGGCAACGGCCTTGCCGCTCCTGCCCAGCTTCTGTTCGAGGTCAAGGGCGCCCCGCTCTACGATTGGCGCAAGGATAGTTCTGTCGGTGGCTTCGGCCCGCATCGCTGGAATGACCAGTCCACATGGGAATACAGCGACAATCCATTCGTACAGGCCTACAATCTGGAGCGTGGTTTCTACAATGGAAACCAGCTTATGGTCGGCAAGGGCGTTCGCGCTTCTCGCCTGCCATTGTCCGAGTGGACGCAGGCTGCCAACATTGCTGACGAAATCATAGACGGCGATTACCGCTATCGCTCGCACATGATCGCCAAGGATGGTCCCGGCGCGAACCACGATTCCAACCTCCAGCCTTTGCTCATGGCCGCATGTGCTTCCTGGGTTGAGCGTGTTGATGGCGAGTTCCCGATTGCAGGCGCACCGCAGGCAGTCGTCGCAACAATTACAGACGACGATATCAAGATTGGCGCTCCAAAGCGGTTCACAGTGAAGCGCAAGCGGACGGATCTGATCAACACCGTGGCAGCCTCGTATGTCTCGCCGGACGACTTCTACGAGACCAAGGACGCGGCAACACGTATTGACCAGTCAGCACTAGCCGAAGACCGCGAAACGCTTGCCAGCGCCATTCCCTATGGCGCGGTGACGAACGTCAAGCAGGTGGACCGTCTGGCTGACATCGCCATCCGTGGCGCTCGGTTCCAGGCGTCGGCTGAAATCACCATTCACCCGCGTTTTCTGGACGTGGTGAAGGAAGGCCGGTGGATCACGTGGGCAAGCGCCAAACATGGCACGCGCACGTATCAGGTGCTGACGCGCACGCTTGGACCCCACAACAGCGATGGCGTTCGGGATATCACAGTCGCCTTGCAGGAAATCAGCAACGGCGTGTTTGACCCGACCGCTTATGCGACCAACCCGCCTGTCATCATCGTTGTGCCGCCTCCGCAGTATCTGGCCGAGGTGCAGAACTTTGCGGCCACGCCCAATATCGTGCAGGCAGAAGGTGGCGGTAAGCTCCCCGGCGTTCGACTGACATGGGACCAGATCGAAGACATCAGTGTTTCCGGCGTCCTGATTGAGTATTGGCCTGTCGCCAACCCAACTCAGGTTTTCACAAAGGCTGTGACCGCCGACATCAGTGTTGTCCAAATCGTTGAAGGCCTGACATCTGAAACCGACTGGCAGGTTCGCACGACCTTGATGGTCGATAATGGCCGCGCCGTATCTGCGTCTGGCATTACGAACTTTCGCACGCTTCAGGCCGGTGGCGATCTCATCACCAATCTGGAAAACCTCGGGCAGGATGTCCGGGACACCATCGCTCTTATCGGGGGCGCGCGACAGGAGTTATTGAACCGTATCGAGCAGATCGGGCAGGCGGTTTCTCTTGAGGCGGCACTATCCCAGATCCAGCGCGACACCATGCGCGCCGAAGTCGGAGGGACCTATGCCGAGATTGAGACCGTCCGAACAGTTGCTGCCACCGAGACAGAGGCGGTTGCCCAGCGGGTAACGACGCTTTCGGCGGTGGTTGGTGACACCTCGGCAAAGCTGATCGAAGAGCAGCAAGTGAGGGCGACGGCGGATAGTGCGTTTACAACCCAACTCACTTCGCTCAATGCAACGGTGGGCCAAAACACAGCGGCGATCGGGACGGAGGCAACGGCTCGCGTCAATGCGGACGGCGCTATTTCTCAACAGATCATCGGTGTATCTGCCACGTTCAATGGCATGTTTGCCGATGGTCTGGTGATGTTTCAGGCTACGGCCACCCCTGCGGGTGTATCTGCTCGGTTCGCTGTTCTTCTTCGGGGAAATACTGGTTCAGGGTTTGTCGAAAGCGGAATGTACATTCAGCTGAGAACCGTAAATGGTGTCCTGAAATCCGAAGTTGGCTTCCTCGCGGACAAGTTCGTCGTCATCAACGGGGACCAAAGCATAGCCGTTTTCGCCATCGAGAACGGCATCGTAAAGATACCAAACCTTCAGGTTAGCCAAGCGCAGATCATAAGCCTTTTCATTGGCGACGAACAAATAGTTCCCGGTTCAGTGATCAGAATAAGGTCAGCATCAACCTCGAGCAATAATGCGCCGGGCTATGCGGAAATATCGTTGACTGTTGATCATGGTGTTCGTGCAAATCCAAGCAACCCAATTTTGATCAGAGTCGAATACACTGCGACGGGCAAGGCGAACCAAGCTCAGACAGTGCTTGTCGGTCCGCATCTTATTGATGACGTCACGGGGGGTGGGTCAACGAACATCTACACATCAAATGCGAACACGGCGGTCGCAGGCGATGCATTCAGAGACTACACCGCTTTCAGAACATTCACAGTCCCCAATAGAGCGTCTACGGTCCTGCGACTGAGGCTTCCATCAGAGAGCGCAATTAACTGGACTGCAATGGTCCTATCCGCGATGGCTTTCCGCAACAATTAAGGCAAACCCAACATGACCACACCCTACACAACGGGCACGGTATCCGTGACCGCTGGCAGCACCACCGTGACCGGGAATGGCACGGGATGGCTGACCGGCGGCATCGTGCCGTATATTCTCGGCGTCGATGGTCTATCTGCGCCAGTGGCAACCGTCGTCAGCGATACCGAGCTTACTCTCGCCGTCGGGTGGCCGGGACCGTCTGCCAGCGGCAAGTCCTATTGGCTGACCTACGACACCAGCATTGGCCAGCAGAGCATCGAAAACACAGTCACCCTGGCCGAGTACCTTGCGCGCCTAGACAAGCCGACGCTCGCCGCTCTGGCTGCTCTCACGCCCGCCGCGAACAAGCTGCCTTACTTCGGAACTAACGCGGTTGGTGCCTTGGCGGACTTCCCGGCTTCGGCACGGTCGCTATTAGGCCTCACTGGAGCAGCAAACAAGCTTCCTTACATGAATGGCGCAAATGGGTATTCTCTTGTTGACTTCCCTGCCTTGGCTCGGTCGCTGTTGGCTCTAGGTGGGGCTGCAAACAAGCTGCCCTATCAGGATGCGGCCAACACCTACGCGACCACTGATCTGACGGCGAGGGCAAGAGAGCTTCTTGCGAGCGCCGACACTAGCACCATGAAGGGGGTGCTCGGTCTATCTGGTGCTATTCAGGTTGTTAAGTTCCGACTCATTACCGCGTCTGGAACATATGTACCCGATGCAAACCTCGTTTACGCTGTTATTGAGGCTGTCGGCGGTGGTGGTGGCGGTGGCGCAGGTGTAAGTAATTCATCCGACCTCACAATCGGAGCGGGCGGCGGGGCTAGCGAATACTCGATTGCCGTCAAATCCAAAGCTGATTTATCACCAAGCCAACCTGTGACGATTGGCGCGGGAGGGTTGGCCGGAGCAAATGGGGGTAATACGTCTCTAGGAAGCCTGGTCGTGGCAATAGGTGGTAACGGTGGTGGAGCCGCAACTGGTGCAGGCAGTACCGGCCCGGGGGCATTTGGCGGAACAGGCGGAGTCGGAGATTTGCGGGTCCCCGGCCAATCGGGAACAGGTGGAAACACTGTCGTTGGCTCCGGGGGCGCTGTGACGCGTGTCAACAGCGGATCAGGTGGAAGTGGAAGATTTGGATCGGGTGGGCGGCACAATGTTGGTTCAGTGGGCCAAGCTGGGCAGGGGTATGGCTCTGGTGGAGGTCCCGGTGGCGTCTTCCAATCAACTGCCACTGTAAACGGAGGTCCCGGTGCTCCGGGTCTTGTGTTCATAACCGAATATTGCACGGCTTGAGGATTATGCGCATGACTATTTATGTGAAAGTCGCAGATGGTATCGTAACGGATAGAGCTATATTTGACGGTCCCGTACCGGATGATTTTCCAGATCACAAGTCTTGGATTGCGCAACAAGATGCGCAAATAGGATGGAGTTTTACGGACGGCCAGTTCACACCCCCGCATACACCTGCTCCGGATCTTGAAGAGGTAAAGCGCAATCTCAAAATCCAGATCGATGACGATGCTGAGGCGGCACGTTGTCAGTACATCACGCCCGGCGCTGGTCAGGCAATGACCTACCAGCGCAAGGTTGATGAGGCAAAGCTGGCCGTTCTTGAAAATGATCCGCAGTCCGCAGATTACCCGATGCTTGCGGCGTCACTTGGCATAGATGGCGACGCCATCAAGGATATCGCCCTGCTGGTTCTGGCTATGGACGCGCAGTGGGCCATCATCGGCAGTGCTATCGAGCGCGCTCGGCAGACAGCAAAAGAGGCGGTGAATGCCTCTGAAACGGTCGAGGCGGTTCAGATCGCCGCGCAAGTCGTCTGGCCTTAATCCGTTAGGCAACTAACCCCACCACAAAATCAGGAGACCACCATGGCGACTGTACGCGACGTACAGCGGCATCCGCATGCCTCCCAACGGCACTCGATCGTGCTGAGCTAAACCTACATCAGAGGACATTTTTATGCTCGTCCAGAATTGGCGGCAGGTGCTGAAACGCGCCTGGTCTGTCCGCCTCATGATCATTGCTGCCGTCTTGTCGGGTCTGGAAGTCGCGCTTCCGCTGATCGATGGCTTTGTCGAAATCCCCCCTGGCGTCTTTGCTGCACTCTCCGGCCTTACGGTGGCCGGGGCTTTCACGGCGCGCCTTCTCGTTCAGAAAGGAATTCCTAATGCCGATAAACAAGATCGCTCCGACGAAGCGCGGTAAAGCGGCGATCGCCACTGTGCTCGCGGGGATCGCTGCCGGCAGCTATGCTGCTTACGATCGCTACGCCACCTATGGCAAGATGGACCCCGCTGTCATTGTTTCCGTCGAAAAAGCAATTATTCCGTGGGAGGGGCTGGTCCTGAAATCTCACTGGGACCCGTTCGCCAAGATCTGGGACATTTGCTACGGGGAGACCAAGGGGATTGGCCCCGGCATGACGAAGACGAGAGCAGAGTGCAAGGATATGCTGCTTCGTCGTGTTCATGATGACTATTACCAGGTCATCGTGCAGTGCTCTCCCAACCTTTCCAAATCCCCCATCAGTGTTCGCGCCTCGATGATCTCCGGATCTTACAATTTCGGCGTGGGTGCCTGGTGCAGATCCACTGCCAAGGCCCGGATCGAAGCTGGGCAGTGGCGCGCGGCATGTGAAGCCCAGACGGCGTTCAATCGCGCCGGCGGGCAGATCGTGCGGGGACTGGTCAATCGGCGTGAGATGGGGGACGCACAGCGGATCGGTGAAGCCGAGCTTTGCGTGAGCGGACTATGAGCTCCTTCCTGACCAGCACGATCGGGCGGGTGATCTCTGCCGTCATTCTTCTCCTCATTGCTTTTGTCGGCTTCCGGATCTGGCTGGCCGCGCACGACGACGCGCTGCTGAGTGGTTACGTGCTGCTTTCAGAAAAGACAGCCGCTGAAGCGAAGATCACTGAGCTCGAGCGACAGCGCAATGCTGCTGCCCAGGCTGTCGAAGAATACCGGAAGCGCGCCATGGCCGACGCGCTGACGCAACAGAAGCTCGAAGCCCAACTTGAACAGGCGATCAAAGATGACAATCAGAATGTTTATGATGGCGATTACCGCTGGAGCGATGCAGATCGTCTCTGGCTGTGCCGGCAAAGAGGCGCGGCTGATTGCGGCGGCTAACACCCAGGGCAAAACAGCGGCCGGCGTGAACCTGCCTGATCTGCCGGATGAGTGCCGGCAGAAGATGGCGCGCGTCGTGCCGAAGTATGGGGCCGAAAAGCCCCGGAATACCCAGCTGCGATGGGAGTTCTCTGCCGACGCAGTGGACGCAAGGACGGGCCGATGTGCCGGGTTCTATGACGGCGTGAAAACACGCTTCGGTGCGAAATGATAATGGGCATAAGGCTGCGACATGGCAGGGATCTACCAAATGAGCGAAGAACTACCAGAGAAAATGGTGGAACTGCCAGAGAAGACGAGAGCCTTCCTTGCCGGTCTCCGTCCTGACGAATTGAAGACGCTCGAGGCTATTATCGAGATGCCTGCCGAAGATGTCCGTGAGGGCTTCCGAATGGTCCGGGACATGCGGGCTGTCGGAAAGTTTATGCGCTGGCTGCTGCTGTCCATGATTGCGCTCTTCGTCGGCTCCATCATGCTCTACGAGAACATTCAAAAAGCAATCGGTTATCTCAAAGGAGGGCCGACACCATGAAGCGTTACCTTTGGAAAGTGGTAGGCATCGGCGTGTTTGCGCTGGCCGGGCTGGGCTCGGTAAATTTGGGCATCTGGGTTGCCGACCGTGAACCGCCGATTATTTATGAGGATGCCAAGGCGCTGGCGCCAACGGTAGAGCAGGGCGATACTATCGAGATTGAGTTCTCGGTATTCCGTACCCGCATTTGCCCGCTGATCACAAAGCGCTGGCTGACTGATTCTGCCAAGGAACGTCACAGCATCCCCCAGTTTACCACAGGGCTTAAGTTGCTGGCAGGTAGGGAAACTTATCGCCGGTCGATCACCGTTCCCGTGGCTGCGGCTCCTGGGCCTGCTGAATACCGCGTGACATTGGAGTACCGATGTAATCCGCTTCAAAACTTCTTGGGCCCCATCGTCGTCACATCGCCACCGATCCGGTTCAGCGTGTTGCCTGCCCGCATTCTCACGCTCCCATCCGATTGACTTAACTCCCGGATTGCGATTGATCATCGTTCTAATGATCGCAGAAGCAAACCATGCCATTGCCCCGCTGAAAATCGAGTGGGGGTCATTCGAAACCCTATCCACAGTAGAGGGATTGGCGCGCTGCTTGATTGACCAATGGCCTGCAGATTGCACAACTGATGCCTACGTAACAGCCCTGATGGTTTGTGCCGCTGTCTTGACTGGCGGCGATGAGGATACGGCAGAAGACGCCAGAGCGGCGTTTGTGGATGCGGCGCATGAAGTAGGGCTATCGGTCAGCCCAGACGATGACTTCATCTAGCTTGGCCGCGCGAGACGGGCTGTGAAGGCGTCTTGTGTGGGTAATGCTCCCAGCACCACCACTGCACCCGCTCTGCCTTGCTGCGGGCGAAACCAAACCCACCCCACTTCTTGCAGTTCGGCAAACAGCAGTAGTGGTTCTCATGGACGCCATCGCCGGTTACGCTTGTGTCGCTCACAGCAGCGATCCTTGTGGCTCGGGTTCTTCCGCCGACACCACAATCAGCTTGTCATCGGCAAGAGGGCGTTGAAGCTCTTTCGCCTCGTCCCATGGCGCACTCATCCACACCTCGACTTCCTCCTTCGTTGTCAACACGACCGGCATGGCTTTTGGGTGGATTGGCTTCACCACTTCGTTTGGGTCTGTGGTGAGGAAGGCGAACAACTCGTGTTGCCCATGGCGTGGGTTTTTCATCGAGCCTCTGGTGCCAGTCCAATCCGTCCAGACGCCGGCGAAGAAAGCCAAGGGCTCGCTATCATCAATCACGAACCACCGCTTTGTCTTGCGCGGCTTTGTGTCCTCCCATTCGCAGAAGCGCGTCCAAGGCACGATGCAGCGGTTTTCCACCTTCAGCCACCGGCGCCAGTGTGGCGATGTGACGTTGCGGATGTTCGTGACGCCGGTGTCTGGTTTGTCACCAAGAATGTTGGGCGGCGTCGGCATGCCCCACGTCAACTCTGCCAGATCGCGTGCGCCATCCTTGTTTCGCACAACAGGGGCAGGGCGATCCGGATAGACCTCGATGTCAGGTTGAAGGTTGATCCGCTCATTCATCATGCCGGCGATGTCGCGCATCGCCTCCTGATTGGTGCGGACCTGGTACAGATTACACATGCGTCACCTCGGAAGTTTGGCGAGGGTCAATTCGACATCACCCTTGCGATTGCACTTTTTGCACCGAAGAAGCTTTTTCAGGTCGTCTAAAGTCATTCCAGGCTTTGTAACCTTGCTGACGCGCCAACGTTCCAAATTAGAAACGTGTCCGCAATAGCGGCATTTGCCGACGACGATTTCCCAACTGGAAAGATATTCGAGCCTGGGGGAGGGCGGTGGCTCAGACTTGATCTTATAAGTCTCGTGTCCCTCATAATAGTTGAGCCGACACCTGTTGCTGTAGCCTTCTGTTTCCCTGCAGCATTTGATGATGTCTTTTGCGATCGGCGCTCTGAGGGACATCAACTCGACATCGCCGTAGACCTCCATCAATGCGGCATAATCCATTTTACGCAATAGCTCGCAATCGATGCACATGACGTAAATCAGATCGTCCTTTTTAGACGATAGCTTCGGCAGATGGTCATAGGCCATCACGCCCCTCGCTCGGTACCCACCCCCGCGTAAAGCCCCGTCCCATTGCCACCACAGCCAAGCTCAACTGGTGTTGCAGGTGTTCGATCTCTTCCTGCATCGCCTCGATAGCGGCTTTCGCATCCCCCTCGTGGCATTGCAAAATGTAATCCGCCACATCGACCGGGGCTTTTTCAAATTCAGGACGCACGTTCTCACTCTCCATATTTCAGAGCCCAATGCCGCAATGTATTTTCGGAAAGCACGCGCACCCGTGCCAGCGATGTTCTATTTATGTTCTCATCGCTGCTTGAGTCAAGACTTGCGTGATATGAACTGGTATTTGATGCTGATCATGATGAGGGTCGAAGGCGCTGTGTGCCACATAGAGCGATACACAGAGTGCCACTTGAAGCGGAAATAACCCTCAAGAACGCTGGTTTCCAGCACTTCTTGGAGTTGGTCCAAGTCCCGCCGTCCGCACCTTTTCTTGCTGATAATTACGATTGCCCAGTCGGACGCTGCGCCTGCTAAAATGGGTGCTTCGAGAGTTTGATCAGCTCATTGCTGCTATCCGAAAAACCGAAACTGGATCCTTCGCGCCGGCGAAAGTTTTGCGCCATTTATGCACTTGAGAAATATTCTGTGGTGTTAACGTAACCATTTCGCGCATCGCTAACTCCTCACCAGAGCCCCTCCATGACTGGACGACGGATCCAATAAAGTCTCTATCACGGTGCGCTATATCAAGGTTCTCGAAATCAGACGGCATGCGCTGCTTGTCTACTTTGACAAGAAATAAGAATCTGGCTGCGTATATCCGTAGAAATCGCACATTCTCGAAGCGGTCAACTGCAGGAGATAAGAATGGAACATTGCGGTTGTCGAACTCGGTAACGCAAACTGAAGTGCGTTGGGTGGTTGGCTCTAAAACTTCGTGTTTAAAAAGTGTCTCGTATGGACCCAAGTGGACGGAGCGGAACATAGCGTGGGTGCTATGATGCGCGCGCCAAGCAACAGAAATAACAAATCGCCGGATCAACTCCGTATCTGTCACATGGTAAACGCGTGCTAAGCCATCCGTTTCAGGTGGTACGTGCCCTACCTTTGTCAGAAGCTGCTCAGCTGCTGCTTGATCGAAGATGCCTAGGTTCGAATCGCAGGCTGCACACAGTATTCCTTCATCGTAAACGCCAATTGGAGCCTTCCTCGGAAATTGGAACTTGTCCGACGACAATAATTTGGTGGTTGCAGAGTTTGGAAAGAAGGCTTTGGGTATCACGTGCGATTTGATTAGTTTTTTTTCTTCACCACATAATTTGCATAAATCAGCCATTTTGGTTTGCCGCGCTTTCTTTGAAGCTACCCGCCTTCGTCATTTCTGAGGCTTGTTGCAGCTACCTCTATTTCTGTTCTTATCGCGTTAGGATCACATCGAGGTTCTGCCCGTTGCTGACAGTAACAAACTTTGTCAGGTCACCGCCTTGCGTGCTGTCTCCGGCGCGCCAGTTGACGTTCGTAACGAGAAGATATTCGCCATCCGGAACCCCTTGAAAGGAGAAACGCCCTTCACCGTTAGCCTGGGCAACTTTCGTGTAATTTTTCAGCCTTACGTCAAGATTTGTCACGGGCGGAGCGCCGTAAACCTTCTGACTGGTGTCATACAATTCGCGCACATAGCTTGAGGCAGGTAGCAGCAAGGCCTGACTTCCGGCAGCGTAGACGACCATTCCATCATTGCGCCGCATGAAAGCCTGCGCGCTTACAGTCGCCTTGCCAGGCTTTGCAGCAAACTCATGCTCTGAAGGATTGAATGGCGTTTTCACCGTAACGGACTGAACGCATGCGGAAAGAGCGACAACGATCGTCGCTACCATTATGGACCTGAATTTCATAAGTACCCCCCGATCTTGAAAGTACAAAATGCCAGAGCGCGGGGCATGTTGCAATCCGGCGACAGCAGCCAACTCGCCATCCCGACATGACACGTAGTCGCGACGCAGAGTCCCGAAATCGCGTCGTAGTTACGCGCTAAATCGCCCGTAATTTATCTGGGAGGATTGCAGTGATCGGTCTTCCGATACCGTCCCCCAAAAGTTTTACAGCGCTATTGAAAACATTATGGAATTTCGTGCCGATTTGAGTGAGTTTTACACTCAAGGCGTTGATCTATAGGCGATAGATCAAGCTTCCCAAGCTGAATACGAGGGTTCGATTCCCTTCACCCGCTCCAGCCTTCGACCCTGCCGAATTTTTGGATATGCGGGTACCGACTGTTCACGCGCGGCCGTTGCTCCAATATCGAGCTTGCTGTCGTTATTTTTGTTGCTTTGAGGCCGCATCTTGTCGGCAGACGGTTTAAAAATTAACGTCGCCACTTTCGCCTTTACACGATCTACTTCTGCTAATCTTCCGTTGGCTGGAACAAAATCCATTAGACCCACGTTGGTTTCCTGAAAAGAAAAGGAATTACCAATGGTCAAGATGGTAAAAATCATTTCTGCATTTGCATTAAGCTCGGGTTTGGCGACTGGCTTCGTCTCACCTGCCAGCGCGCTCAGCTTGATAGGGCCGGCCTATGAGAATCAGGCTGAATCTCAGGCAACAGTCTATGGCAACTCTCCCATTGCCTTTACAGGTGGTGCGGCTGGCAATGCGGGCTCCACCGGCCTGATGCTTTCCGAGCATGAGATAAACCACGTAAAATGGTGCGCAAAAACCTACGTGTCTTACCATGCAACTGACAACACATTCCAAGCCGAAAACGGTGTTCGCGTAGCTTGCCAGTCGCCATACTGATTAATTTAGAATAATTTATAATACATTGAAGTATATATTTTCATTTTTTTCTTGAAGTGGGCTTGTGCGGTGTCTTGTTCCAGACAAAGGGCTTGTATCGCAATTCATAAACAGCACGCCACGCCGCCACAGAGAGCATAAGCCAGTACACAGGAGTGTAAAGCCAGCGTTTGCCAATCAGCTTACGCTCATGGGCAATCATCGCCTTCGTTCCCATGAGGATGAACACCGTATAACTGGCGGCGATGTTGACGATATCAACGATGAAAAGAAAGATCTGCAAAGGCGCAAGCGCTGATATTCCGTCAACCCAGACCAGTCGTGCGATGTAGAAGATGTAGAGAATGAACATCGGATGGGTCAATGAGGACAACAGCATGCCCCCGATCAGGAGGTGGAACACCAGATAGGCCTTCCATCCCATTTCGCGAGAGATTGCCGAGGGCGATCGCATCATAACAAGCCAGCTTTGCAGCCACCCTTTGAACCACCGGCTGCGCTGGCTCAGCCACACGGAAATGTCGGTCGGTGCGTCTTCAAGTGTCTGGTATTTGATGACGTCGGACTGGTAGCCCAATCGGTGAAGCCGAAGCCCAAGATCGGCATCCTCAGTAACATTGTATGGATCCCATGCGCCAACCTTGCGAAGAACCGAGGCGCGAAAATGATTTGATGTTCCACCAAGCGGAAGCGGCATCTTCATGCGTGCTAACATGGGCAACATGCGCCGGAACAGAGCGGAGTATTCCAGCGAGAAAGAGGCGGTGATCCAAGAGGCACTGGCGTTGCTGATAATGAGCGGTGCCTGCAGGCATGCGAGCTGATCTGATCCAGTGCGAAAGCGAGTATAGGCTTCGCGCAACTGTTTGGGGTGAGGTCGATCTTCTGCATCATAAATGGCGATAAATTCTCCGCGCGCGCCAGCAAGGGCATAGGTCAGCGCTTTTGGTTTTGTACGTGGCAATGAGGGCGGTACGTGAACAATTTCGATGTGGTAACCGGGGCTTAGTCGGGTAATTGCATCAATGGTCGTGGCATCGTCGTCTTCGCAGACGAGCTTGATGTCGAGACAGGATTTCGGCCAGTCTAGCCGATCAAGCGCGTTGATGAGTTGTTCTACGACCGCTTCTTCACGGTAAAGTGCCACGAGAATGGTGTAAACTGGCAGCTGCTCATCGGTTGTCTGATCGAGAAGAGCAAGATTTCGTCCAGAGGTTTCCTCGGCGGGGGTTGCGCGAAAGAGTATGGCGGCCATGTAGAGCCCGGCCGTCACGATGTGTAAAAGCTGAAATGTCGGTGTTGGCGCCAAAAGCATCGATCCGAATAGAAGCGCCGCGCAGATACCCAGTAGAAAGCCCTGTTTCCCGTGCAGAGTGATGCGCGCCGAATAGAGAGGCGCGGTCTCGAACAGTGAGTTTATGGTCTGCCGGGTTCGCCGTTCCTCGCCCGCCCTCCACACCGCTTTTCGAAGGGCAGATGGTGTCGTCACGACAAGACCTGCAGTGACCGTCGGGTTGTTTTCGAGCGCTGTCTTCAGTCGCTCAATGCTCTCCAGGTCAGGCGTAACTGCGATATAGGGTTTGGCGTCAGCGGGCGAAAGGCGCACCATGCGCGTGTCGATAAGCTGAATGTCGAGTGACGGAGTGTCCACAACGATGGCGGCATCCAGGTCGGCATGGAAAGGGAGCCGCAGAAAGCGGGCGAAGGCACCGAAATAGGCGTCTTCCGTCACCAGTCCGTCTGCCAGCAATTCCGTCTCGAATGTGGACCCGTTGCATGCGGCTTTTGCGGTGTAACGGTCAATATGGGGTTTTCCGAGCCCAAGCGATTTGAGAAAGGCAACATCGTCGCGCTCTGGCGCGGCTTTGCCGTGAAGCGTGAAGGGATCATCATATAAGGGATCGAAGGCAAGAATTTCGCCCTGCACCAGCATCGCGTTTTGCGAGACTTGTGTATACTCTTCAAAACGCGACATACACATTCAGCCACCGTAACCGGTGGCGCCCCAACAATGCCAGTTTGGATGATATACATGCGCCTTTCAGTTGCACCCCTGAAATTCAGTAGTATTTTTTCTTTATTGATCGGCGTGGTAATTTTTTCATTGCCTGCTCAGCCCAGAGCGCAGGAGTTGGTACAAACCGGGCGCCTGCCGGTGCTGTTCGATGCGCAGGAACGCATGCCGGGCGCGGATTTATCGACGGTCTCGCGTGTTCGGTTCTTGATGTCGGTGGATTTTCCACCCTTCAATTTCACGGATCAGGACGGGCGTCTGGTGGGGTTTCATGTCGATCTGGCCCGCGAAATATGCGCGCAACTTAAGATAGAAAATAAATGCCAGGTACAGGCGCTGCCGTTCGATGAATTGGAAGCGGCGGTCGAAATGGGCGAGGGGGAGGCCGTGATGTCGGGCATCGCCTCGAGCGCGGATCTACGAAAAAGCTTCAGCTTTACCAGGCCCTACACGCTTTTACCCGCACGCTTTGCGGTTAACAAGGCGGCTAGGCTCGAAGGTCAAGCGGCCGACGCACTCTCAGGAAAAAAGGTCGGCGTCGTCAGTAATTCCCGGCATGAGGCCATGCTGAAGGCATTTTTTCCCGCCGTTCAGGTCACCGGCTTCGATGGCTATGAGCCGATGTACGAGGCACTGAAATCCGGCAAGATCGACGGCGTCTTTGCCGACGGTTTGCGGCTGCCTTTCTGGGTTGCAGGTACGGCATCGAATGGGTGCTGCACCATGTTCGATGGTCCCTATATGTCGGACCGCTTTTTAGGCGAAGGCCTGTCTATTATGACGGTCGATCCGGAAAACAAACTGGTTCCCGCTTTCGATCAGGCCCTTGCTGCACTCTCGCGCAACGGGCGGCTGGAAGAAATCTATCGCCGCTATTTTCCTTACGGCATGTTTTGATCAGGTGCTACTGGCTGGCCCAGATGATCCGCGCCATCCATTCCACCTCTTTGAGGTCGAAGCTGCGATTGGGATGTTCCGGATTGAGCGACAAAAGCTCGATAGTCTTGGCCGTCTGACGAGCTAGGACTTTGGCCATGACCTCGCCATCCCGGCTTTTCACCACCACGCGGTCGCCGCGCCGCATCTGCGCGCCCGGTTCTACGATCAGCACATCGCCATCGCGGTACAGCGGCATCATGCTGTCGCCTTGCACTTCCAAGGCATAGGCTCCGGCCTTGTTGGCGGGGGAGGCGGGAAAGTCCACCACGTCCCAGCCTTGGCCTGCGGGAAAGCCACCGTCATCGAAAAATCCGCCTGAGCCGGCCTGTGCGAAACCGATAAGGGGAATGGCGCCCGTCTGGGACGGAAGATTTCCATCCGGCAATGCATTTTTGTTCGAGTGCCCCATGGCATAGCCAAAGAACTGATCGATCGTCGCACCGGTGGCGTCCAGAACTTTTGAGATGGATTCAGTGGAGGGCCAACGCTGGCGTCCGTCTGGACCGACCCGCTTGGATTTGTTGAACGACGTCGGATCCAGCCCCGCTTTGCGTGCCAAGCCGGACGGCGAAAGCTGGTTCCGATCGGCAAGCGTATCGATTGCACTCCAGATATCATCGTGTGACAGCATGTTCAGGGCCCGGGTGGAGCGGCGTCGTCACGCGGCTCGCTTCAATATAACGCGAAACCTAGCCAATTATGCCTTCGGAGTAAAGTATTAAAGGAATAAAATCCTTGTCTTTATGCAACCAAAGTCGACATATTGATCTTTGAAAGCTGAATCACGGCCTGTGTGCGGCTATCGACTTTCAGTTTTAACAATATCGCCGAGACATGCGCCTTGACCGTGGCTTCCGAAACGCTGAGCTCATAGGCAATTTGCTTGTTGAGCAAGCCTTCGCCCAGCATGCCCAGCACACGATTTTGCTGTGGTGTCAAAGTGCGGAGCCGATTGATGAGGTCGGCCATGTCCGGGTCGTGATCCTGCCCGGCCTGACAGGACGCCGGTATCCAGACATCCCCCTCCAGCACCGCCCGAATACCTGCGCGCAGGTCCTCAATGCCTGAGGATTTGGAAATGAAACCGGAGGCCCCGAGTTCTATGGCACGGCGCATGGTCGCTGGATCATCGCTAGCCGATACGATGACAATGGGCAGGCTGGAAAACTCGGCCCTTAACGCCATCAGCCCGGAAAACCCGCTGACGCCCGGCATGGCAAGGTCGAGCAGCATGAGATCGGCATCCGGCTGATCTGCGGCGGCCATTTTTGCCGCTTCGAAATCGCCAGCCTCGATAATGGCGTGGCCGCCATCCAGCCCCGAAACCGCCTGGCGCAACGCGCCGCGAAACAGAGGATGGTCGTCCACGATTATGATGGTCATCTGTAACATGCCGCGCCCCCTCCCAAGAGCATTTCATGCGCGCATCATTCTTGAGGAGCGCGATCAAGCGTCAAGTCCCACAAACCGAGGATTGCGTAAATGTCGCCACAACACAAGCGCTTGATGCTAGCAAAGGCTCGCGCCACCCTGTGTATGCGCAAAAATCTGCGTGAGGCGGTGGACAACAAAGAGCATTTGCGGCAAACCGCCCATATATGAAGGAGACGCCACATGAGTGAAACGCCCCCCGTCCTTTACAAGATCGTACCGAGCGCCCTGTGGCGAGAGGCGCAAGAAAAGGGTGTTTTCGAAGGTGCCGAGATTGATCTCCAGGATGGTTACATCCATTTTTCCACCGCAGCCCAGGTCAAGGAAACTGCGCTGAAGCATTTCACCGGTCAGAATGATCTTCTGCTGGTCGCCGTGGACGGTACCGCCTTGGGCGAGAAGCTGGTGTTTGAAACCTCTCGTGGCGGCGACCTTTTTCCGCATCTTTACGCTTCATTGCCATTGAGTGCGGTTTTGTGGGAAACGCCGCTGACGCTGGATGATGACGGTGCACACCAGTTTCCGGAGATTGCATGATGAGCGGAATTTTTTCCTCGATTGGTCGGCGCGGCCTCTTCCTGATGGACCCGGAAGTGGCGCATGGCATGTCGATTACCGCGTTGCGCTCAGGCTTTATTCCCACCTGCCACGTCCCGCATGATCCGCGCCTGCAGCAGACCGTCGCGGGCCTTGTGTTTCCCAACCCGCTCGGCATGGCGGCGGGCTATGACAAGAACGCGGAAGTGCCGGGTCCCCTCTTGAAGCTGGGGTTTGGTTTTACCGAAATCGGGACCGTGACCCCACGAGCTCAATCGGGCAATCCCAAGCCGCGGATTTTCCGTCTGGTGGAAAACGATGCCGTCATCAACCGTCTGGGTTTCAACAATGAGGGGCATGCCGCGGCACTTGCGCGTCTCATCGCAGCGGGGCTTCGCGGCATCGTCGGTGTCAATATCGGAGCCAATAAGGACAGCGAAGATCGGATTTCAGATTATGTGAAGGGCATCGAGACCTTCGCGTCTGTCGCGTCCTACTTCACCGCCAACATTTCCTCGCCCAACACGCCGGGCCTGCGTGATTTACAGGCCCGTGAAGGTCTGTCGGCTCTTTTGAAAGCGGTACTGGAAACACGCGATACCGAGGCGCAAAAGCTCAACAGGTCCATCCCGGTCTTCCTGAAAATTGCGCCTGATCTGACCGAGGAAGGGCTTGACGATATCGCCGCGGAAGCCTTGGCGCATAATCTCGATGGTCTGATCGTCTCGAATACAACGCTCTCCCGTACAGGCCTCACACCCGGCCAGAACAACGGTGAAACCGGTGGTCTTTCCGGTAAGCCGCTGTTTGATCTGTCCACCACGGTTCTGGCCAAGATGCGCAGGCGCGTGGGCCCCGCCATGCCCATCATCGGCGTTGGCGGCGTTTCATCGGCTGAAACCGCACTGGAAAAAATCCGCGCAGGTGCAGACCTTGTGCAGCTATATTCCTGCATGGTGTATGAGGGGCCAGCTCTGCCGGGTAAAATCGTGCGCGGCCTGTCAACGCTCGTGGCGAAAGAGCAGGTCGGCAATATCCGCGACCTGCGCGATACCACAATGGAAAAATGGGCGGAGCGGACGCTTTAGTCCGCGCCACGGCGAAGCAATTACCGACACAGCACCATGGCCCAATACGGCCTGTTCTTCGCGCTCGCATCATAGGCAACCGCCACTCCCAGGCCGCCATAGTTGCCCAGCATGTTTTCCAGATGGTGCGGAGAGCTGATCCAGGCCTTCACCACGCGCTCGACCGTATCCTGTCCTGCAGCTACATTTTCGGCGGCGGGGAGGGGAACGCCTCCGTCCTTCATGCGAATGAGAAAGCTGTCCGTCAGGCCGATGAGATGCGCCATCTTCTGGGCTTTGACCATGCGGTTTGCCTGGTAGGCGGCGGCCTGTTGCGCGGCGCTGTTGGCTGAGAGCGTGGAAAGCCCTCTGGAACGACGAAGCTCGTTGACCATGGGAAGCGCTGAAGCAGTCTCGTCTCGCGTACCGGAGGCGATGCCTTTGTTGGTGGGCGCCGAGACGCAGGCGGAAAGGGCGGCACCAGCCGAAGCCAGCACGAAGCCGCGCCGTGAAAAGGTGAACAAGGACTGTTGGGTCATCAGCGGCGGAAGCTCAAAAGGCGAAGGATGATGAAGACTGGCACGACGATGATGGCACCCGCCAGCAGGTAGTCTCCAATACTGCCCAAGGCGCGGAAGCCGCTGTGCCAGATATCGAGTATGAAATCCCGAACGCCATAAATGATGTTCCAAGGTGTCAGGCCAAACACAGCCATGACGAACCCAACGATCAGGGACACGACGAGCAATTTGACGATTGTCCGCGCCACGCTATCACCCAGCACCTTATCGACCCCACCGGCCATCAGCAAATCTCCTCAATTTCAGCCAGGACATATGAAGCCAGGCGCGTCGATGCAAGTTATGACGCGTTCTGGGCGCGCCGTTTGTCGCTGCCATGAAATAGGACTTGAGTTTTTTTATGGCTTGATGAAAGACAACCTACCTCTTTCAGGAAAGTGCGGATGGCCCCACACCAGTTTTCGTCCGGTGATGCGATTGCAGACCGGCGCGCCGATTATGCCCGCATGCTGGCGGAAAGCGCAGATCACGCCGCCGCTGCAGAATTGATGGAGCAGGCGCTGGAGCTTACCCCGTCATGGGCCGCCGGTTGGGTGCAGCTGGGAGACTATTGCGAGAAGGCAGGACTGACCGAAAAGGCTATCGCGGCCTATGAAACCGTCGACACATTGGACGTCGAGGGAATTTTCGCAGCTCCCCTGAAACTGGCCGTGCTGGGAGCCGCCGAGACGCCCGAACAGCCGCCGAGCGCCTATATCGAGGGTCTGTTTGATGATTACGCCGACCGTTTCGAAACCTCACTCGTGAAAAAGCTGGACTATAGCGTCCCGCAAAAACTGGCCGCGCTGATCGAAATGGCAAAACCTTCGGCGGGTTTTAACTGCGTTGTCGACATCGGGTGTGGTACCGGCCTGCTCGGTCTGGAAATCGTCGATTGGACGCACCGCCTCGAGGGCTTCGACATTTCCACGAACATGCTGGCAAAAGCCGAAGAAAAAGCGATTTACCACCATTTGGCACAGACTGATCTTTCCCTTTCCGCCGAAGCGTCCGGCCTGTTTGCCGGCGATCTTGCCCGTCACCGCGCCGATCTGGTCGCGGCGGCGGATGTGATGATGTATCTCGGCAGTCTGGAAACGGTTATGCCACTGGTTCTCGCGCTCTTGGCACCGGGCGGAACATTCGCCTTTTCAGTGGAGGACGCGGGCAACGACGAGGGCTTCGTTCTCCAGCCTTCGCTGCGCTATGCCCATTCTGAGCGCTACATCACAAGTTTGTTGAGCGTATCCGGTTTTCAAATGCTGGAATCCCGAAAAACCACCATTCGCAAGGACGCCGGAAAACCCCTTTCCGGCATTCTGTTTCTTGCCAGAAAAGCCGCCTGATCTTTTCGTTTCTTGCCTTTTTATCGATAGGTCAGCCCTGCTTACATATCCACATTGAAACGCAGCCTGTTGCGGTGCAAAATGCAGCATATCCGGCTGGTCTCACCTGCAATAAGGTGACACGGCAAAGCAGTTTCAGACAGCACAGACAGTTTCATTCCGGGGTAACGCGCATGGCATTCACGAGAAGCGTTTATGGCATGTGGAGCGCCGATCCCGCAAAGCATGCGCCGCTGGAAGACATCCAAGGGATCGTCACAGGCAGCATCGTATCGGCGCTTGGCTTCTATCTTCTTGCCAGGGTCGGCCTGCTCACCGGCGGAACGGCAGGCGTCGCATTTCTCATTCACTATGCCTTCGGCATCAGCTTCGGCCTGCTGTTCTTCCTCGTCAATCTGCCGTTCTATTATCTGTCCTTCCGCCGTCTTGGCCTCGCCTTTTCACTCAAGACCTTCATCGCCATCGGCCTCGTGTCGGTACTGACGGAACTGGAAAGCCGCTGGATGGTGGTGGAAAGCATCAATCCGCTCTGGGCCGCTTTGCTTGGCGGGCTTCTCCTGGGTTACGGGCTTCTGGCACTGTACCGCCACCGCGCCAGTCTTGGCGGCATCGGCATTCTGGCGATTTACATTCAGGATCGTTTCGGCATCCGCGCAGGTCTCATTCAGCTTGCCTTCGACAGCTGCGTGATGATTGCCGCTTTTGCGGTCATCAACCCTGAGACGGTGCTGTACTCCATCGTCGGTGCTTTTGTGCTCAACCTCTTCCTTGCGATCAACCATCGCTCGGATCGTTACATCGTCGTGCGCTGAACGCTTGAAATTTCTCTCCATGCGGCGCAAGGAGGAGAGACGCAATGTGGGAACGATGATGAGCGATGTAGCAGAGCGCAAGCGCAACCGGTTTTGGGCATCCACCTCGGATAAGCACTCTGTCGTCGAAGACGCGCAGGCCGTCATTGCTGGCAGCATGCTCGTCTCGCTCGGCGTCGTACTCTTATCCGGCGGTGGCCTTTTGACCGGCGGTGTGGTGGGTGTGGCTTTCCTGTTGCATTATGCAACGGGCGTCAGCTTCGGTCTTCTCTTCTTCCTTGTCAATCTACCATTTTACTATATCGCGTTTCGTCGCCTTGGCCTTGCCTTCACCATAAAGACCTTCTGTGCCGTGGCGCTGACATCGGTCCTGTCGGAATATCTTCCGCATCTGATCGTGCTACAAAACGTCAACCCCGTCATCGCGGCTCTGTTTGGCGGCTTGACCGTGGCGGCAGGCATGCTGGCGCTGTTTCGCCACCGTGCCAGCCTCGGAGGCTTTGGAATTCTGGCGCTCTATCTGCAGGATCGGTTTGGCATTCGTGCCGGGCTGGCGCAGATGGCATTCGATTGTACGGTGCTCTTCTGCGCGTTCTTCGTCGCAACGCCGTTCATCATCCTGTGTTCCATCCTCGGCGCGTTGATCATGAACCTCGTCATCGCCGTTAATCACCGAAACGACCGCTATATCGCGATGTAAGGCCCTTCTTTTTCAGTCCGCTTTCCCTACTTTAGGGGAGTGAAACACACAGAGCCTCCCATGACCGGCCAGAATGTCGGAACCTTGCCTCTCTCGTTCCAGACATGGTTCGACGAGAAGGGCTGGAGCCCGCGCGCCCACCAGTTAGAGTTATCGGCCCGCGCCCAAGCTGGCGAAAATATGCTGCTGATTGCACCGACTGGAGCGGGAAAGACGCTGGGCGGTTTCATGGCTTCGCTGACAGACCTTACGCGGCGCGGCAAGGTGCCACCGGGCTCTGCCTTCGTTGGCGTCCACACGCTTTATATCTCGCCGCTGAAGGCGCTAGCCGTGGATATCGAGCGCAATCTCATGAAGCCGGTGACGGAGATGGGTCTGCCCATTTCGGTCGAAACCCGCACGGGCGACACGCCGCAATCCAAACGCCAGCGCCAGAAGCTGAAACCACCGGATATTCTGCTGACGACGCCGGAACAGGTCTCGCTGCTACTTGCCAACAAGGAAGCCGAGCGCTTTTTCAAGGACCTGAAATATGTGGTGCTGGACGAGTTACACTCGCTCGTCACCTCCAAGCGCGGCCATCTCCTGTCGCTGGCCATCGCCCGTATTCGCAAACATGCACCCGGCATGCGCACCATCGGTCTTTCCGCCACGGTGGCCGATCCCATGGATTTGCAACGCTATCTTAGTCCGCAGGTGAAGGGTGAGCCGCCGGCCGGTCTCATCACGGTCGATGGTGGCGCAAAACCCGATATCGCCATTTTGGGCACCGAAGAGCGTATTCCATGGTCCGGACATTCGGCGCGATATGCCATGCAGGATCTCTATCCGGCATTAAAATCGCACAAGACGACACTGATATTCGTCAACACCCGCTCGCAGGCGGAGCGCATCTTTCAGGAGCTCTGGACCATCAACGACGACAATCTGCCGATTGCGTTGCATCACGGCTCACTGGATGCGGGACAGCGCCGCAAGGTCGAAGCGGCCATGGCGGACAACAAGCTGCGGGCGGTTGTCGCCACCTCAACACTCGATCTCGGTATCGACTGGGGTGACGTTGATCTCGTGGTGCATGTGGGCGCGCCGAAGGGCGCAAGCCGTCTGGCCCAGCGCATAGGCCGGTCCAATCACCGTATGGATGAGCCTTCCAAGGCCATTCTGGTGCCCGCGAACCGTTTCGAGGTCATGGAGTGCCGCGCAGCGCTGGATGCGAACTATGTCGGCGCGCAGGATACGCCACCGATAGCTGAGGGCGCGCTGGATGTTCTGGCGCAACACGTCCTCGGGATGGCCTGCGCCGAGCCCTTCGACGCCGATGAGCTTTACCGCGAAGTCACCAGTGCCTCTCCCTATGCCAGCTTGCCCCGCGAAACCTTCGACCGCGTCGTAGATTTTACGGCGACCGGCGGTTATGCGCTGCGCACCTATGAGCGTTATGCCCGCATTCGCCAGACGAAGGATGGTCTGTGGCGCGTTTCCAACCAGCAGGTCGCCATGCAGTACCGTCTCAACCTCGGCACCATCGTCGAGGCGGCGGAACTCAATGTCCGCATGGTCAAGCGTAATGCCAAGGGCACGGTCGGGCGCGGCGGCATGTCGCTGGGCAAGGTGGAGGAGCATTTTCTCGAACAATTGGTGCAGGGGGATACATTTCTGTTCGCGGGCAAGGTGCTGCGCTTTGAAGGCATCCGCGAAAACGAATGCCTCGTCAGCCAGGCCTTTTCCATGGACCCTAAAATCCCGTCCTATGCGGGCGGCAAGTTTCCGCTCTCCACCTATCTGGCAGACCAAGTGCGCTCCATGCTGGCGGACCCTGCGCGTTGGAACGCCCTGCCGGATCAGGTGCGCGACTGGCTGGCCATCCAGAAAGAGAAGTCGATCATACCCAAACGCGATGAGTTGCTGGTCGAGACCTTCCCGTTCCGCAAACGTTTCTTCATGGTCATGTATCCGTTCGAAGGGCGGCTAGCGCACCAGACGCTCGGCATGCTTTTGACACGGCGGCTGGAGCGGGCAGGGGCGAAACCCATGGGCTTTGTCGCCACCGATTATTCTCTGGCCATCTGGGCGCTGGAAGATATCGGCTCGCGTCTGCAATCGAACCGTCTGTCGCTGCCCGACCTGTTGGACGAGGATATGCTGGGTGATGATCTGGAAGCATGGCTGGACGAATCCTTCATGCTCAAGCGCACCTTCCGCAACTGCGCCGTCATTGCGGGACTTATCGAGCGACGTCATCCCGGCAAGGAAAAGACCGGGCGACAGGTCACGGTGTCCGCAGATCTTATTTATGACGTTCTTCGCAGCCATGAGCCCGACCACATCCTGCTGGAGGCCACGCGTCGCGATGCCGCATCGGGACTTTTGGACATTGGCCGTCTTGGCGATATGCTAAGGCGAATCAAGGGACACACTACCCATTGCGCTTTGGAGCATGTCTCGCCGCTGGCCGTTCCGGTCATGATGGAAATCGGGCGTGAGACGGTACCGGGCCAGGCCATGGATGACGTGCTGGCAGAGGCCGCCGATGAGCTGATTGCGGATGCAATGTCATGATGCATCGGCCACTAAAGCATGTCGCGTTTCATTGTCCTCAATGAAACGATAACGTACATGCGACAAAACAAGAGCTAAAGCGTGTCGCAGTGAATCCTATTCACAGAGGCACGCTTTAGAAGATGAAGGACAAAACCGAAACGTGCTGAGCAGACTTGCCTTGAGCGATAAATTTGCCACAGGCTTTGAATGCCTGGGCTCTGAAACGGACATCAATGGTGTCGCCGGCTGGTGCGATCCGCTGGGAGGTCTTTATCTGCCGGACCTGTCCCTGCTGGTCGTGTCTGATCTGCACTTGGAAAAGGGTGCGGCTTTTGCCCGCCGTGGACGGCTTTTACCGCCCTACGACACGATCGCAACCCTCAAGATCCTTGCCTCTCTTGTCTCCCGCTACGATCCGAAAATCGTCGTCAGCCTCGGCGATAATTTCCATGACCGCATCGGCTCAACGCATTTGCCGTTGCCGCTTCGTGATCTCATCAAGGAGATGGCCAAGGGTCGCGAGTGGATCTGGATCAATGGCAACCACGATCCCGATGGTACCGTGGATTTGCCGGGCGCCTCGACCGACGAGATGGTCTACGGCAACCTTGTCTTCCGGCATGAGCCGAAATCCGGTGTCTGCGTGGGTGAAATCGCCGGCCACCTTCACCCAGCCGCGACGGTGCGTCGCCGCGACAAATCCGTTCGCCGTCCGTGTTTCGCAACCGATGGCGCGCGTATGCTCATGCCTGCCTTCGGCGTTTTGAGCGGCGGTCTGGATTTGCGGCATAGGGCGATGCAGGGCCTGTTCGATCACACGTCTCTCGTTGCGCATCTGCTCGGTCGGGAGCGGATTTACTCGGTGCGTTTCGCCAATCTTCTGGGATAATAGCGTCTCAGTGATAGACGTATGGCGCGACGGCGCTTTTGTCGATCTTCACCTTTGCCAATGTCAGGAAACGATCGAGCGGACAGGCTCCGTCTTTAACTTCTCCTTCGCACCCAGGCATGGCTACCGCAGCCTGAAGCGGGGGCGATTTGTCGTCAATCACCGAGGCATTGCGGATCTGGTCGAGCGAGGGCGCAACGAAACCCATTCGGACATAGGGTTTCCCGTCTGCGTCGTGAAGGCGCTCGAAGGTCAGAGCGCCTGTCGGCGGCGTCTCATCATCGAGATAGGGTGGGATTTTCCAGTGGATGCCAAGCAGCGTTGCCAACTCGGCCTGCTGGGTGTCGCTGCCCATAAGCAACAGGAACTTCGCGTCCGGCGGGCCACCCGCTGGGGGGGTCTTGTCCAGTGCGAGAAGAAGCTGATTGAGAAAATTCGAACCATCGCGTTGCGCGATATAGGGCACGCGGTTGCTGAGATCATATTTGATCTGCCGCAGTTGCGACAATCGGATGATATCGGCTGCTGCGGATGCTTTGCCGAAGGCCACCTCATCAGCCGGAAAACCGTTGGCATATTGCAGCAGAAAGACCTGAGCAAGGGTGCCCGCCTCGGCTAGCGGTCCTTTCAGGCTGACGCTTGCTGGCTTGTCGCCCTTGTCCTTTTTGACCTCGATGGACCACGGCCGGTTCTGTAACGAGCAGTCGCTACCGGCTGCATCGCATCCGAGGATCGCATCCATCTCCCTCATCAGCGGTGCTGCCTTTTGCTTGGCCGCATCAAGACTGTCGCCCGCCGCTTCCAGAATGGCGGCTTCCGCTGTGTCTGTATCGATGGCACCGAGTGCCGTCTCGGACGCATCATATAGCGGGTCCGGGCCATCGCCGGATGCATGGCCAACCGTCAGGCCACAGCCCGGAAACATGGTCGAAAGAATGACATTGCCGGTGTCGATGGTGCGCTGGACGGTGCTGTTACCCCACGAGAAAACGCTCTCCTTTGCAGGGCAGCCCGTCTCTGGGACTAGCCCCTTGGCGGCCAGCATGCCATGCTCCCACCTCGCCAGTTGCGCCGCTGCTGTGGCTCCGTGCGACGTCAGCGCCCCATCTGGCGTGTTCCACACCGGCCACTGCTTTGCCGACATGCGGGCAAGTTCTTTGCTACTGGTCTGCGGGCGCACCCCGTGTCGCATCACGGCGACAAATTTGTCACTGACAAGCGTCTCGCAAACCGCAGGGCCAGACATCAGGCAGATTAGAAACGTGGCAGACAAAGTCCGTTTGATGTCCATGTCGTCGTCCTGCGCCTGTGAAAGGAGACACCACAGATAGGATCGCTTTGTGAACCTTTTGTGACCGTATTCAGTCCCTGCGGAACAGGATGCTTGCGCCCCAACCCGTCACGATTGCCAGCAGCACGCACAGAAAGCCATAAACCACCGGTGTCTGATGCGCGGCATCTGTGATGGCCTGCTCCATGCCGGTCTTCACCACGCGCAGTCGCAGTTCCTTTTGCGCCACAGGCATACCGCTCTTGAAGAGATAGGCGCGGGCCGTATGGACGCCGTTCGGCACGTTTGCAGGTAGACGAAGCGTGGCCCAGAACAATCCCGTTCGTTCAAGCCGCACGCCGGTCGTATCGTTGCGGTAGATGCCGCTCGACAGTTTCAGGCGGCGATAGGCTTCCTGGAAATCATAGACATTGTCGGGCACGCCGGAAAAGACAGCACTGCGCAATGGCAGATGGTCTACGCCCAGACCCATGGCCTTCAGCGTTCCCGCCGTTGCGATATTGTCGATGCTGCGGGTACTGGCCATGGAGTAGGATTCCGGCAGTGGCGCAAAGGTGATCGCGCTGGTGTTGATCCAGATGCCAGCGACACGGCTTTTCTTGCGTACGGTGGAATATTCGTTGGGGCCTTCCAGCGTCACGACGATGTCATACTGCCCGATTGCCAGCAAAAGCTGATCGGCATTGTTCAGCGCACCGAACATGGTGAAATCGGCGCCACGAAAATCAGAGGCGATGGAAATTTCGGTCGTCGACGCACCGATCTCGATGTTTTCCTGCAAGGTTCGGGCCTGGCCAGTGGCATCGGGTGAAATCGGCAGCGGCGGTGTCTGCGCAAAGGCAGGCGTGCACAGCGCGCTGAAGGCGGCAGCAAGAAGGGCGGCGCGGATCAATAGCCCAGCCCTCCGACAGCCACGGAAAACAGATCTTCAGGTTTCAACACCAGCGAAATCGCAAGTCTCACGCCAACGGCCAGCACCAGCAGTGCCAGCAATGCACGCAACTGCTCGCCACGCAGTTTCTGGCCGACCCGAACCCCGTATTGCGCCCCGACCACGCCGGCCAGCATGAGGATGAAAGCCAGCACGATATCGACGGAAAAATTCGTCGCCGCCTGGACGATGGTGGTGTAGGCAGTGACAAAAATGATCTGGAACAGCGAGGTGCCGACAACGACGTTGGTGGGCACGCGCAGGAGGTAGATCATGGCCGGTACCATGATGAAGCCGCCGCCGACACCCATGACCGATGTCAGCACACCGATGCCGAAACCCAGGACGATGATGGGAATGACGCTGAGATAGAGTTTCGATTTCTTGAAACGCATCTTCAACGGCAGGCGATGGACCCAGTTGTGGTGACCGGGGCGGCGCAATGTCACTGTCTCGTTGCGGGCAGACCGGCGGATGGCCGAGATGCTTTCTTTTAGCATCAGCGCACCGACGGTACTCAGCAAAATGACGTAGAGAAGCGAGATGATGAGATCGAGCTGACCGATGCTGCGCAAAAGCGTAAACAGCCAGACACCCACCGTCGCCCCGCAAAGGCCTCCGATCAGCAGCATGCCGCCGAGCTTCATATCCAAAGTGCCGCGCCGGAAGTGGCTGATGGAGCCTGAAACGGAAGAGGCGACCACCTGGTTGGCACCGGTTGCCACGGCGACGACAGGGGGAATGTTATAGAAGATGAGAAGCGGAGTGATGAGAAAGCCACCGCCGACGCCGAACATGCCGGACAGAAAACCCACAGCGGCGCCCATGCCAAGAATGATGAAGATATTCACCGATAATTCTGCGATGGGCAGGTAGACAGTCACATCAGGACCTCGGGCATGGTTCCGTGTAAAACGACAAAGCCGCCGGAAGGCGGGCTTTGCCACGAAAGGCGGTATCTGTCTGGGTGGCGGAGGCAGCAAAACCTGCGACCTTTACCGGTCATGCCCGTGGAGGGCATGACTGTCAATTATTCAACGGCAAATACGTTGATAATTTGAAAAGATTGGCACAGGCCGGAATTACTTGTTGCGGGCCAGCAACGCGGTCACCAGTTCATCGGTGATGCGGCCATCCGGCGTCTGTCCGACGGACTTCTGGAAGTTCTTGATGGCCGCCACGGTGGCGCGACCCAGCTTGCCGTCCGGTTCACCCGCCTTGAAGCCATTGTTGTTGAGAATGGCCTGAATGTTGCGGATCGCCTTTTGCATATCGACAGACGATGTCTTGACCTCTTCGCCGCCTGTCCATTCGGCTGGCAGGTTCACCGAGTTGGCGTCATCGTCCATGGGCGTTGCCTGCCAGGTTTCGACTTTCGCCTTGGCGCTGGCCAGTTGTTCCGGTCGCATGGCCTTGGCTACGTCGTCGCGCTTCTGTCCGGCATCGGCATCACCATCACGAGCGGCAATAGCAAACCACTTGTAGGATTCTTCCAGGCTCTGCGGAACGCCGCTGCCGCGTGCGTAAAGAATGGCCAGGTTGAACTGGCTATCGCGGACACCGAGATTGGATGCCTTGATGAACCAGTCGCCCGCGGCCTTGAAGTCCGGAGCACCGGCAGCATCGGAGGCAAGCAGAACGGCCAGATTGTGCATGGCGCCAGCGTTGCCCTGATCTGCCGCCATCTGATAGTAGCGCTTCGCCTCAGGAAGGTTACGCTCTACGCCGTTCGCCTTCTCATACATATTGCCAAGGCGGTATTGCGCGGGCGCAAAACCACGGTCGGCGGAAAGCTTGTACCACTTTGCAGCTTCAGAACGATCGGCGGCAACGCCGCGACCGTCTGTGTAACGCGCACCGACTTCAAACAGGGCCTGACGATCACCCTTGGCAGCCGCTTCGGAAAGCGACGCAGGTTTGATGTCCGATGGCACTGCAATCGTATCGGCTGCTGCCAGGATTTGCTGTTGAACCTCGTCAACCGGCGCCGCGGCAGGGGCTTGCTGTGCAATTTCAGCGCCGGGTTCTGGTGCGGGCGCTTGCACCGCTGGCGCTTCCTCGGGAAGAGGCGAGCCGCCAATCGGGCGCGGGTCGATCTGGTCCGTCTTGGCGTCGGCGCCGACCTGCATGCGCTCAGCGGCCGCCTTTACATTCTCATCGATCATGGCGTCGGATGGAATGGTGACAGCTGGGCGAACGTCGGCAGGAGCAGCCGGTACGGCAGAAATGGTAGGCTCTGTGGCTTTGGGCGTGACCGACGTCGGTTCCACTGAGATGGAAGCGGGCTCGTTTCCAATCAGCGATTTGATGGCGGGCATTGCCATCATCGCAAGAAGAATGGCACCAATGCCGAGCAACAGCGGACGACGATAGCGTGACAGGGCAGAGCCCTGCTCTTCACCGGTCGTCGCACGCTGAGCCCGCGAAGACAGGCCCTTATCGGGAACGCTTTCCTGCGCAGCGGCCTGGGCTGCACGACGGGCGGCGGCAATGAAGTCGGCTCGGTTGTCTGTGTCGCCTGCGCCTGCGCGTGCAGCAGCCGTCTGGCTGGCACGGACGCGTTCGAGAATCTTCTTGATATCAGGCGCACCGGAGCCTGGCTCCAGCAATTCTGTCTCGATGTCCGACTGCAAGGTTTCGACCGGATCCAGCGCGGGTGTGGGATCAATCTGCGTGCGGGCGGGAGCCTGCGCTTGTGGAGCCTCGTCGCTCTTGGCAGCGCTGGATTTGAAACGACTGGTCAGGCTGGACAGCAGGCCGCGCTTTTCCTGTGCCACGGGCTTCGCGGCCTCAGGCGGAACCAGCGTATCCGTCGCCATATCGGCGTCGAGTTGGCGAGAGATTTCGGTTTCGAACGATGCCCGGTCCTGCTTGCCGATCAACCCGTCTTCGGGAAAACTGGCGGCAGGCATGCGCGCACCATCGTAGTCCGCCCAGTCATTCTCGCCATTGGCAGAAACGACAGCGCGCGGTGCATTGCGATTGTCGAGATTATCGAGACGACCGGCAATCTGCACCAGCGTTTCATGCAGTGCCTCGAAGGTGCGGTGCGTGCGCTCTTCAGTGTTGCGGCTCAAGCCTTCAAGCTTGCGCAAATCATTGGCAAGTTCGGTGAGAATGGCGATGTCGGAACTGCTGGCTGTCTGGGCCAGATTGTTGCGCGTGTGCGCTTCCAGAACGGCTTCGGCCGCTTGGCGGGCCGCTTCGATGATGTACTCATCGCTGGACGCCATGTACTCTTCGATCGCCGACATGCGCTGATCGAGTTCCGGCGACATGCCAGCGGCTTCGCTCGCAACCGGCGTTTTCGTCTCATCCAGTTTGGCGGCAATATCGCTCAGGCGGTCTTCCAGACGCTTGAATGCGGTCTCGTAAGACGCAGCCTTCGCCTGTGCAGGCCTGGCTTCGATTTCCTCGATCCGGCGTGCGATTTTCTCCAGCCGTTCAGCCAGCTTGTCGTTGACGGCGCCTTCGCCAAGCTCGTCGATCTTGCGGGAAATATCTGTGAGGGCAGATGTCAGTTCCGGCTGGCTGGATGGGCGTTGCGAGCGCTCCATCATCTTGGAAAGCTGATCCAGCCGCTCACCAAGTTCAGAAACGCTGCGTTCGGTCGAAAGCTCTTCAATGCGGGTCGTCAGCGCATCGAGACGCGCACCCAACGCGTCCGATGGCTTGTTCTGCGCCTCGGAAACATCCTTCAGCGTATCGATTTGCGACGACAGTGCGCTCAAACGGTTTTCCAGCCGCTCTGCAACTGCAGGGTCGAAAGCAGGGGCTGGTCTGTTTCCGGCAGCAGCGATGGCGCGGCTGATTTCGTCCAGACGCTGGTCGAGGCCAGAGAAATGCTCGGAGAACATGCGGTCGTTGGGCTGGATGTGCTTGCCCAGATGCTCGACAGCGCTGGCAATCGTCAGAAGCTTTTCTTCCAGCGCGCGGACCGGCGCGCTGCCGTTCATGGAGGCGAGCTGTGTCTTGATGTCGTCCAGACGATAGGCCAGTCCGATGACTTCTTCCTGGAGCGGCGCAGGATCAAAGCCACGCAACGTGTCCTCGACCGTTTCCCAGCGACGCTCGATCCGGTGCACGCTGTCTTCACGGGCGACCTGGTCCATCAGGACACGCAGTTCTTCGAATTCGCTGCGCAGCGCTTCGGCGTCTGGCGATGCGCTTGCGCCCATGCGCTCGATGCTGGCAGCCAGACGTGCGACGTCCTCGCGAATGTCTTCGGCGAAATGCTGATCTTCGGCAAACGACCGGATGTTGCGCAGTTCAGAGCGCACGCCCTGCATTTCGCGGGCGACACCTTCGGTGATCTCGTGCTTCAATTCCTGGCGCAGGCTGACCAGCGCTTCTGCGACCTCGCGCAGCGCCGCGTCGCCTTGTTGGGGGGCAGGGGGTTGCGGGGCAGGAGCGGTGCGTTCGAAGCGGGCAGTGGGGCGCGGACGTGCCGGAGGAATAGCGGTCGAGGTGCGGTAGTCACGCTCGACATAACGGCGGTCCAGATCGCGCTCGAGCACGGTCTCCGCGCGTGGCGATTCGGTTTTCTGGCGCTCCCAACGGGCATCGAGCGCCTGTTGGCGCTGGCGGATTTCATGGACGGGATCGAAACGACTGGAGGTCGGTTCTCTGGTCGGGCGGGACTGAGGGATCGGCCGTTCGTTTTCGATGCGCGTCGTTTGATTATCATATGAAGGGCGGGTCGCGGTTGCGCCAAGAAGATCGTCAATCCGGGCTTCCAGCCCCTCGATGGTGCGATTGAGCGCATCCAGAGACGATCTGTCGCTGTGCTGAGGGGAATTCGATCGCAATCCGTTCATCTTCCTGCTCGCTTCGTTGCCCTGTTTTTTTCTATCCCGGCCACAAAATGGGGTGTGGAACGGAGGTTTTTTTAAATAGTCGGGTGACGGAGGGTTCTTCAGGACGCGAAGCAGTTCCGCCGAAAGCTACAATGGCCGGAATATGGTTAACAAATAATGAATTAGCAATTACTGTTTTAACGCTTTCTTCATGAAGGTGAACGAAACCACTGATTAACCGCAGTCACGCAAGCTTCGCGCAAGCTTGAAATCGCTGCCAGATTTCTCACGAATGTCATTTGACGTTTACGCGCACGTCAAATATTGTGACCATCATGTTGACGCCGGAGTGGTCCGGTAAACGATGCGGAGGATCATCGGTAATGCCTGTTTACAAGGCCCCTGTTCAAGATACGCTTTTCATTCTCAATGACGTGCTCGGCATCGAGCGCTACAACAATCTGCCCGGTTTTGAGGACGCAACGCCTGACATGATCGAAGCGATCACGGGTGAGGCTGCAAAAGTGGCCGAAGAGCAGCTCTTCCCGCTGAACCTGTCTGGTGACCAGCAGGGCTGTCAGCGAAGCGCCGATGGTTCGGTTACCGTACCTGACGGCTTCAAGGAGGCCTACGACGCCTATTGTGAAGGTGGTTGGACCGGCTTGGCCGTTCCGCCTGAATATGGTGGGCAGGGGCTTCCTTACACGTTGCATGCGGCCATCGGCGAATATATGTCGTCGGCCAACCTGTCGCTGATGATGTATCCTGGCCTGACGCAGGGGGCGATTGCGGCGGTTCTGGCGCATGGCTCCGAGGAACAGAAGCAGACCTACCTGCCGAAAATGGTCGAGGGCACATGGTCTGGCACCATGAACCTGACGGAACCCCATTGCGGCACCGATCTGGGTCTTCTGCGCACCAAGGCCGTGCCGCAGGGCGATGGCTCATATAAACTGTCCGGTCAGAAGATTTTCATCTCCGCTGGCGAACATTCCATGACCAGCAACATCATCCATCTGGTTCTTGCCCGGATCGAGGGGGCGCCTGAAGGCACCAAGGGTATTTCGTTGTTCATCGTGCCGAAGTTCCTTGTCAACGACGATGGCTCGGTCGGTGCACGTAACGGTGTCGTCTGTGGCGCGCTCGAACACAAGATGGGTATCCACGGCAACGCGACCTGCGTCATGAATTACGACGATGCGACCGGTTATCTCATCGGCGCCGAGAACAAGGGCCTTTCGGCCATGTTCGTGATGATGAACGAAGCGCGCCTCGGCGTTGGTCTCCAAGGTCTTTCGGTCGGCGAGATCGCCTACCAGAACGCCGTGGAATATGCCCGCGAGCGTATTCAGGGCCGCTCTCTCTCCGGTGCGAAAGCGCCCGAAAAGAAAGCCGATCCGATCATCGTTCACCCGGATATCCGCCGCACGTTGATGACCATCAAGGCTTATAACGAAGCCAGCCGTGCGTTCCTTTTGTGGACAGCGCTGCAATCGGATATCGCCCACCGCGCCACCGATGAGAAGGAACGTCAGGCGGCCGACGACATTCTCGGCCTCGTCACGCCGATCCTCAAGGGTGTGCTGACCGACAAGGGCTTTGACCATGCCGTGATGGCACAACAGGTCTTCGGCGGTCACGGCTACATCGAAGAACACGGCATGAGCCAGTATGTGCGCGATGCCCGCATCACCATGATCTATGAAGGTGCCAACGGCATTCAGGCGCTTGATTTGGTGGGCCGCAAGCTCGGCCTCAATGGCGGCCGTGCCGTCATGGCGCTGTTTAAGGAAATCGGTGATTTCTGCGAGGAAAACCGCGCAGACGAGAGCCTTACGCTCTACACCAAGGGCCTCAAGAAAGGTCTGAACGACCTGCAAGCGGCCACCATGTGGTTCATGCAGCATGCCATGGCGAAGCCGGATAATGCCGGTGCCGGTTCTACCGACTACATGCACCTCTTCGGCCTCGTCGTGCTGGGTTACATGCAGGCCCGCATGGCGAAGGCTGCGCAGGTCGCACTGTCTTCAGGTTCTGCAGCGGACGAGCAATATCTCAAGACCAAGCTCGTCACGGCCAAGTTCTTCATGGAACGTATTCTGCCGGAGACGGCGCTGCGCAAGACCCGCATCGAGGCCGGTGCCGACACGATGATGGAACTGGCTGCGGAAGCGTTTTGATAGTGAGCGAGGGGCAAGACCCCTCACCAACAAAATCTAAGACTTAGCTTTGCTAAGACTTTGATTTTGTGTCCTCTCCCACAAGGGGAGAGGTAACCCGGAGCGGGCGCGGCACCCTTATCTCTCCCCTTGTGGGAGAAAAAGCGATTTCGAAATCTTAGCCAGCGGCTAAGTTTCAGAAATCGCAAGTGAGGGGTAGCCTTGCGCCACCCGAAAGTTTCAAGGCGCCAAAACGCCGACAGGGAGATTAACAAATGACTGACGTATACATTTATGACCACGTCCGCACCCCGCGCGGGCGCGGCAAGAAGGATGGTTCGCTGCACGAAGTGCCGTCCGTTCGTCTGGCCGCCAAGACGCTGGAAGCGATCCGCGACCGCAACGGGCTTGATACGGCGACCGTCGATGACATCATCATGGGCTGTGTCGATCCGGTCATGGATGCGGGTGCCGTCATCGCCAAGGGTGCTGCCTTCGAGGCTGGATACTCCACCAAGGCACCGGGCATGCAGATTTCCCGCTTCTGCGCATCGGGTCTGGATGCCATCAACTTTGCGGCTGGTAAGATTGCGGCGGGTGCCGATGAGATTGTCATCGCAGGCGGTGTCGAAAGCATGTCGCGTGTCGGCATGGGCATGTCCGGCGGTGCCTGGTACATGGACCCGTCCGTCAGCTTCCCGGCCTATTTCATGCCGCAGGGCGTATCGGCCGATCTCATCGCCACCAAATACGGCTTCACCCGCGATGACGTCGATGCTTTCGCTGTCGAGAGCCAGAAGCGCGCCGCCCACGCCTGGGAAAACGGCTACTTCAAGAACTCCGTCATTCCGGTGAAGGACCAGAACGGCATCACCATCCTCGACCGCGATGAGCATATGCGCCCCGGCACCGATATGCAGGCGCTGGCCTCGCTCAACGCATCCTTCCAGATGCCGGGCGAAATGGGCGGTTTCGAAGCTGTCGGCATCATGGCGCATCCTGAAGTGGAGCGCATCAATTACGTCCACCATGCGGGCAATTCGTCCGGTATCGTCGATGGCGCTGCCGCCGTTCTTGTCGGTTCCAAGGCGGGCGGCGAGAGCATGGGGCTGAAACCCCGCGCCCGCATCCGCTCCTTCGCCAATATCGGCTCCGACCCGGCGCTGATGCTGACCGGCCCCGTCGATGTCACCGAAAAACTACTGGCGAAGACCGGCATGTCGATTGCAGATATCGATCTGTTCGAACTTAACGAAGCCTTCGCCGCCGTTGTGCTGCGCTATCTCCAGGCCTTCGACATCAGCCATGACAAGATGAACGTCAACGGCGGCGCAATCGCCATGGGCCACCCGCTGGGTGCCACCGGCGCGATGATCCTCGGCACGGTTCTGGACGAACTGGAACGCCGCGATCTCAACACCGCACTGGTCACGCTGTGCATCGGCGCAGGCATGGGCACGGCAACGGTTATCGAGCGGGTTTGATTTGGTCTTAACCCTCCCCCTTGTGGGGAGGGTGGCCGGCAGGCGGGAGGGGTCTTTGCCGCAAATTCCCCTCCCCAACCCCTCCCCACAAGGGGGAGGGGCTTAACCCCGCCAGATCGCACCTGCTTGGAGCGGTGGCTGTCGTAAAGAAATTCAGGGAAGAGGAATCCCAATATGAGCACTTATAAAAATTTCACCCTCGAAACAGACGCAGACGGCATCGCCCTCGTGACCTGGGATATGCCGGACAAATCCATGAACGTCTTTACGGCGGACGTCATGGAAGAACTGAACGCAATCGTTGACGCAACGGTGGCGGATGGTGCCGTCAAGGGCGTGGTCTTTACATCCGGCAAAGCCACCTTTTCCGGCGGCGCTGATCTGTCGATGATCAAATCCATGTTCTCGTTCTACCACGAGGAAAAAGCGAAGAACCCGGAGGAGGCATCCAAGAAGCTGTTCGATCTGGTTGGCAAGATGAACGGCCTGTTTCGCAAGATCGAAACCAATGGCAGGCCGTGGGTATCTGCCATCAACGGCACCTGCATGGGCGGCGCGTTTGAATTGTCGCTGGCCTGCCACGGCCGTGTTGCCTCCAATGCCAAAAGCGTCAAGCTGGCGCTGCCGGAAATCAAGGTCGGCATTTTCCCCGGTGCTGGTGGCACGCAGCGCGTTTCGCGCCTGACCGATGCGCAATCCGCACTTCAGATGATGACAACAGGCCAGTCGCTGACGGCAAGCCGCGCCAAATCCATGAACCTCGTCCATCAGGTGGTGGAGCCGGATCAACTGATCCCTGCCGCCAAACAGATGATCAAGGATGGCCTGAAGCCCGTCGCCCCATGGGATGAAAAAGGCTTCAAGGCCCCCGGTGGCGGCATCTGGACGCCAGCTGCCGCCCAGCTTTGGCCAGCGGCTCCCGCCATTCTGCGCCGCGAAAGTGCTGGCAACTACCCGGCAGCCCTCGCCATCCTCAAATGCGTTTACGAAGGTCTGCAATTGCCCTTCGACACGGCCTTGAAGGTCGAGCAGCGCTATTTCACGGAAATCCTGCGCTCGAAAGAAGCGTTTGCGATGATCCGCTCGCTGTTCATTTCCATGCAGGAACTGGGCAAAGGCGCGCGCCGTCCCGTTGGGCAGCCGAAGAGCGATCTCAAACATGTCGGCGTCGTAGGCGCGGGCTTCATGGGCGCGTCGATTGCTTATGTCACCGCCGTTGCCGGTCTTGATGTCACCCTGATCGACCGTGACGACGAGGCCGCCGCGAAGGGCAAGACCACCTGCGAAACGTTGGTGAAGGATAGCGTCGGCAAGGGCCGCATGACACAGGAAGAGGGTGCCGCCATCCTCGCCCGCATCACCCCAAGCGCCGATCACGCCTCGCTCACGACCGCAAATCTCGTCATCGAAGCCGTGTTTGAGGATCGTGACGTGAAGAAGGCCGTGATAGAAGCTGTCGAGGCCGTACTGCCGGAAGGCGCGATCTTCGCATCCAACACCTCCACTCTGCCCATCACCGGCCTGGCGAAAAACGCCAAGCGTCCGATTGATTTCATTGGCATCCACTTCTTCTCGCCAGTCGAAAAGATGATGCTGACCGAAGTTATCATGGGCGAGGAAACGGGCGATAAGGCACTGGCGGTCGCGCTGGATTATGTGGCGAAAATCAAGAAGACGCCGATCGTCGTCAACGACACACGTGGCTTCTTCGTCAACCGCTGCGTGCTGCGCTACATGGCCGAAAGCTACGACATGCTGATCGAAGGTGTCCCCGCCGCCATGATCGAAAATGCCGCGAAATTCGCTGGCATGCCGGTCGGCCCGTTGGCGCTGAACGATGAAGTCGCCATCGACCTTTCCTACAAGATCCTCAAAGCCACCGTCGCCGATCTTGGCGAAAAGGCTGTCGATCCGCGCCATATGGAACTGGTCAAGAAGATGGTGGAAGGCGAGGGCCGCTTTGGCCGCAAGAACGCCAAGGGCTTCTACGACTACCCGGCAAAGCCTGCCAAGAAGTCCCTATGGCGTGGCCTCAAGGACCTCAATGCACAGAAGAAGCCTGAGGAGGTGGACATGGAGGTGCTGAAACAGCGCTTCCTCGTTACCATCGCCCTGGAAGCGGCCCGCACGGTAGAAGAAGGCATCGTCACCGATCCCCGCGAGGCAGACGTCGGCTCCATCCTCGGCTTTGGCTTTGCGCCCTACACCGGCGGAGCACTGTCCTACATCGACGGCATGGGTGTGAAGGCGTTCGTGGAGCTTGCGGAAAAGCTGGCGCAGAGCTACGGCCCGCATTTCCAGCCGACCCCGTTGCTGAAAGACATGGCCACCAAGGGCGAAACCTTCTACGGCCGGTTCGATCCCTATGGCTCTGCTGCAAAAGCGGCTTGAGATCAAAATCACTCAACCAACAGCAGGCCCTCCGGGGCCTGTTTCTTTGCCGGTATCTCTCGAGACCAATCTGTAATTGCGTGCCGGTGTATAACTTGAAAATTATAGAGGATCGTTACAGGGAGTGCCCAGCCCGCGACGCGTTAACTCTGGCCACAACATTCTGTATTACTTGATATTATTCTGATGACTTAATAACGACATTTCCTTTATATCCATTTTAGCAACGGCTGGGGCACCATTGCTCACTGATATTGCGCGCCTCAATTCCAGAGGGTTTTTCCATGAAAAGAACCATGTTGGCCGCCGCCTTTGTACTGGCGCCTTTTTTTGCCCAAGCCGAAACACTCAAGTTTCCCGGCGAAGCGCCTATCGCATCGGTCATAATTCCCGATGACTGGGAGCCGAAGGAAACCGAAACCGGCGTAGACGCCACATCGCCCGATGCCGCGATCTACTTCTCCATCGATGTCGCCAGCGACAAGACCATGGACAAGGTCATCGATGACGCCATCAAGTTCCTGACCGACAATGGCGTGGAGATCGATGCCAGCACCAAGTCTGATTCCGGCGACGTCGAGATCAACGGCATGCAGTTCGGCAGCATCGAGTTCGATGGCAAGGATGAGGATGGCCCGGTCGACGTGTCCTTGGGCTTTGCATCGCCGCGCGAAGGCAAGATGCTGGTCGTGACCTATTGGGGTACAAAGGCCACGCAGGATGCGCATCACGCGGAACTGGTCGGCATCTTGCAGTCGCTTAAACCCGTCAAGTAAGCCGCCCTGTGCTTCGGCACGTGCCACGCCGATACCACCGTCTCGACTGGCGTTTGAAACTGCTTTGGCGATTGGATGAAACGCTGCATCCTTTTTCTAATTTCCGCGTTTGCTAACTATCTGCTGTCCGGCCGAGACGTCGCGACGGCGCAAAGCGAAATTGCGAGAGGAGAAGTGAATGAGGGCACCGGTACGTTCCCATGGTTTCGACAAACCATCAGACCTTGAAGACGAACTTTCTGAACTGGACGATGATGTGAGCACAACACCCAGAAAGCCTGCCATGAGAGCCAAGCCACCTGGGAAGGAACCGGGCGCTGTTGATTTGAGAGAGGAATTGACCGCGCTGCGCCGTGACGTGGATGCCCTCCGCAAACAGGTCGAGACACTTCAATCGGCGCGCGCGCACCAAAAGCAGTCGTCCGGCCACCGGGCCGATGTGGCAAACTGGCTTCCTGTCGTCCGCTCGGTTGCGATCACATCAATCGCTGGCCGCATCTTTGCGTCCTCGCCCATCATGGCGCTGCTCGTCGCTGCAGTGCCTTTCGCCTTGGGGCTATCTGCCGGTTCGAAATAACGGCAGACATGGTTTGGAAAACAAAGGCCCTGCCGGCTTCCGGCAGGGCCTTTGTCCTATTTCATTGCAGCATCCAGTTTCGCTTTCCAGCCGCCATCGTCCAGTTGCTTTCGGACGAAATCATCGACGGCTGCCTTCAAAGCGGGGTCTTTTCGCACGAGATATGCGTTTTCGAAGTGTGTGAAAGGCTCCGTGACTTTCGTGGGGCACAGTACACCGGGATGAAGCTTGGATTGAAGATCGACTTCTACGCCGTCGGTCACCATCACATCTGCTCTGTTGGCAGCAATTTCATCGAAAATCACACGGTTGTCCGGAAAGACCGCGATCTTCGCATCGGTGAAATGCTCATGGGCAAATTTGTCGTTCGTACCGCCCGGATTGACGATGACGCGTGTGGACGGCTGGTTGATGGCATCGATGCTTGAATACTTGGTCTGATCTTCGCACCGGGCGATCGGCCGCTTGCCGTCCTTGACGTTTGGCACCGAAAAATCGCCGACCTCCGCACGCGCCGCGTCGACGGTTATGCCGCCTACCAAAACATCGAATTTTTTGGCCTTGAAGTCTTCCAGCAGCGTCTTCCATGTGGTTGGCACGAACTCCGGCTCGACACTAAGAGATGCCGCCAGTTCCTGTGCCATGGAGATATCTGCACCCGTCAGTTCACCGTTCGGGCTTTTGTAACTGAAGGGTTTGTAATCGCCGGTCGTCCCAATTTTCAAAACACCTGCCTTCTTGATAAGGGCAAGGGCGCTGTCGTCCGCATGAGCAGAGGCTGTGGTCATAAAGGTTGCAATGATGAGTACGAGCAATGAAGTTTTCTTCATTAATGTGTTCCCCTTGTGCTGTGTCATAATTAATAACGGCCGTTCCGTGTGGGCGATCGGAGGCCATCCTCATTTCTTGTTCAACGAAAAACGGGGCGCAAGCCAATTGTGTGTTTCGTCGAAGAGTTTTATCTTTTGCGTTGATCTGGGCATGGCCAGAAACGACGAAAAAACTGTCAAAAAAGTTTCGTCAAGCGCTTGCCATGGCCGAACAAGATGCTATAACCCCGCTCACTTCCGGGGCAGATTGCTTCTCCGGTACTGACCAAAAGTGAGGGTTCTCATAGAGCCTGTAGTGCCCGAATAGCTCAGTTGGTAGAGCAGCGGATTGAAAATCCGCGTGTCGGTGGTTCAAATCCGCCTTCGGGCACCATTCTAACCCCTTGGTGTTGCTGTCTTTTTCCATATTCAAGCTATTCCTTATAAATTCGGGTTTGACAGAATTTTCAAGATGGTTTGACAGAATTCGTTTTCCGTCTGTTCACTTCGGCGGCGAAATCCTTCACGGCGGCGTTGGTCTGTTTCGACATATCCGCTCGTCTCGAATAGTGTTTCGCCATGGCTTCCGTCTTCTGGCCAAGGACGTTGGCAATGGTCCCGTAGTCCATGTTCATTTCTCGGAGAATGGTCGCCACAGTGTGCCTCAGACCCTTCAAGGTCAGCCCCGGCTGGACGCTGCCTTGCTCCTCCAGTGCCATCCGAACAGGTCGCCACGACGCCCTAAACCCTGAGACAGTCCACGGCTTGCCATGGCTGTTTGCACAGAGTGTCATCGCGGAATGTTCCGGCGCAGCGTCCAGCGCGGCCGAGACAGGGTCTAGGAGAGGCAACAGAACCGCTTCGCCTGTCTTGCCACGCTTGGTGTCGATCATCCCTTTCCGAATAGCCGTGCGGGGCAGGGATATGGCGTCCTGCGGATCGAGGCCGTAGAACATCATCAGCGTGACTGCTGGCAGCATGTGAGAGGGCAGGGCCGCAAGCACGGCGTCCCGTTCGCTGTCCATCCATGGCCTGTTGGCTTCCGGCGCGTTCTTCGGGCGCTTAATGGCCTTGATGCCAGCGGCCGGGTTCTCTTTCACCTCACCCCGCTCTTTCCCCCAGGCGAACAAGAGGGAAAGCACCGTCCGGACATAAGATCCAAACTTACGGCCCTTGCTCTCGCCTGCCTTGTCGCGGATCTTCACGATCAGCGGCGGCTTGAACGCTGTAAGCGGCGTGTTCTCAATGCTTTTGAGGTAATCAAAGCATTTCTGATAATCGGAGCGAGTGCGGGCCGAGATCTCGGTTTGAAATGCTGGACTGGCGCGGTACTTGGTGATGAGAGCGCCGAGGGTGCCAGCCTTCACGGCGTTGCTTTTTTCGTGGAGCTGGCTGATGCGGTAGCACTCGCCATAAAACTCCATCGTCCAGAGTGGGAATTGATCGATGTCGATGGTGCTGCCAGTCTTGCGATGGTAGCAGCGCCATTTGAAAGGCGGCTTCTTATCCTGAAAAATCTGGAAGCCCTTTGGGCGTTTACGATCTGCCATCAACCGAGCCTCGCGATAATAGCGTCATCGCCCGCTGCCTCGCCGCCTTTCAGCGCATCGAGGAAGTCGTCGAGGTCGCGCATATCGTAGACCTTGCCACCGGAAGGCATCGCGATCGGCGTCACGTGGCAATCCACAGGGAAGCGCTTCACTGGAAGGCCGCAATAGTCTGCGGCCTCCCTGAGCGTCAGCATACGCCGAGGCGCAACCCGAATGTTCAATGTTGCGGATGCAGCCATTTCACGGAGCCTTTCTGTGCGTATCGGCACCAATATTAGACATTAAAATCCGCCCTCGCTTTGCCCTGAATATCATCCACCATGGCGCTGACGGCCGCGCGGGGAATAGCGAGATCAGTAAGGGCTCGATCAAGGCACTCAGCGCATTTTTCGATGTGACTGTCATCAAGCCAATCTTTGCTTTGTAGGGCCAACCAAACGACGCGCAGCAATGAGTCGACCCGGTAAAGATCCTCTGTGATGTCAATGAATGGGTCAGCTTTTGCGAGAGCTTCCATAAAATCGCTTCGACCAGTGGAGCTCATGCTGAACCGCCTTCCGGGCAGCAGTCCCGCAGATCGATAAGCTTGACCTGCAAGGCGTCTGAGAGCTTTTCCAATTCAAACGCGGCGTCCCAGATCTCGGCGGAGGCGAAGCCTAGAACTTTGCGTTGATCATCCCCGCAATAGTAGAAGCCAGGACGATCGTTGATTTCACACGACTTAAAAAGAACGTCATCAATCAGGTTTTGGTTGATGATTCCGAAGCAATACAAGCTGTGAAGCTGTTCCTTGAGCGCTTCCATTAACTTGCTGCATTCATGAATTTTTTCAGCAGCACTTGCGCCACTGGCAATTCTCGTTGTATGTATCGCGGGCATAGATTGACCTTTCCAAGGGGTTAGGAAAAGCCGACGCTGGTTCTCAGGCCGTAGCGTCGGCTTTTTTCGTTTCGTGAATTTTTGTGCTCGAATATATGCTCTCAAGTGCCACTATGATCTCAGCATTCATCGATCGCCGATTTTGCAGGGCTGACGCCTTGATTTTTTCTTTGACGTCTTGGGGCAAGCGAACCCCAAGCGGAGGAATTGCACTCATTGAAAGTTCCTTAGGTGACTACACAGTGTAATCGCTACACATTGTAGCTATTGTCGTCAATCAAATTTTAACTACAACGTGAAGTCATGAGCATCAAAAAGCCCGCCGACGAAAAAGTTTCTAATGTTCCACCCTTTGGATTGCGCTTGCTTCCGGAGTTAAAGGACAAAATTGCCAAAGCGGCCTCTGAGAATAATCGCTCTATGAATGCTGAGATCGTTGCGCGTCTCACGCTGACCTTGGAAGAGACGATATGGGAGCGCCAGAAATTTATCGATACGCTCAATTTTAAGCAGCACATGCTCGAAAAAGCAGGCCACATGCTCTTTCGCAATATTGCGGAAATGAGAGCTTTGAAAAATAATCTTGAGTACGAGACCGCCCTCCGGATTTCTCAAAGTAATACTGTAGCTGCTCTCTGCCATGCGATTTTGGATTCTGATGCAGAAGGCCGACTGAAAGAGACAGCAGATTTTGTGTTGTCCGCTGCCATCAATCCAGACACGGTTACCGATATGGATGCCCTGCAGGAGATGTTGGATCGAGAGCTCGGCGACAGCGATGACGTTCCGGCGGACTGGGAAGATTCCCTTTCGGACGAGGATAAGAAGAACCTCAACGAGGCAAAGATGTTTGTGGCTCGCGACGGAGATGTCGAACTGAATAGACTCGGCAACCGACCAAGAAAACAAAAGCCTAAGAAATAGCCCCATTCCTAAGTGCCGATAACCTCTGACTTATCGGAACTCAGCACCCTTCTGTCACTTCATCTAAAAACAAGCAGACGCTATTCTCATGAAATCAATATGGTTGCCCTTGGGCCTGATAGTCGTTCTGATCGGCCTAGCTGTATGGCTGGGAGGCGTCCGCATCTTCGTAATCCAGCCTATAGGCGCTATTCCGAAAGGCGTGACGGCTGTAGTGATCGGAATACACGGCCTGAACTTTGTCGATAGTCCTGACGCGGTATGCGCTCGATTGGGACAACCGAACCTGTTCTGCCGTGGTGCGGCGGCCGCGCGTGTGGCAAATGAGGGAAAGATTATTCTACGCCTTCCTTACAGCGAGACTCTCTATCGGATGACAGGCCCAAAAATGTATTAGGTGAACTGAAAAAGGGTTCGCAAAATTGGCGAACCCTCACCTTGGACAATTTGTCCGTTGCTTACGTGGTGGACAAATTGTCCGTGACGTAACTGGGGAATTTCCCCACCATGCTCATCGCCAAGTTGGCGACGAGGGTTAGAGTTGCCAATCTGGCGACTCTTTCAACGGCCAGCAGCAAGTCGCCAACTTGGCGACATGGCAACGTTCAAGTGGCAAACTTTGCCACATGAGCCTTTGGAAGGCGCATATGGTTTGTGTCGCCTTCACCCACCCGCCTAAAAACCAGCAGATCCCCCGCTTTTTCTGCCTTCTTGACGGCTATTCTAACGGTAGATCGACTGACGCCGGCCCGCGCTGCGACCTCGACATGTGATAGCTCACAGCAATTACGGCGGCTGATTTCGGTGTAGATCGCCACCAGGGCGCGGTTTTCAAGTTCAGAATAGACCATAGAACAGGCTCCCAACAACCAGTTAAAGTGACGATGATCGTCTCGCAGCTTCACGAACCGACTTGACTGCGATGCCAGGGAACTGAGCCCTATCCTTAGCCATCTGCGCCTTGAGTTGCTCGATTTCCGGCCCGCTACCTCGCACGTTGTAGACGGGGGCAAAGCTGACTTGAACAGGCTGTTGCCCTTGTGGCTTCATGCTCGGCAGTGACGGCACCGAAACACCGACCGCGCCGCCGTTGGCGTAACCTTTGAGGCCGCGCCGCATGGCCTCCATTGCGGCGGGACCGCCAGCGGCCGCGACAGCCGCCTTGTCGAAAACGTATTCGCCCTTATGAACGACGCCGGCAGGCTGATATTTACCACCGTCACCAGTGTAGCCCCCCTCTGCAAACAGACCGCCAGGCGCGGAGGGAAATTTGCCGCCGCCGCCGCCAAGCATGCTGAATATGCTACCGAGCCCGCCCCCGCCCCCGCCGCTGAAAAGCTGGTTCAAGCCGCTGTCGAGTAGCCGACTGGCAAGGCTCTTCAAGGCGTTGCCCAACGATTCCGCTGCCGAAGCGCCGTTGAGGAAGCCATCAACCATCGTGCCTGCAAAGTCCTTCGCAGCTTCTCGCGCCTCTTGTGCGGCTTCTGCAAGCCTGTCTGTGGCGTCCTGCTCCCGCTGGATTGCGTCGATCTTGTTGGCGATGGAAAGCTGCTCGTCGCTGGTCGCTGCCGCGCCTGCCTGTCTCAGCGCGTTCATCTTCTCTTGTTGGACCGCAGTCTTGCCGATCAGCGAATATTCGAAATCAAGCTGCGCTATCAGGTCGGTTACGGCCTTGCGTTCCCTGTCGGCTAGATTGGCAGCTCTTTCACGCCCGCGCTCTTCGCCGGGGTCTGTCGGCTTGATGGGAGTGAAGGTCCGGTCTGTTGGCTTCGAGACTTCCGGAAGCCGAGAGTTTCGGATTTCGACAATCTTCTGCTCTTCCTTGGCGATATCTTCGAGGCGCTGCTGATGCTCTCGCAAGTCGGTGTTGTTGACTGCCTGAGACAGGGGATTGCTCATCCCTGCACGTTCAATCTCCCGCTGGCTTTCCTTCGAGGCCAGTATCTTGTTCTCGATTTCTAGCCGTTCAAGCCCCAGTTCGGCGGCGCGTCTGTCGAGCGTTGTGTTATTTTGGTTTTCTACCGAGCGCCAAGCGTCGATGAAATCCACAAGCGAGTCTGCAGCGGAAACAATTGCGCCCTTCAGGTTCTGGCCCACTGTGTTAACGATGGTGTTGAACTTTGCGTCCAGATCAGCGGCGCGCTTTACGAGCTTTTCCTCAATCACGATGCCCAGGTCATTTGCTGCCGTGATCTGCGACCGAATCCCCGCTTCGCCTTGCTCGATGAGCGCAACCATTCGTTCGCCGCCTTGACCACCGAATAGCTCATCAAATATGCGGACGCCTGCCGCCGTGTCTTTCAACTGGCGGGTTCTCTCGACGAGTAGCAGGAGGAACTCAGACGGATTTTTCAGCCGCTCCTGTACCTCCTGAGGTGTCAATCCAAGCCGCTGGAAAGCCTCGGCAGCGCTGCCCTTGCCAGTCACGGCAAACTCGTCGGCTCGCAGCGACAGCTCTTTGAGGCCATCCGTGATGGCGTCAATCGGAATACGGGCTTGTTCGGCCACATAACGCCACTCTTGAAATGCTTCGACCGACACACCTGCGATCTTGGCTTGATCCCCCAGCTCGGCCACGGCTTTCGTTGCAGCCACAAATCCGGAGGTTAACCCGGCTATCCCGCCCGCTGCGACACCTGCGAACAGTCCGGCGCCAAAGCTCTTGAACACACCGCCGATCTTTGCCGCGCTGGAAGCGAACGATGTTTCCATGGTTCGCGCTGCGCTGCGGCTGCGGCGTTCGATATTTGACATATTCTTGTCTACGCCACTTTCGAAGCGCTTTAGCTTCTTTTCAGCGTCAGCGAGGCGCACCTCCATGCGCGTGTACAGAACGGCATCATTTGCCATCGTTAAACTCCTTTACGGCTTTGTTGAGCGCACGGCTGCGACGGCTTCGGAACTTCTTTTTCAGCAATCGATAGGCAGGCCAGTAAAATGGTTGAGCGTTTTGTTTGACGGTCCCGAACTCGGCCGCCAAGGCGTAATCATACTTACCGCCAGCACTTGGCCTGGTCGTCGTCGCACCACCTGCGCGCACCACCTGTCCACCCGTCTCGGTTTCATGGTGCCTGATGCTGTCATGAAGCGGCGTTCCGTCCTCCGGATCTTTGGGGACAAAGCGTTGAGACAGATTAACCCATTCCTGAGCATCCTTCTCAATCGCTTTGTTGACTTCCTTCAGGACCGTTTTAGGAAGCCTTCGGAGCCGCCGCTTGAATTCGGCCATCCCGTTGTTAGCCATCGGCTGTGTCTACGTCTTTGTCAGTGCCGAAAAGGAAAGACTCAACGACCGTGAGAACGGTCGGCATACTCTCGGCAATCGGCCTGTTTTCCACCCAGGTCTTAACCTTGCTGGTCGCCTCGATCGGCGTCATGCCGCCACCAACAAGGCCGAGGTGTAAAATAGACCGAATGTCGATTAGCATGGCGGCTCTGGCCTGAACCATCTGATTGAAGGTAGAAAAAAGGGAGCGGCCGTTGTCACGCTCCCAACTGCATGCGAGCTCCCATGTGAGATTGAAGGTGTATTCACCGTCTCCGAATGGCAGAGTTACTTCGCCGAGAGATTTTGGCGGCGTCATGGATAGATCCTTTGAAGGTTGAGTGAAAGAACGGCGGCTCCCCCAGGAGAAAAGGGAGCCGCTTACTGACCGGATGGGATTGGCCCGATCAGGTCACGTTACCGAAATCACCGTAGGTCAGTGCCTTCGGGTTCTTCACGGCAAAGGCGAGACGTTCTTCGGCAAGAACGGTGACCATGTTGTTGATGAAGTCCTTATCGACGTAACCAACCTCGATGCGCGCTTCCCAGCGGTCGTAGATGGTCGCGGCCTGACGGAAGGCACCGACGAGGAATTTATCCACGGAGATCGCGGGCGTTGAAACAACAGGCAGGCCGAAAAGAACGGGCTGAACAACGGACTGCGGATCTCCCATGATGTAACGGCCCTGACTGTCTTTCGTCAGGCGCATGGCCCACCAGTCAGCAGGATTGACGATGACGCCATCAGGCTCATAGAGGGCAAGAGAGGTTTGCAGCGCGGCGAGGGCAACATTGTCGATCGCCGTTGCTCCGGCAACAACGATGGGAGCGGCATAAGCCGTCGCCTGAGGGATCATTCCGAGCAGATTTTGGCCCGTGCCGTCACCGCTCAGGAGCTGAGTCTCTTCTTTGAGAGCGAGGCCGTAAAGAAGTTCGCTGTCGATGATGCTGGAAAGCTGCGGGACATCATCGAGAACCTGCCGTGACGCCTTCATCCAGTGAGCGATTACCTTCGCGGCCGTTGTCTTGAGTTCGAACTGGAGATCGCTTTCGGGCTTCGTCGCCGTTTCTGCGACCATGCCCGCGTTCAAATTGCGATTGAGCATGTTCGGGTATTCGACAGAACCCACTTCAATCTTGATCGAGGTAAGAAGGTCGCGGACGGTGAGGCGGGTGCGAGGCAATTGATTGACGCTGTCTCTGTACGGGGAAGCCATCGCGCCCGCCGATCCGGCCGCATTCGTTGTTGCTGTGGTGATAGATGCCTTCACGCGCATCTCGCCGGGGCGCGCATTCTTCTGGTCTTTCACGTCGAGGAAGTTTGCGAAACCGTCGCTCTCGACGAAGCTTGCGCCAACTGACTTGCCAGAATGGTTTCCGCCACCAGCGTAATTGGCGCGCGCCGCTTTCTGCTCAAGCGTAGCAATCGATTCATTCATCCCTTCGTGAAGCTTCTTCAGTTTTTCGTCCTGAATGCCAAGCTTTTTCATCACCTCAGCGGTGTGTTCGCCAAACTGCTTTGCGAGGAGTTCTAGCGGCGCGTCGGAGCCTTCGCTCTTTGTCCGCATTTTCGCACTGTCGAACAGATGGAGGGCGGCGCTTTCGGTGAGGGTGCGTTTCGTATGCATGTTCATGTCAGATTTCCTTGAGTTTCTGAGTTGCTTCGCTGATCTGCGCCAAGAGGCGGGACACTTGCTCATTGTCGATTTCTTCATGCTTGGAGAGGGCTTTCCAGCCACCAGACATGACGAGGCGTGCGGCCTGTTTCGACAGGCCACCAGCGCGGAGAATATTTTCGATTTCGTCTTGTGATTTATGCCCTGTGATGCTGGCATCTCGGTTTGCCGGGAACGTGACAGGCGACACCTCGTAAACGTCCAGTTCGATCAGATCGAGGACGCCGTCGCGGTCGCGTTGCGCATTTTTTTCGTGATAGCCGATCGACAGGCTGTCCACGTCACCAGCCGAAATATGCTCGTAAGCGTTTCGGCCTGCATCCGTTTTGAGGTTGATCTGGCCCTCGACAAAGAGGCCTTTTCCATCCTCTGTAGCCCGTGACCATATGCCAATCGGCATATCGGCCCGATGCTGCCAGAGCATTTTTATGCGTGAACCACGCTGGGAGTGCTGAGCGAGACTAGCCTTGAACGCACCAGGCAGAACACGTTCGCCGTAGCTATCGACATTGCCGAAAATCGAGCCGTAGCCAGAGATGCGGCCCGAACTATCGGCCTTGATTTCCAACGCCAAGGCGTTCGAAAACTTAAAGTTTGGGGAGTTTTTTTGCAGAAACACGGCTTCACCTTCGGAAACGTCAAAACACTCGGGCTGTTTGCCCGTTTTCTTGTGCTTCGCGTCCGGTATGGTCGCCGGTCCTGTCGAAGGTGGTTCGTCGCCGTGCGCCCTAGACCAGCCAGTGACGCTTTCAATCGAACCGTGGCAAGAATTGCGCTGAGTCTGCTGATTTGTCAATTGGGGTTTCTCCCCTCGCCAGTGAGGCTGTGGAAAAGTCCGGCCTCGATCTTGTCCGCGACCTCTCGCAACGCGGCGGCGGTCTTGGCGGAACCATCGTTCACAGCGGCCTGTGCGGTCGCGTATGTCAGCATTCGATCGAGGATCATCGGGACCGGCGCGCCGGCTTCCGACGCGGCGAGTTCTGCGGCGCGGGAAATTACCAGGTCGCAGAATTGCTTCTGGCGCTCTGCCGCTTCGCTCTCGATGGTAACTTTGGTGGGCTTCATGGCTTTCCCTTTCTGGACTTGATGAGCGCGAGGAGCTCCCCCTGTGTGGGAGCCCGGCCGCCAAACATTGCGTGAATTTTTGCCCGCAGATCGCGGTTATCTTGGCGGTAAGTCGCCCCGTATCGCAGCGCCCGTTCACGCTTGCATGCTTCCGAGCAAACCTGCCGAGGCCGATCTCCATTTTCAAATTCGGCGTTGCAGATCACGCAAATTCCGACGCGAGGGCCATCGGTAAAAAATACCTCTTTTTCAGTCATTCGGCACCTCGTCGCGCGATAAAAAGAAGCAATTACAATGGCTTAATTTTTCGCTGCGCTCGTAAACCGTCTTTTTCATCGGTTGACGGTAAAAATAATCGCGCCGAAAAAAAATCTCTGAATGAGGGGGAGGCGGGTCTGTGAAAGTGAGGCTTTTCAGACTTTTAGCCCGCCCCCCGGTCTGCGCGTTTGGGTGTCGCTGGTTCGTATCCATCATGCGCCACCAGCCTTCCCAGGCATCTGCGACACGCGCTCGATAACCATGTGGACGCCAGATCCTTGCGTCTTGAGTTCCGCGACAATCGCCGCGCTCTCGATCTCAGGCGTCATGCGCTGGTCGATGACTGAACGGATGGTCTCACCCAGCTTGCCGATCTCGCATTCGATGCGATGTCTCGCCGCCTCCTGCGCAGCCACAACCGAAGGTAGTTGACGCTTGATCGCAGGTCGATGCCTCAAGCTGTCTCTCAAGAGCCCTTGAACCGTCTCGGCTGATACAGTTCGAACAGGCTTTGAGGATGGATGATCGTCACCCCTTCCACTTGCTCCGTCAGCATCATTGAGTTTCTTGGTTGAGTTCCTTGATTGAGTTAGGGTGCAAGAACTTGCACTATGTATGTGCAAGCTTTTGCACTTAGTATGTGCAGGTTCTTGCACTATCTCAGTCTCCGTTTCATCGCCTTCGAACTGTCGAATGAGTGCGTTAAAGGCCTCCCATTTTGGCTGATATCGGGACCGGAAACCGTTCCCGCCGTGCCTTACCTTTACAACCAAGCCGAGCCTGTGAAGCTCATTCGTGGCGTTCACGACAGACCTTCGGCTTGCACCAGATTTGCTCATCAGGCGTTCCGTGCCGGGGTCACACTGCCCCGTTCTGACGTTGAAATGTCCGATGATAATGGCCGCGATCTTCTTGGCATCGCCCGACAATCCGTCAGCCAGACAGATGGCACGGTAGGCAATGGGAAGGTCGTTTTTGCCGGGAAGGTCTGGCTTATCGCTCATCGATAGGTCAGTTGATGCGCTGCTTTCGCGGCGTCCGTGGCTTCCATTGTGGTCAGGATGAACTTGCGGCGTAGGAAGACGAGGACGCTTCCTGATACCTGCGAACGGTTCAGGTAAAGCCACATCGCAGCTTCGCGAACCCGAGGCTGAAAGGCCTCTAAGGAGTTTGACAAATCTCTAGTAACGTACTGATTTCCAGCATCGAGTTTGACAGAATTATCGGCGCAAGTGATTGAATGAGGCTGAACAACACGGGATTGAAAATCCGCGTGTCGGTGGTTCAAATCCGCCTTCGGGCACCATTCTATCTCCTTGATATTGTTTGGTGTTTTGTAATTGTACTATAAGTTAGTTTTCTCGCGTCTAGACATACTTTCGGTTTTCCCTAGACGTTTGGTGTTTTCCTCCTGTTCACCTCCACCTCAAAATTAGCGATTGTTTCTGTCATCTTTTCCAACATATCGGCACGCCTTGAATAGTGCCTCGCCATGGCCGCAACAGTGTGCCGCAGTCCTTTCAGCGTCAGGCCAGGCTTTACGTATCCAGCCTCCTCAGGTTTTACCCGTACAGGACGCCATGACGCCCTGAGGCCTGAAACGGTGCAAGGCTTGCCATACAGGCTGCGATCGATCGACCGCTCCATTCTGTGGCAAGAGGCCACATTAGGCCGAACTTGTAGGTGCCGTCGGCGAAGTTGGCCTCGACAAGTGCAAAGGGTTGTGTAGTCATGTTGTTTTCCATGTGAAACGCCAACGCGAAAGCACGCGCCGGATGGGCGCGTGGTGGGGGGCGGTGGTGTTGGTGTGGAACTGCCGGTCTTGGCAAACGTTCCTACTGCAATCAGGAGAGATCAAATGAAACTTCTCACAGCATCGCTTTGCCTCGTATCGTTGGGAATCCTGAGCGGATGCGTAGACGGCCCCGGCTACCGTGGCAGCCCAGCAGCCCGCGACCAGTCATGCGGCATGGGCCAAGATGACGTGTCTCACCCCTACGCTGGTCGTTGCGACTGGCGTCGTGAGAACGGTAGGGACTGGGCTAACAGCGGATCCAGCGACAGTGACTCCGTCTACGTGAGAGGTAGATAGGGGGCCTATCCGAATTCGGGTCTACACCCTTTTTCTGGCATCAACGTATGTCGTCGCGGCCGTGCCAGCGGGATATGCGCGAAAAGTGTGGTGCTATAATTTCCGAATCGATTGCTGAGTGTGCCTACTCGGAATAAACTTCACCCGATGAAGTGATGATCTGCCATTTGCCATCCACGCTGTTCATTGATACCAGGCGGCTGTCGTCGGGGAGGGCAGAGCCGATCTGGACGAGGAACATGCCGGATTTGTCTTCGATGAGTGCGCGGCCGTTCGAGACGTGCAGGAGTTTGAAGCGTGTACCGCCGGGGAAGGGCTGAGAGGGTCCGCTGTCGGTTTGGCTTTCGCCAGTCCCGCCCGTCGGAAGGGTTGCGGTGGTCAGGGGATCGAGTTGCAATGCTACCGTGTCGGCTTTGTTGTCGGGCGGCGTGTCTTTATCGAAGTGCGGCGCAACAGCGGTCACACCACCGCCTTGGCGTTGCGGTACGTGCTTGAGCGCTTCCCAACCATTGCCGCTGATGCCGAATTTCTCCGGGTTGAAGAACACATACCATGGCAGCGCAGCAGCTGTGGCTGCAATGACGAGGAGGCCGCCGGTCAGGTAACGGTCAAAATCCCGGATAGACCGTCTTTGGCGTGCATCGCGGGCCAGATTTTCGTTAATTTTCGAATGGATCAGATTCATGGTCATCCCCGCCGCTGTAAAGGCGCTGGCTGATTGTTGACGGGTGCGTTGCGCAACGCATTTGCAAGCTCGGCATAGGCGTCGATAACGGTCCGGTCGCCCGGCGATTGCTTGAGTACATCGTAGACGAACGGAACTTGTTTGACGGCCATATCGAGTTCGGCATCCACGCCGGGTCGATAGCCGCCGATCAGACGCAAATCCTTGGTTTCTTCGTAATTGTGAATGAGCGATTTCAACCGCGAGACCAGCTTTTGCTGGTCGGGCGTCCAGGCCTTGTGCGACAGGCGCGAAATGGAGGCGAGCGGGTTGATCGGCGGATAGCGGCCCTCATCGGCCAGAGCGCGGTCCAGCACGATGTGTCCGTCGAGAATGCCACGGGTCGAGTCGGCGATGGGGTCGTTGTGATTGTCTCCATCAACCAGAATGGAGATGATCGCGGTTACTGTTCCCGTGCCTTCCGGGCCGGGTCCGGCGCGCTCCAGCAAACGGGGCAATTCGGTGAAGACAGAGGCAGGATAGCCACGCGCAATAGGCGGCTCTCCGGCGGCAATGGCCACTTCGCGAATGGCGTGGGCGAACCGCGTGATGCTGTCTGCAATGAAGAGGACATTTTCGCCTTTGTCGCGAAAGTGTTCGGCAATCGTCATGGCCACCAGCGGCGCCATTTTGCGCAACATAGGGCTCTCGTCGCTGGTTGCGACGATGGCGATGGATTTCTGCATGTTGTCACCGAGCGTGTCCTCGATGAACTCACGAACTTCGCGACCACGTTCGCCAACGAGCGCAATGACGACCTTGTCAAATGCATCGGCGCGGGCAAGCATGGAAAGCAGGGTGGATTTACCAACGCCCGAGCCGGCAAAGATGCCCAGACGCTGACCGAAGCAGAGGGGTGTGAAGATGTCGATGGCTTTGACGCCGGTGCGGAAGCCCGAAATGACCCGGCTGCGCGTCATCGACGGTGGCGGCAGTGCCATGACCGAACGTTTTCTAGGTCCCTTCAGAAGGGGGCCTTTATTGTCGATGGGTTTGCACAGCGAGTTGATGGTGCGCCCACACCAGCTGTCATCAGGCTGAACGCGGAATTCGCCTTCGCGCAAGACCACATCGTTGACGCCGATCGGGTCACCAGGTTCGATGGGGCACACATAGATCAGGTCCGGTTCGACACGAACCACTTCACCCAGATGCAGGCCCGTGGCGCTCTTGTGAACGACGAATTCGCCGAGCCGCACATGTTCCGAAAGACCGCTGACCGTGTAATGGCCTGCAGCGATGGTTCTGACCTTGCCGCCGCGCGACATCGGCATGCCGGCGGCGACCTGCGCCTCCATCATTTGTGCAAGTGCTTCCAGTTTTGGAAAGATGTTCGGCCGTGCCAGTGGCGCGACCAGGATGTCCCCATCCATTTCCGTATCTGTTACTGTCTCGATATCGGGTTGGGCTTCCATCTCAGTCAGCCGCCGTTACTGTCCGCCACCAAGGGTGCGGATGGCCTGCGCGAAGGAATCTTCCGTCGACTTCATCAGCGAGGAGATGCCTTCGAAAGCGCGGTTGACCTGAACAAGCTGGGTCATCTGGCTGATGGCGTTGACATTGGATTGTTCTGCATAGCCCTGCATGACGCCAACGGCCGAATTGTCGACCACCGGCTGCGGCGCTTCGGAGAAGATGACGCCACTGTTTTCATAGCGCACAAAACCCTTCTTCGCATCAGCGGAGAAAAGGCCGAGCTGCGCAACTGTGGTGCCATTTTGAACAATACGGCCATCCGCACCGACGGTCGGCGTGCCACCGGCGAGGTTGAGCTGTATAGGCGCGCCACCAGCATCGATAACTGGATAGCCTTGCGTGGAGACCAGCTCGCCCGTTACCGACATGGAGAAGCGACCATCGCGCGTCATGACCTGGCCGGCTGGCGTGTTGATGCCGAACCATCCATCCCCCTTGACCGCGAAATCAAGCGGGTTGCCGGTCTTGATCATTTCACCGTTGCGTGTCGAAAGATAATCGCTTCCCTGCGTCACGAAGGAAATGTCGGCCTTCAGATCGTTGCGCGTCTGGCTCATGACCTGGTCGAACTTTACTTCCGTACCGCGAAAACCGACCGTGTTCATGTTGGCGATATTGTCGGCAATGGTAGTCAGGCGGCGTTCCAAGGCAATCTGGGAGGAAATGCCGACGTAAATTCCTGATTGCATGGTGCTCTCCTGTTCGGACAATGAAGAAAAGGCGCACTGCTTCACAGCAACCTCGTATCTGCCCCGAAACTAGAAGCGCTGGCTTGTGCGAAGCTTTTGAGCGCGACCATGGGACGAGGGGTCTAGGCTGAGCTGGTATTGCTTGGAATGCGGGCTTGGAAACAGCCGTTGATAGCCAGCCTCGCACAAGGCATGTCACCTATCCCTGAAATGCGAAATTGGCATCAGACGCGAGCTTCAGATGAACATTCTTATCGGATTAGTGATTACCTTCGGCTGTATTATCGGCGGTTACATGGCCATGGGCGGTCATTTGGACGTGCTGTTCCAGCCATTCGAGCTTGTCATCATCGGCGGCGCTGGTATCGGTGGCTTCATCATGGCCAACCCCATGAAAGTGGTGAAGGACAGCGGTAAGGCACTTGGCGAAGCATTCAAGTTTGCCGTCCCCAAAGAGCGGAACTATCTGGACGTTCTGGGTGTCCTTTATTCGCTGATGCGCGATCTGCGTACGAAATCGCGCAACGAGATCGAAGCTCATATCGACAATCCGGAGGAATCCTCGATTTTCCAGACCGCACCATCGGTTCTGAAAAACAAGGAGCTCACGTCTTTCATCTGCGATTATGTTCGCCTCATCATCATCGGCAATGCGCGCAGCCACGAGATCGAGGCGCTGATGGACGAAGAAATCGAAACCATTCTGCACGACAAGATGAAGCCCTATCACGCCATTACCGCGATGGGCGATTCATTCCCCGCCATCGGTATCGTGGCCGCGGTTCTCGGCGTTATCAAAGCGATGGGCAAGATCAACGAATCGCCTGCGGTTCTGGGCGGCCTCATCGGTGCTGCACTCGTTGGCACCATGCTTGGTATCATCCTGTCCTACTCCATCTGTAATCCTCTGTCGGCGCAGATAAAGATCGTGCGCACCAAGCAGCACCGTCTTTACATCATCGTGAAACAGACCTTGCTTGCCTACATGAATGGCTCGGTCCCGCAGGTCGCGCTGGAATACGGACGCAAGACCATTTCCAACTATGAGCGTCCGTCCATCGATGCCGTGGAGCAGGAAATGATGAACCCGGGTGGCGACCAGAAGGCGGCTTGATGATGGCAAATATTGCCCAGACCACTGTCACGACCATGGAACCGGCACTTCTCGCGAAGTTGACGGGTGGCCTTGGCGACAGCAAGAAAGTTGCCAAGATTGGTGCTGATATGGGCCAGCTGTACAGCAATTTTCTGCCCGATATCTTTCACAGCGAGACGGGCATCACCATAGAGGTCGACTATGTCGGCTGCGAATCAGGCCTGATGACCGATCTTGTTCGCAAGCTGGGCAAGGATTTTGCCGTGGCAGACTGCTCGTTGCGCAACTGGTGCCCCAACTTCATGATAGCGACCAGCACGTCCTTCATCATGGCATTGATGGAGCGGATGCTGGGTGCCGCCCCTGATACGGTTATTGAGGCTGAAGTGCGGGCGCTGTCGCAGATCGAGCTTGATCTTGCCGCACTTGTCATGGGCCGCATCGGTGACGTGCTGCGCTCCGGCGTCAACGCGCAAGGCGGATTCGAGACGACGGTCAATGCGCCTTTCAACGGTAATGGCAAGAGTGCTTTCGAAGAGGCCATGGCCGCACAATTCGGCATGCTCGTTCGGCTGAAGGTGGAGATCGGCAAGGTCGCCAGCGAGTTCGTGCTGGTCATTCCTCAGCGCACCCTATTGAAGACGACGATCGTCGCGCCAAAACCATCGGCGCAGGCGATGAAGAAGCAGGAAGAATGGGTGGAGATGATTTCCGAGCAGGTGAAACGCTCGCAGGTCACGTTGGAAGCCAAAATCCGCTTGCAGAGCCTGACACTGAAGACGATCTCGCGGCTGGTGGAAGGCGATGTCATTCCGTTTCGCGATATCCGCCAGGACGACATCTGCGTCGAGGTCAGCGCCAATGGCGCCAACATGTACAATTGCGAATTCGGTCGCGCAGGCGATCGATACACGGTTCGGGTCAAGAATAACGTCTCCACGGATGACGAAATTCTCAGACATTTGATGGGTTAAATCCTGAACGCGCCTCCCCAAGAGGCATGGGCAGCTTGACGCAAGTTTCAAAGGGAATAATTAGCGCATGGCTACGAAAAAGACACCAAAACCCGAAGACGACTTGATGGCGTCGCTGAATGATCCAGCCGATCTGGACCAGGCGATCGGCGATCTGCGCGGTGTGCTGAAGAGCGATTCGGAAGGATCGCTGTCCGACTTCGGCGATTTTGGCGACTTCGGCTCGACAGCAGCCGAACCGGAAAGCAACGATCTTGCTGCTTTCGGCGGTGGCATGGATACATTCGGAATGTCCGAGTTCGGCTCTGCCGAACCGGTCATGGGATCGCCATCGCCGTTGGGCAGCGGTCTTTCGGATAATCTCGATCTGATCATGGATATCCCCATCGATGTGCAGATCGTTCTGGGCACCAGCCGCATGCTGGTTTCCGGATTGATGGGACTTGAAGAAGGTGCGACCATCGCGCTTGAGCGTCGAATCGGTGAGCCTGTTGAAATCATGGTGAATGGCCGATGCATTGCGCGTGGCGAGATCACCGTTCTGGAAGACGATGATACACGGTTTGGCGTGAAGCTGATCGAAGTTTTGAGTACGAAGAAAGCCTAATCCCTGTGGGGACGGAGAGGAAAGACCATGATGGACTTTGAAGATTTCGGTAACCCTTTAGCAGGGAAACCGTTGTCTCAGGCCGATAAGGCCGCCGCCGTACTTCTGGCGATGGGAAAAGGCGTGGCCGGGAAACTCCTCAAGTTTTTCACGCAGGCCGAGTTGCAGACCATCATCAATTCAGCCCAGACGCTGCGGGTCATTCCTCCCGATGAACTCGCAGTGATCGTGGCTGAATTCGAAGACCTGTTTACCGAAGGCACTGGCCTCATGGACAATGCCAAGGCCATCGAGAGCATTCTCGAAGAAGGATTGACACCGGAAGAGGTCGACGGCCTTCTCGGTCGCCGTGCGGCATTCCAGTCCTATGAAACATCGATCTGGGACCAGCTGCAGGATGCAGACCCATTGATCATCGGCAAGTTCCTGATGCGCGAGCACCCGCAGACCATTGCCTATATCCTGTCCATGTTGCCATCGTCTTTCGGTGCAAAGGTTCTTCTGACCATTCCCGACGAGCAGCGCGCCGACATCATGAACCGTACGGTCAACATGAAGGAAGTCAGTCCGGCCGCTACGCAGATTATCGAAAAGCGTGTCTTGAACCTGATCGTGGAACTCGACGCGGAGCGCAACGCAGCCGGTTCGACGAAGGTCGCCGACCTCATGAACGAACTCGACAAGCCGCAGGTCGATACCCTGCTCAGCTCGCTCGAGACCCTCAGCAAGGAAGCTGCCAACAAGGTCAAGCCAAAGATCTTCCTGTTCGAAGACCTTCTCTACATGCCGCAGCGCAGCCGTGTTCTTCTGCTCAACGACGTCTCCGCCGACATTCTCACCATGGCGCTTCGCGGCGCCACGATGGAAATCAAGGAATGTGTCTTGTCGTGCATCAGCCCGCGCCAGCGTCGCATGATCGAATCGGACCTGGCCGTGCCAACCGCGTCTCTCAACACCCGCGAAGTGGCGATTGCCCGCCGCGCCGTTGCGCAGGAAGCCATTCGCCTGGCCAATTCAGGCCAGATCCTGCTCAAGGAAGCCGCCCCGGCAGAGCAAGCCGCAGCGGCGTGATCTCTCGCCGGTTGATAACCCTGTGTGGTAGCGACGGGTGGGTTGCGGGCAAAGGTTGGCCTCTGTAACCTGTCGATAACGGCCTGCCGATTCCGGCGGGCCTTTTTTGTGCAGGGGACGTGTCTTGTCAGACGGCGAAGACAAAGACAGTAAAACAGAAGAACCCACAGAAAAGAAGATGACCGATGCGGTGGAGAAGGGCAATGTCCCCTCATCGCACGAAGCGTCTCTCTTCGCTTCGACGCTCGCTTTCTACATCTATCTCGTTTTCTTCGTTCCTGATGGTATCAAGAGACTGGGCGAAACGCTCAAAGACATCATAGAGCGACCCGAACAATGGCGCATGAACACCGCCGCCGACATGGTGTCGCTGGGGCTGCACCTTGCCAAGGAAGCCAGCGCGCTCCTCATGCCCGCCGCGATCATGCTGATCATTTTCGGTCTGGGGCAGTCTTTCGCACAGAACCTGCCGCAGTTCGTTCTGGACCGGATCACCCCTCAGGCGTCACGAATATCGGTCGTTAAAGGCTTTCAGCGCATCTACAGCGTCAATGGCATGGTCAATTTCGGCAAGTCGCTGTTCAAGGTGGTCGTCGTTGCGATCATCATGGTCATGGTTTTGAAGAGCGATTACTACAATCTTCTCAATGCCCTGATGGTAGACCCGCACAGCATCATGACGACGGGCTATGAAATCCTGAAGAAAATGGTGATTGTCGTTCTGTTTTCCACGGGCATTCTGGCCGTGGTTGACTATTTCTGGACCAATTATAAGTGGCACAGCGACCTGCGCATGACCAAGCAGGAAATCAAGGACGAGCACAAGCAATCGCAGGGTGATCCGGTCGTGAAAGCTCGTCAGCGTTCGATCGCGCGTGACAGGGCTCGCCGCCGCATGATGGATGGTGTCCCGCGTGCGACACTCATTATCACCAACCCGACTCACTATGCGGTTGCCCTGCGCTATGTAAAGGAAGAAAGCGACGCGCCCATTGTCGTCGCCAAGGGCCAGGATCTGATCGCTCTCAGGATCAGAGAGATCGCCACCGAGAACGGAATTCCGATTTTTGAGGACCCGCCGCTTGCCCGCTCCATGTTTGCGCAAGTCTCGGTGGATAGTGTCATACCGTCAGTATTTTATAAGGCAGTCGCGGAACTTATCCATAAGGTTTACGCCACACGCCAAAGCAAAAGACGGGTAAACTGATCAGTATGAAAAAGTGCTCATATTCGGCTGAGAGAGAAGAAATTTTGGCTCGCGCGATTAGCCCAGTGGCCGCCGAGCTTCGTTTGATCGATGCGGGAGATCTCATCTCCCTGTTGAAGTTTGAGTATTACAGCAGCCTGTCCGATCTCGTGGATTCGGCTGCGGAACTTTATTTCCACCCGGGTACCGTCTATTTTGGAATTGGCGGCGATTATTCGCTCGATTGGGACACCTATCCCGAAATCACGCTGGATCTGGAAATCAAGCCGAAAGGCGTGACCATCTATGCGCAGTTGATGCTGGGAAAGGACCAGGCTGGTGTGAATATCAATCACATCAATTTCCAGAATCCGTCAAACGACCCGAACGAAAATACGGCGTTTCTGGCCGATAGTCTGCGACACGCAACCTTCTACCGCACGACCGACACTCCCGCAGCTACAATCACGCATTAGGCGTTGCGCGCGACGACCCTTCACATCTGAGATGATCGATACGCCGTCACCGAGGATCGCAAGCGGTCCTCGGTGACGGGCGTTTCTCAGTATCAGAATGGCTTGCTCAAAATATAGCCCGACAAGCGGTCTGCCGCGTCCTCGATCTGCGCCGGGTTGCGCAGGAAGCAGGCGCGCAGGAACAGCTCGCCACCCGCGCCAAAGGCGGTCCCGGGAGCCAGACCCACGCCGACCTTGTCGACGATATCGAAGGCAGCGGCGCGGCTATCGGTAACGCCGTCGATCTTCAGAAACGCGTAGAGCGCTCCATCGGGTTTCAGGGTCTCGACGCGATTGGTGGCAATCAGCGCATCGCACAAGATGTCACGCGATCTGGCGGCGCGGGCAAAATTCTGTTTGATGAACTCGTCGCCGTGATCGAGTGCGGCAACAGCGCCGCGCTGCATGAACTGCGCCACACCCGATGTGGAGTACTGAATGAGATTTTCGATGACCTGACCGATTTCCGTCGGTGCCGCCAGCCAACCGACGCGCCAGCCTGTCATCGACCAGTTCTTGGAAAACGAATTGGCGAAGATGATGCGATCGTCCTCTTCCTTGATATCCAGGAACGAAGGCGCGCGACCTCCGGCATAGTGGTAAAGCGCGTAAATCTCGTCGGCGATGATCCAGAGATCATGCTTGCGGGCGAGCGTGAGAATGTCGCGCAAATTGTCGAGTGTGGCGGTCCAGCCGGTCGGGTTCGATGGCGTATTGATGAACAGCGCCTTCGTCTTTGGCGTAATTGCCTGTTCCAGCTTGCCGATATCGATATCCCATTTGCCATTGGTGAAATCGATGCCGACGGGAACAGCTTTGGCACCAGCCACGCCGATTGCCGCGACGATGTTCGGCCATGTCGGGGTCAGATAGATCATTTCATCACCCGGCGAGGTCAATGCCTGCACGGCAAGGACGATGGCCTGCATGCCGGAGCCGGTAACATAAAAATGGTCAGATGAGAGATTGACTGCAAAATGGCGTTTGTAATAGCGGCTGAGAGCGTCGCGCAATTCGGGAATGCCGCGCTGCCACGTATAAAACGTCTCGCCACCTGTCAACGCATCTGCGGCGGCTTGTGCGATGAACGCGGGCGTTGGCAGGTCTCCTTCGCCAACCCAGAGCGGCAGTAGATTTTCACGCGCCTGAGCGTATTTTTTGACCTCAACGATACCACTTTCAGGCGCAGCCAGTGAGCGGGCACTTAGACTTTTCAGAATCGACATGAAAAAAGGCACTCCAGTGTGAGTGCCTTCTTAGCGCATGAAAAGCCTGCTGTGCATGATATTCGGTGAAGATATCACGGATTTTTCTGATGGATCAGACGCGAGTTGTATCCGCAGTTTTCAGCAGATCGCGAATTTCCGTGAGAAGACGGACATCTTCCGGTGGCGGCGCCGGTTCTTTCTTTTCCTCGACCTTCTGACGCTCGACCGACGAGCGCAGCGTGTTCACGCCCTTCACCATGAGGAAAATGATCCATGCCAGGATGAGGAAGTTGATGACGACGGTGATGAAGTTGCCATAGGCGAAGACCGCGCCCTGCGCACGGGCTGCCTCAAGCGTCGGTGCCGTTACCGCAGAGCTGAGCGGCAGGAAATAGTTGGCAAAATCGAACCCGCCAAAAATCGCGCCGACCAACGGCATGATCAGATCCTTGACGACCGAATCAACGATCTTGCTGAAAGCAGCACCAATGATGACACCCACAGCCAGGTCCATGACATTGCCGCGGGCGATAAACGTTTTAAACTCGTTAAGCATTCCAGGCGTCCCCTCTTTGAAGCCCTCTTTCAGCCGGTGCGTACGGCACGGCCATTACACAATAACATCCAATTTTCGAATGTGCAGATATACGACGTAAAAAGACAATTTGTTCCGCTACCATAAACTTTATGCCTATTCCCAAGCCAATTCTCATTTTCCCGGAACTGGCTTATGCTTAAGCGGGCGAGGATGAGGGAGAGAACCGTCAAGTGCTTCCGGGCTGGGTCATATTCGGATCGGCGTTTGCCTATATTCTGCTGCTGTTTGCGGTAGCTACCTATGGCGATGCCAAGAGCCGTCAGAAGTCAGCCACTAAAAAGGGCAGGCCCGTCGTCTATGCGCTGAGCCTTGCGATCTACTGCACCTCCTGGACTTACTTTGGCGGCGTTGGGCTGGCATCCGAACGCGGGCTGGAGTTTCTTGGTATCTACACCGGCCCGATCCTTGCCTTCACGCTCGGGATGCCCATCCTTCGGCGGATCGTGGAACTGGCGAAAGCCGAGAAGCTGACATCCGTTGCCGACTTCATCGCCGCCCGGTACGGCAAGAACCCAACGGTGGCGACGCTGGTATCGATCATCGCGCTGGTGGGCGCCATCCCCTATATCGCCTTGCAGCTTAAATCCGTGTCCAACTCGGTCGCTGCCATGGTGGACCCGAGCGATTACGGCATTGGTAGCGGTAACCTCTATTTTCTTGATCTGCCCCTGCTGGTGACGGTTGTCATGGCCGGGTTTGCGGTCATTTTCGGAACGCGCCATACCGATGCGACTGAGCATCAGGACGGGCTGATCCTCGCCATATCCATGGAATCAGTGGTGAAGCTGGTGGCGATCTGCACGGCGGGCGTCTATGTTGTCTTCTTCCTGTTCGATGGTCCAGCGCAGCTCTGGCGACTGGCGTCGCAGAACACCCAGGTCATGCAGGCCATGTCCTACCAGACGCCGATCAGCCGTTGGATCGTGCTGACGCTGCTCTCGGCTTTCGCCATCATCCTTTTACCGCGCCAGTTCCACGTCACAGTGGTGGAGAACCGCACGCCGAACGAGTTGCGCATGGCGGGGCTGCTGTTTCCGCTCTACCTCATTGCCATCAACATCTTCGTATTGCCGATTGCCATTGCCGGTCTGCTGACGCTGGGTGGCAATGGCGACGCCGACCTTTATGTGCTGCAATTACCCTTGGTCAACCAGATGCCGGTGGTGTCGCTTATCACCTTTATTGGCGGCTTTTCGGCGGCGACGGCCATGGTCATCGTTGCCTCTGTCGCCTTGTCCATCATGGTGTCGAACGACATTCTGATGCCGATTTTCCTGCGGCAGAAATTGTTACATCGCTCGTCGCATCGCGATGATTTTGCCAAGACCCTGCTCAACATACGCCGCACTGCGATTTTTGCGGTTCTTTTGCTTGGCTATGCCTATTATCGCGCGGCAGACAGCGCGTCTGGCCTCGCATCGATCGGCCTGCTGGCCTTTGCAGCCATTGCGCAAATGGCACCGTCACTGTTGGGCGGGCTCATATGGCGTCGTGCCAATGCGCGTGGTGCCATAGCAGGCTTGAGTTCAGGCTTCCTCATCTGGGGCTATCTCCTCTTTCTCCCGAGTCTTGGCGGGCCTGATAACTCCCATATTGCGGCCACTGTCTTGAGCTTCCTGTTCCCCGGAACGACACTGTTCAACGGTCCAGGCGCCGATCCGCTTGTCAATGCCGTCACACTCAGTCTGCTGATCAATTGCGCCGCATTTGTGCTTGGATCTCTGTCGCGTAATCCGCGTCCGGTGGAGCGCATCCAGTCCGGCATTTTCGTCAAACGGCATTCCAAATCGCAATTTGCGACCCGTGGCTGGAAAACGCGTGTCAGTGTGGGCGATCTGAAGACGGCCGTTGCGCGCTATCTCGGCGAAGAAAGGATGTTGCGCTCGCTGTCGGCTTACGAAAAGACGGCGGGCCGAAAGCTGGAGGACGATCAACCGGCGGACATGGCGCTCATCCATTTTTCCGAACAATTGTTGGGCAGCGCCATCGGCTCGTCCTCGGCGCGGTTGGTATTGTCGCTGATCCTGCAAAAGGCAGAAGATACCAGCGCCGACACTGTCTGGCTGCTGGATCAGGCCAGCGAAGCGCTGCAATATAATCAGGACATGCTTCAAACCGCGCTGGCGCAAATGGACCAGGGCATCGCCGTATTCGACAGCTCCCAGCAACTGACCATCTGGAACCGGCGCTTCCGCACCCTGCTCGATCTGCCGGAGCAGTTCGGGAGGGTAGGACTGCCGCTCAACGAGATCGTGGCCATGCTGGAGGAGCGTGGTGATATCGCGGCGGGCCAGCAGGCGCACACCATAGATCTGTTTCTGACGATGGACATGCCGTTTTCGCTTGTGTTGGCGGGTGGTGCACGCATTATCGAAGTGCGCTCCAACGCCATGCCGGACAAGGGTATTGTCGCCACCTTCACCGATATCACCCAGCGTGTGGCCAGCGACCAAGCGCTCAAGCAGGCCAATGAAACGCTGGAGCAACGTGTGGAGGAACGGACCGGCGAATTGACACGTGTAAACCGTGAGTTGGCCGAAGCGCGTGCGGCAGCTGATGATGCCAATATCGGCAAGACCCGTTTTTTTGCCGCAGCGGGTCACGATATTCTTCAGCCCCTGAATGCTGCCCGGCTGTACTCGTCGGCGCTTGTCGAGCGGGTCGGGGCGTCTGAAAACGGCTCTCTCGTCCAGAATATCGACTCCGCACTGGAATCGGTGGAAACCATTCTCGGCGCGGTTCTCGACATATCCCGTCTCGATACCGGCTCGATGAAGCCACGTGTGGCGTCCGTAGCGCTGACTGATCTGTTCAAACGCATCGAGACGGATTTTGCGCCGATGGCGCGGGAAAGGAACCTCGAACTCATCGTCATGCCCACATCTCTGACGGTAAAATCCGATATCAATCTGCTGCGACGGCTCGTTCAGAACCTCGTATCCAATGCCATCAAATATACGGTGACCGGTAAGGTCGTTGTCGGCGTCCGTCGCCGTGGGAAGGAGGCGGTCATTCAGGTGTCGGATTCCGGCATCGGTATTCCGTCCTCCAAGTTCCGCACCATCTTCAAGGAGTTTGCGCGGCTTGACGAAGGGGCAAAGACGGCGGCAGGGCTTGGCTTGGGCCTGTCGATTGTGGACCGCCTGTCACGCATTCTGCATCACCCCGTCCACCTGTCGTCCGTTCAGGGCAAAGGCACGACGTTTCGCGTTCACCTGCCGCGCGAGCTTATCCATGGTCGTCAATCAAAGATCTTGGAGCGCAATGCCCCGCGAGCGATTGCGCAGCAAATGAGGGGCTTTCGTATCCTGTGCATCGACAATGAACCGAAGATATTGGAAGGCATGGCCCTGTTGATGTCCGGTTGGGGGTGTGAGGTGCAACAGGCAGCCTCGCTTGCCTCGATCGATGAGAGAGCGGCGCGCCACACCGAGCCTCCAGATATGATCATCGCCGATTATCATCTTGACGATGGCGATGGCGTAAATGCGGTGCTTCGGCTCCGACGCATGTATCAGAGAGATATTCCTGCGCTGCTCATCACCGCCGACCGCACGCCGGACGTCCGGATGCAGGCGGAAAAAGAGGGGATTGCCGTGCAGCATAAGCCTGTCCGGCCGGCAGCTCTTCGCGCCTACATCAACCAGGTGTTCAGCGTGACGCGGGCAGCGGCAGAGTAAAGCGAAAAAGGCCGCCCGTCATCGGGCGGCCTTTCAAGTCTATTGAGCAATCAGTGAGAGGCTTATGCAGCGCGGTCGTAGCGGGCCTGCTGCTGGTTTGGCTGGCCGATCTGGAAGCGTTGGACCAGTCCAAGCAGAGCTTCGACCTCTTCCGATAGCATCTGGGTCGCCGCGCTGGACTCTTCCGCCATAGCGGCGTTCTGCTGGGTCATCTGGTCCATCTGATTGACGGAGCCATTGACTTCCTGAAGCGCGGACGACTGGTCGGCCGTTGCCGTTGCGATGGTTTCAACGTGCTTGCTGACGACGACGATCTGCTGGCTGATGTCCGACAGAACCTGTCCTGCTTCCTGTACCAGATGAGCGCCTGTGCCGACTTCGTTGGTGGACTGGTTGATCAGCGTTTTGATTTCGCGGGCGGCATCGGCCGAACGCTGGGCAAGCTCGCGAACTTCCTGCGCCACAACGGCAAAGCCCTTGCCAGCTTCACCGGCACGCGCAGCCTCGATACCGGCATTCAACGCCAGAAGGTTGGTCTGGAAGGCGATGTCGTCGATGACCTCGATGATCTGCTCGATCTTCTTGGAAGCATCTTCGATACGGCCCATCGCGTCGATGGCGTTCTTGACCACTGAGCCAGAGCTATCGGCACTCTTTTGCGTGATGCGAACCGCCTGATTTGCTTCACGGGCACGTTCGGCAGAGGATTTTACGGTAACAGTGATTTCCTCAACAGCGGCTGCGGTCTGTTCCAGTGAGGCAGCCTGTGATTCCGTGCGCCGCGACAAGTCGTTGGAAGATTCGCGCATCTCCATGCCATTGGTCTGGATCACAAGCGTTCTATCGCGGATTTGCGCCAGAACGTCTTTCAGATTGGCAAGCGAGTTGTTGAAGTCCGAGCGCAACTGTTCCAGGCGACCGGAGAACGGCGTATCGATCGTCTGCGTCAGGTCACCCTGAGAAAGACGGGCAAGACCACCAGCAAGCTGGTTGACCGCATAATCGATCTGGCGGTCCGTTTCCCGCTTTTCAGCGTCGTTGCGGTTACGTTCAGCCTCAGCCTCGGCCCGTTCCTCGACGCTGCGGCCTTCCATGACCAGCTTTTCGTGCGCGTTGTCGCGGAAGACTTCCAGTGCACGTGCGATGTTACCAAACTCATTTTTACGTTCGGTGTAGGGAATATCGGTGTCAAGCTTGCCTTCCGACAACGACTTGACCGCATTCGTCAGCAGGCCGAGGGGGCGGAGCGACCGGTTGATGGCGAAGTAGCCGAGCAGACCGAACACGACCATGACGCCAACGCCGCAACACAGCACGATGTTACGCAATCCGTCGATATGAGACTGGTAAACGGCCATCGGAACGCCAACGAAGAGAATCCCGACCGTGTTGCCGGACTTGTTGAGGACGGGAAGATAGCCCGTCATGTAGTCCGTGCCAAAAAGCCTCGCTTGTCCAAAGTAGGACTCGCCCTTTGCCATTTTGGCATAGGCAGGATGATCAAGCGCAAGTTTGGTGCCGACAGCGCGTTCGCCCTTCTCGTTTTTTACGTTGGTCGAGATACGCGTGTAATCGGTGCCCTGGGTCTGGAAGACGGTGGCAACACCACCATTGGCGGTACCTGTACGATCCACGAGGTCGAAATCAAGCAGCGTTCCGATGCTGGGTCTGCTGACAGATTTCAAATCGCCATTTTCGATAGCAACCGTCGCACCACCGACTTTCATCTCATAGAGAATAGCCATGCTTCTGACAGCACGACGCGTGTCCATGAGTGCGCTCTCCATCACGTCTTGCTTCAGACGGATGTAGGTCGAAGTACCAACGGCAAAAATGCCAAGAAAAATAAGCGCGATAGTCAGACAAACCATCTGAACAACTATCGATCTCGAAAAGAAACTCGTCATACTATGTCCCCGAGAAATACTGAATTTTGCCACAATGCAGAAAAAAAGTTAAAATTCACGGAACGTGTTTGTGCGTCAATATTTTGTGTGATTTCGCGGTGAAATTGACTTATTGGTACTAAATATTGAAATAATTGTATTCTTGCTTCTTTAAGGCTGACATTTTGATCAGTCAGGAACAGATGCTGCTTCCTGTCAGTGCAGAGTAAAGGTGTTATTTTGAATTCGCCTCAAAGGCTTTGACGACTGTTCGGATCCTGCTCGGCACGGTCGCGGTAAAGGGCGGCACGGCCCAATAGCATTAAAGAAACAGGCGTGGTGACGGTCATGAAAATACCGATGAAGATTTCCTGAAACACCGGGCGTTCGCCTGACACCGAAAAATAGATGACCGATGCGATGACGATGCCGCCTGTTCCCCAGCTGGTGCCAAGAGTTGGGGCGTGCAGGCGTTCATAGAAGCTCTGCAACTTGGCAAAGCCGATCGTTCCGATGAGCGTGAGGGATGAACCAAGCAGAACGAAAAAGGCGACGAGGATGGCGGCCCAGAGGGGGAATTCGGCGGCGCTGTTCATTCGATCACCTCTCCACGCATCATGAATTTTGAAAGTGCCACGGTCGATACGAATCCTAGAATAGCGATCAGCAGGGCGGCGGTGAAATAGACGTCGTTGCCGGTGCGAAGCCCAAACAGCAGAACCAACAGCATGGCGCTGACATAAAGCGTATCGACGCCGAGGACCCGGTCCTGCGCGCGCGGGCCGATGGCGATGCGATAGACGGATAGCGCCATGGCGATTGCAAGAAACAACTGGGCGATCGAGAACGACCAGAAAAGGATAACCGAACTCATTCGAATATCTCCATCAGCAATTTTTCATAACGGCCTTTGATGAGGTTATGCCAATAGGCCTCATTCATTTCGTCCAATACGTGGATCAAAAGCGTGCCTTGAGACGAATTATACTCAAGCCAGGCGCTTCCGGGTGCTGCTGTGAGCACCACGGCCAGAATCGAAAGCCCCATCGGGTCTCGGAGTTCAAGAGGCAGCGTCAGGAAGCCCGAGCGTATCTTTCGATCGCGCCGGAACAGGATGATCGCTGCAACCGTGATGTTGGAGCGGATGATATCGTAAAGGACGATGAACGTCAGCTTCACCAGCAGATGCCAGTTTCGAATGCGCGGTTTCGGTGGGCGCAGGGACGCCATGGCCCAGGACGCCAAGATGGCGACGATGGTACCCAGCAACAGATGACCAGTCGAGAAGCCATTGATCGTCAGCCAGAAGAAGATGAGCGAAAGTGTCAGCAGCGGATAGGGCAGGATACGGGTGATCATGGCGCTGACCCCTGACCGTTATCGGCCCTCGGAGCAGACATCACGCCTTGAATATAGCTTTCGGGAAGACTGCCGATACGTGCCGTTTCCTGCAGGTACCTCATGACGGGACCGGCTGCGATGGTCATTGCCAACGTTAAGGCCAACAGCATCAGGACAGGCGCGATTTCAATGACGAGAACACGCGGTACAGTCCCTTCAAGTGACCCCCAGAAGGTACGAATACCGGCGCGCGTCATGGAAATCAGCGCGGCCAAGCCCGAGAAGACGATGAGGAAGACGAGCCACCACGAGAGCGTCGAGACCGTATCGTTGGCGCCCAATCCTGATGGATTGAGGATGGCAGATAGCATCGAGAACTTGGCGATGAAGCCGGATAATGGTGGCAGGCCAGCCAGAAGAATACCACAGGCTGCGAAACAGACGCCGAGCACCGCCATGGTGCCGGGCATGGTAACGCCGACCTCGTCTTCTTCTTCGTCCTCTTCACCTTCGCCGTAAGCTTCCATCGTCACAGCCAAAACGTTGGCACCGGCGTCCTGCCCGCGCTCGACGAGTTCGATCAGCATGAAAAAGGCGCTGGTCGTCAGTGTCGAACTGATGAGGTAATACAGCGCACCGGAGGCAACAAGGGGATTGCCCGTTCCCATCGCAGCCAGAAGCGTTCCCGAGGACACGAGAACAGAAAAGCCGGCAAGGCGGCCAAGCGCCTGTGAGGCTAGCACCCCGATGGTGCCGAACACGATGGTGGCGATGCCGCCGACCAGAAGCGCATCATGACCGAAACCCGCCGAAGCGCCCGCCGTCTCTCCGAACAGGAGGAAGGACAGGCGCGCGATGATGTAGATTCCAACCTTGCTCATGATGGCGAAAATGGCGGCTACAGGTGCCGATGCGGCGGTGTAGGCCGTGGGTAGCCAGAAATTCAAAGGCCACATGCCGGCCTTGACCAGGAAGGCTACGCCAAGCACGGCCGCGCCGGTTTCCAGCAGCATGCGCTGATCCGGGTTGAGACCTGCAATGCGCTGTGCCAGATCACCCATGTTGAGGGTGCCGGTGACGCCATAGATGAGGCTGACGCCGATCAGGAAAAACAGGGCCGCAACAAGATTTATGGCGATGTAATGCAGGCCGGCCTTGACGCGCAACGGCCCGGAGCCGTGCAATAGGAGGCCATAGGAGGCTGCCAGCATGACCTCGAAGAAGACAAACAGGTTGAACAGATCGCCGGTCAGGAATGCGCCGTTCACGCCCATCAGCATCAGATGAAAAAGTGAATGGAAATGCGCACCTGCTTTGTGCCACTTCGCCAGCGAGTAGATGAGTGAGGGAATGGCGAGCAGCGCCATCAGCAGTACCATAAGGCCGGAAAGCCGGTCCGCGACCAGCACGATACCGAAGGGCGCAGGCCAGTTGCCGAGAAGATAGACGCCGGTCGAAATGACGGCAGCAACTTCCGTGTTGATCGTCGAATTGACCTCGATGAACAGGGTGACGGCAACCGCCAGCAGAATGAAGGTCGAGATGAGGCTGACGGCGGCTTTCGTGGAGCGCTTGCGCTCGTCGATGAACAGCAGGATGGCGCCAGTCATCAGCGGCACCAATATCGGCGCAACGACGATGTGAGCGGGAAAGGAATTCACTTCGTTTCCCTCCCGTCGACATGGTCAGTGCCGGTCAGTCCGCGTGCTGCCAGGAGGACGACGAGAAAGAGTGCGGTCGTTGCAAAGCCGATGACGATGGCTGTCAGCACGAGTGCTTGCGGAACGGGATCCGCCAAGGTCGACGTGATGACACCCTCAAGCAGCAAGGGCGGTGCATTCGTTTTGATGCCGCCAACGCCGAAGATGAAGAGGTTGACGGCGTAGGACAGAAGCGAAAGACCGATGATGACCTGATAGGTGCGGGGACGCAGGATGAGCCAGACACCAGATCCGGTCATCACACCGATCCCCAGGGCAAGAATGAGTTCCATTACGCCTCCTCCGCTTTTGAGGCGTCAGGCACACGTATTTTATAGTTACGCAGCGATTGGTGCGCCAATGCTATCAGAATAAGGACCGTCGCACCGACGACGAGGGCGAAAACGCCAAGGTCGAACAGCAGCGCGGTCGCTGTCGGCATTTTGCCGATGTAGGGAATGTCAGTGTATTGAAAATAGGATGTGAGGAACGGGTATCCGAGGAGCCAAGACCCCATGCCCGTTGCTGCCGACATCAACAGACCGAACCCCATCCAGCGCAACGGCAGAATGCGGATGCGGTCTTCCGCCCAGCGGGTCCCACCGGCCAGATATTGCAGAAGAAACGCAACAGCCATGGTGATCCCTGCCGAGAAGCCACCGCCCGGAAGATCATGGCCCCTTATGAACAGGTAGATCGAGAAGGTCACGATGACAGGGAACATCCACTGCATGATAACAGAAGGGACCAGCAGATAATCGCGAACCGTGTCACCTTTGCTGCGTTCCGGGCTGTCGGCATCGAACGCATTTTGAATAAGCTGTTGTTCCGGCAGACCGATGCTTTCCTGAGCAGGACGGAAACGACGCAGCAGCGAGAACACAGTGAGACCGACGATCGCGAGAACCGCGATCTCACCCATGGTATCGAATCCACGGAAATCGACCAGAATGACGTTGACAACATTCCTTCCGCCACCCTCGCTATAGGCTTTATCGAGGAAGTAGTTGGCGATGGTGTTGGGCACGGGCAGCGTCATGACGGCAAAAGCGATGATGCTCATGCCGATACCGCAAAAGACGGCAAGCAGAAAATCGCGCCCGCGACGAAGCTGGGACGGCAGTTCGTTGTTGTTGTCGACCTTGACCATACGTTTGGGTAGCCAGCGCAGGCCCAGCAGAATGAGAACGAGCGTCACGATTTCGACCAGCAACTGCGTGATGGCCAGATCGGGTGCTGAAAGCCACACGAAGGTGAGGCAGGTGACAAGACCTGATACGCCCAGCATGACGAGGGCAGCCAGGCGGTGATATTTCGCCTGCCATGCGGCACCCATGGCGGCAATCATCCCGATGCCCCATAGAATGGCGAAAATCGGATCAAAAGTTGTCACAGCGGGAAGTGTCAACGAGAAATTGGACGATGCGAGCGGTGAAAAACCGGCAACCAGCGCCACCAATATCAGCATGCGCAGTTGCGGTTGCAAACGGCGTGTCCCCAGCCTGCTTTCAGCCCAGCGCGCCCATTTCCAGGAAACGGTCACCATGACCCGCTCGAAAATACGTTGCCCGCGCAGATGCCGGAAGAACGGTGGACCATCATCGCAGCGCGCGAAATAACCACCCAGCAAAGCGTAGATTGCAACGCCACCCACGAATGCCATCAAGCTCATGATCAGTGGAAGGTTAAAACCGTGCCAGATCGACAGGCTATAGACCGGGGTCTGAGGTCCAAGCACCGACAGGACCGCCGAATGCAGGAAGGGACCGATGGACAGGCTCGGCACGACGCCGACGATCAGGCAGGCCAGCACCAGAAACTCGATGGGAAATCGCATCCAGCGCGGCGGTTCATGGGGCTTGGGGTTGGGAATATCATGTGGCGGCGGTCCGAAGAACACCGTGTGGATGAAGCGCAGCGAATAGGCCACGGCAAAGGCGCCCGATAAGGTCGCGACATAGGGAAGTGCCTTGTCCAGCAGGGAATCTGCATGGGTTTCCACGGATTCGGCAAAGAACATCTCCTTTGACAGAAAGCCGTTGAAGAGCGGAACACCGGCCATGGCCGCGCTCGCCGCCATTGCGAGCGTGGCAGTTGCTGGTAAAAACGGATAGAGGCCGCTCAAGCGCCGCATATCCCGTGTGCCGGTTTCATGGTCGATGATGCCGGCTGCCATGAAAAGCGATGCCTTGAAGGTGGCATGGTTCATCATGTGGAAGATGGCGGCAACAGCAGCGAGTGGACTGCCGAGGCTGAGAAGCGTAGTGATCAGGCCCAGATGGCTGATGGTGGAGTATGCGAGAAGTCCCTTCAGATCCTGCTGGAACATGGCGAAGTAAGCACCGAGCAGCAGGGTGATGATACCGCAGAAACCGAGCAGCCAGAACCATTCCGGTGTTCCCGCCAGAACCGGCCACAGCCTCGCCAGTAGAAACACGCCAGCTTTCACCATAGTGGCGGAGTGCAGATAGGCGGACACCGGTGTCGGCGCCGCCATGGCATTGGGGAGCCAGAAGTGGAACGGGAATTGCGCGCTCTTCGTCAGTGCGCCGATGAGGATGAGGACAAGTGCGGGAACATAGAGCGAGTGCGCTCTGATATCGCCTCCCTTGGCGATGATGTCATCCAGATCGTAGCTGCCCGCCATATGACCGAGGATCAAAAGCCCTGCCAGAAGGCAGAAGCCGCCGATACCGGTGACGGTGAGCGCCATACGTGCGCCATCGCGGGCTGTGGCATTGTGGTGCCAGTATCCGATCAGCAAAAATGAGAAGATGCTTGTCATTTCCCAGAAGATTGACAGTAAAATCACGTTTCCGGATAGAACAATTCCCAGCATCGAGCCCATGAAGGACAGGAAGAACGCGAAAAAGCGTGGAATAGGGTCGTCCGAAGACATGTAATAGCGTGCGTAGAGCACCACCAGAAAACCGATGCCGGTGACCAGTACCGTGAACATCCACGCAAATGCGTCCAGCCGGAGCGTAAAATTCAGACCAAGCTGTGGAAGCCACTCTACATCGTATTTGAGAACTGCACCGCCCTTGACGCTGCTGTAGAGCAGGATGGTCGTCACGAGGCTGAAGAGGGCGATGCCGCCGGCAACCAGCACAGGCGCACGGGCAGCGCCATCTCTCGGCATCATCGCAGTCACAATGCTGCCGATGAAGGGGAGGGCAATCAGAATGGGAAGGAGGGCTTCAAGACTCATGTACAATGGCAATTTTCTGGCGTTAAGATGTGACAGTTTCTGTGCCCGTCAACTTCGCCAACTCCGTCAAGTACGGAGATAACTGGCCACGACGGTTATGAAATTCCTCGGGGTGGCCCGCGGGGTGAGACCGTCCCGGTGAGACGAAGACCATGCCCACCGAATTGCATGTCTTCTGCACCGATCTGGTCGTTCATGTCGCCTGATACCAGTGCTATGTTCGGTAAAAATGGATCAACAAAATCGTGATCCACTGACCGAGCGTAAGACGTCCAGAGTGCTGAATCATGGCGCTGTGCACTGGTTGCGTTGTGCGCCAGCGATGTGGCTGCCTGAGGTCGTTGAGACGATTCAAGTCGATGGAGTTTTGCTGTAAGGGCAACGCTGACGCTCGCCTGAATTCCGATGAAGACAAGCATGCCAGCTGCAAAAACACCGATCAGCCTTTTGGAATAACGCGGGGTCCAGCGGTTTTTCCCCATCCATGGCAAAATCGTGTCTCCTCAATCGTCGTCAGCGTTTTGTTAAAACATCACCAGAAAAGTGGATATCCACTGTGTTTTTAGGGGAATGGTATCGCCATTGTCCAGCGTGGAAAGCCTAAAATAAGGATATCCTTCCAAAAAAATGTGACGTCTGAGACTGGTCGCTGTAAGGAAAAAACGTGGCAAGGCCGAATTATACAGCAAATTTTAGTATTTGTTGGTTTATGTATTGGTTCTTAACTTTCGGGCAAGGAATTAACCATAAAGATTGGACGTATTTCACGGCGGAACGGAGATTTGAAAAATCTCCTTCCAGGCATGACGCCGCGCTGCCGTACCGGGTCGATCCGGTATTCTCTTTGATTGCAGAAGGCTCAGCAGCGTCATCTTGCCACGATTCGTCGTGCGCGGATTCGTGAAATATCCACCCGGATACTGACATTCTCAATCGGTCATGAGCCGGTTACCACCGGCGTAGCTATTGGGGACGTCGCTTGGGGCAGGAATTGCCAACAGATCAAACGAGAAAGGCCACGGGCAGCAGCCTGGGCGGCCGTCTGCGTTTTGCCGGTCTGGATCAGGACCAGTGCGATCTGTTGCGCCGCTACCGCGTCATGCTCGAACCCCATGTGAAGGCTGGCCTGCGCGATCTGATGGTCCGCTTCCAGTCCATGCCTGACTGTTCCCCATCCTTTGAAAGTGAAAACCAGCTCGACCGGCTGCACGACCTCCAGACTGCTCATTGGAGCGTGATGACGGACGCCCGGTTCGACGCGGTCTACGCGGAGCGCATCAAGGTCCTGTCCGATACCGAAAGCCGCATGGGGCTCGACCCACGCTGGCACATCGCCGGTCATGCCGTGGTGCTGGAAAATCTTCTCGGCGGTTTGATTGCCGACCATGCGCCTCGCACACTTTTGCCCGGCAACCGCAAGCGTCAGCGCGAATTGGCTGAAGCCGTCAAGGCTGTGGTGCGGCTGGTCATGGTCGATACTGAAATCGCGGTTTCGTTGCGCTTCAACGAATTGCGCCTGCGCCATACCCAGGAACTGGCCAAGCAGCGCGAAGAGGATCAGGCAGACGCCAAGCGTCTCCTCGGTGATGCATTGGCCGCCTTTGCGGCCGGCGATCTGACGGTACGGATCAGCGGCGATATTCCAGATAATTATCGTGATCTTGCCGACGCCTTCAACGGGGCGCTGGAGAAGATCGAAGCGTCGTTGGCATCGGCTCAGGCTGGGATACATCAGGCACATACAGCAACCGAGCGGTTGGCGGGCGAGGGCCGGACGATGGCATCTGCATCGTCGCAGCAGGCGCTAAGATTGACCAGCGCATCCGACACTTTGGGTGTGATCATGGACGACGTTCGCTCCAGCAGCGAGCGTATTGCTGCTGCCGACACGGCGGTCTCGCAGGCTCGTAACGCCGCCACGGAAAGCGGAACGGCTGTTGGTGAGGCGATCAATGCCATGGCCGGTATCGAACAATCGGCGGAACAGATCGGTCGCATCATCGGCTCGATCGATGAAATTGCATTCCAGACAAATCTGCTGGCGCTGAACGCTGGCATCGAAGCCGCACGTGCGGGCGAAAGCGGTCGCGGCTTTGCCGTCGTCGCTCAGGAAGTGCGCGCTTTGGCTCAGCGTTCGGCAGATGCGGCGCGTGAAATCAAAAATCTCGTCAACGGCACAAAAACGCAGGTGGATGCAGGCGTTCGCATGGTCAATCGCACGCAGGAAGCCATTGACGGTGTTGTCCGCCAGGTTTCCGGGGTCAGCGACATGATTGGCGATGTTGCACGCCGTACGGACGAAAACGTTACCAGCTTGCAGACCGTTGCGATTGAACTCGGTTCCATCGGTTCTGACGCGGAGCGTTCCGCTATCCGTTTGACATCGGCGGCCGGTGAGGCCGACGATTTGCACACGGTCATTCTGGAACTGGGTCGTACCGTGCGGGAGTTCCGCATCGCGCGCCAGATGCAATCTGCGGCAGAGCCGATCATCAGACACACACAAGACAACGTGGCAACCACGCGTGAAGATCGCGTGGAGTATGGCTACGTGCACCAACAATTCAGACGCCAAGGAGTGATTTGATGGCAAGCAGGAAAGCAGCGCAACCGGCATTAAAATTGTCACCGGTGCTGGACCTCAATCAGGCATCCGTCCTGCACGGAAAGCTGATGGAATTGAGGGGTGCCCCGCTTGCGGTGGATGCCTCCGAGGTCGAGCGCGTGGGCGTGCAATGCGCCCAGGTCTTGATGGCTGGCATCAAGGCTTGGGAAGCCGATGGCAAGTCATTCACCTTTGCAAAGGCATCGGACGCCTTTGACAAAACTCTTAAACTGATCGGCGTGGACATCGATCATATGCTCCCGAAGGAGATGCAGAAATGAAGAAGAAGGTTCTGACGGTCGACGATTCCAGGACGATCCGTAATATGCTGCTTTTGACGCTGAACAATGCCGGGTTTGAAACGATCCAGGCTGAAGACGGCATCGAAGGTCTTGAAGTGCTCGAAGGCTGCGAGCCCGATGTTATCGTCACCGACATCAACATGCCGCGTCTCGATGGTTTCGGCTTTATCGAGGGTGTTCGTCGCAATGAGAAATATCGTGCGATCCCCATCCTTGTCCTGACGACGGAAAGCGATGCTGAAAAGAAAAATCGTGCCCGCCAGGCAGGTGCGACCGGCTGGATTGTCAAGCCGTTCGATCCTGTAAAGCTGATCGATGCCATTGAACGCGTAACTGCTTGATACGGGACTACTCACGATGGATATGAACGAAATCAAAGAAATCTTCTTCCAGGAGTGCGAAGAGCAACTCGCTGAACTGGAATCGGGTCTTCTGAAATTGAATGACGGGGACCGTGATCCGGAAACCGTAAATGCTGTGTTTCGTGCCGTTCATTCCATCAAGGGTGGAGCGGGCGCGTTCGGTCTCGACGATCTCGTAGCATTCGCTCACGTTTTCGAAACGACACTGGACTGCGTACGCTCGAACAAGCTGGAACCCGACCAGGACGTCCTGAAGGTCATGCTGAAGTCGGCTGACGTTCTGGCTGACCTGACCAATGCCGCCCGTGATGGCAGCAGCGTCGAAGATGGCCGTACGCGCGGTCTGGTCAAGGAACTGGAAGCACTGGCCAACGGCGAGAAGGTCTCGTCCAGCGCCGCGTCCGAACCCGCAGCAGCCAAGCCCTCAGCGCCAGCACCGGCCGCCGCTGCACCCGCGCCGACCGACGACAGCGGCTTCCAGCCCGTTGCCTTTTCTTTCGGCGAGTTCGAGGATGACACTGTCCCGATGATGGAAACGCCGTCTTTCGACGTCGTTTTCAAGCCGCAGACCTCGCTCTATACCAAGGGCAATGAGTCAGCTCTGTTGCTGCGCGATCTTTCCCGCATCGGCGAGATGAGCATCAACTGCGACATGAGCGCTTTGCCTGCGCTGGAAAACATCGAGCCTGAAGCGGCCTATTTCTTCTGGAAGATTTCGATCAAGACGGACAAGGGTGCCGCAGGCATCCGGACTGTCTTTGAATTCGCCGAGTGGGATTGCGACCTGGAAATCACGGAAATCGTGGCCGAGACGTCAGCCGAAGAAGAACTGCCGATGATACCGGTTCCGTTCGATCTTTCCGTCCTCGACGAAACTGCCGAAGAGCCTGCCATCCAGCCGGCTGCTGCGGAAGAAACAGTCGCGACAAAGACTGTCTCGACCGCTGTTGCCGCCACCGAGGTAACGCGCGCCGTATCCGCGGCTGCGGAAAAGAAGGAAGCACCGGCCGCTGCTGCTGCTGCTGCTGCTGCCAATGCTGCAAACTCTAGCGCTGGCCAGACGATCCGCGTGGATCTGGATCGCGTCGACCGCCTCATCAACCTGGTGGGCGAACTCGTCATCAACCAGGCGATGCTGTCGCAGAGCGTCATCGAGAACGACACGACCGGCACATCTGCCGTCAATATGGGCCTTGAAGAACTCCAGCAGCTGACGCGCGAAATTCAGGACAGCGTTATGGCTATCCGCGCGCAGCCGGTGAAGCCTGTCTTCCAGCGCATGTCGCGTATCGTGCGCGAAGTCGCCGACATGATCGGCAAGCAGATCCGCCTGATCACCGAGGGTGAAAACACCGAAGTGGACAAGACGGTCATCGACAAGCTGGCCGAGCCTCTGACTCACATGATCCGCAATGCCGTTGACCACGGCATCGAGACGCCTGAAAAACGCGAGGCCGCCGGCAAGAACCCCGAAGGCACTGTCAAGTTGACGGCAAAGCACCGCTCGGGCCGCATCCTGATCGAACTGGCCGACGACGGCGCCGGCATCAATCGCGAGCGTGTTCGCCAGAAGGCAATCGACAACGATCTGATCGCTGCCGATGCCAATCTGACGGACGAGGAAATCGACAATCTGATCTTTGCTCCGGGCTTTTCCACCGCCGACAAGATTTCCGACATTTCGGGTCGTGGTGTGGGCATGGACGTGGTTAAGCGTTCGATCCAGGCACTGGGCGGCCGTATCAGCATCACCTCGCGTCCGGGTCTCGGTTCTACCTTCACCATGAGCCTGCCACTGACACTTGCCGTTCTCGACGGCATGGTGGTGACCGTTGCCGGTCAGACGCTCGTCGTGCCTTTGACGGCAATTGTCGAAACATTGCAGCCGGAAGCGGTGAACATTCACTCCTTCGGCTCCAACCAGCGCCTGATCTCCATCCGCAACTCCTTCTGCCCGCTGGTGGATGTCGGTCGTATCCTCAACTTCCGCAACACCCAGGCAAACCCGGTCGACGGCGTTGCACTGCTGGTGGAATCGGAAGGTGGCGGCCAGCGTGCTTTGATGGTCGATGCCATCCAGGGCCAGCGCCAGGTCGTGATCAAGTCACTGGAAGCCAACTATACCCACGTGCCGGGCATCGCTGCCGCAACCATCCTTGGTGATGGCCGCGTCGCGCTCATTCTCGATGTGGATGCTGTTGTCGGCGCGTCTCGTGGCCAGTCGCTCAAGCAAGAGATGTCTCTTGCGGTAGCGGGTTGAAAGTAGTGATGAATGACAGCGCTCAAGTTTAACGATACACGCCTATCCCCGGATGAAGTGCTTGCCAGCGGAGAATATCCGCTGACACGTCGCGACCTGTCCGAAATCGCCGCGATGATCTATGCCGATGCCGGCATCTATCTGAACGACACAAAGGCGTCGCTCGTTTATTCACGACTGTCCAAGCATATCCGCAATCTGGGTATTTCCGGTTTCCGGGAGTATTGCACCCTCGTTTCCTCTCAAGAGGGCGCTCATGCTCGTCGTGAGATGCTGTCGCATTTGACAACAAACTTCACGCGCTTCTTCCGCGAAAACCATCACTTCGAGAATCTGCGTGATGAGGTTCTTCCAGGGCTTATCAACCGTGCAAAAGCCGGTGGCCGTGTGCGAATCTGGTCTGCCGCCTGTTCCGACGGGCAGGAGCCATATTCAATCGCACTGACGGTTCTGGGCCTGTTTCCGAATGCCGCGGAATACGACTTCCGCATTCTGGCGACGGATATCGACCCGAAGATTCTGGCGCAGGCCCGAGCGGGGATTTATGATGAGAATGCGCTGGAAACCGTTACACCTGCCATGCGCAAGCAATGGTTTCAGGACGTCGATGTCGGTGGTCGCCGCAAGCACCAGATCAGCGACAAAGTCAAAAAGCTGATCACGTTCAACGAGTTGAACCTTATGACGCAGTGGCCCTTCAAGGGCGGCTTCGACGTCATTTTCTGTCGCAACGTGGTGATCTATTTCGATGAGCCGACACAGGTGAAAATCTGGGCGCGTTTTGCAGGCCTTCTGCCGGAAGGCGGACATCTCTATATCGGTCACTCCGAGCGTGTCTCCGGTGATCCGAAAGCACTGTTCGACAACACTGGCATCACGACCTATCGCTACATCGGCAAACCCGGCGGGAGAAAAGCATGACGGCACCCGCCAGAGTTCTTGTCGTTGACGACTCACCGACGATGCGCGGCCTGATTTCGGCTGTCCTAAAAGCTGACCCCGATGTTGACGTGGTTGGCCAGGCAGGCAACGCCATGGAAGCGCGCGCGGCGATCAAGGAACTCAACCCGGATGTTGTGACGCTGGATATCGAGATGCCGGAGATGAACGGCCTCGAGTTCCTGGAAAAGATCATGCGGCTTCGGCCTATGCCGGTCATCATGGTTTCGACGCTGACGCATCGCGGTGCCGGTGCCTCGCTGGCGGCGCTTGAAATCGGTGCGTTCGATTGTGTTGGAAAGCCTGCTCCGGGTGACAGCCGGCCGTTTGGCGATCTGGCTGAAAAGGTCAAGGCTGCCGCACGTTCGCAGCATCAGTCCTATCGCAATGTCGCAGTTGAAAGGGCTCCTGTTCCCCAGCCAATGGCCGTCAGCGATTATCGCGTTGGACGAAAGATTGTGGCGATCGGCTCATCGACCGGTGGTGTCGAAGCACTGATCGCTGTCTTGCAGAAATTCCCGGCCAATTGCCCGCCCACCGTCATCACCCAGCACATGCCTTCGACGTTTACGAAAAGCTTTGCGGAGCGCCTTAATCGTTTATGCGCGCCGGTGGTCGAGGAGGCCACGGATGGTGCGCGTCTTCAAACGGGGAAAATATATCTTGCACCGGGCGGAGAGCGTCATTTGCAGGTCGTTAATCATTCCGCGCCAAGCTGCAGGCTTTTGGAAAAGGAACCTGTTAATGGGCACCGTCCATCCGTGGATGTTCTGTTCGATTCCGTGGCCGAACTCGCCGGACGCAACGCCGTTGGTGTCATCCTCACAGGGATGGGGCGTGACGGGGCTGCCGGACTGCTGAAAATGCGCCATGCCGGTGCCCGCACCGTTGGCCAGAACGAAAAAACCTGCGTCGTTTATGGCATGCCAAGGGTCGCCCACGAACTTGGTGCTGTCGAAACACAACTTCCGCTGAACGCCATCGGCGAAGAAATTTTAAAACTTACTGCCGCCCGAAAAGAAGGTTCCGACTAATGTCTCTTGCAGAAAAAATCAAAGTTCTGATCGTTGACGATCAGGTTACCAGCCGCCTGCTCCTCAGTGATGCACTCACGCAGCTCGGTTTCAAGCAGATCACCTCTGCTGGTGACGGCGAACAGGGAATGAAGATCATGGAGCAGCAGCCCCATCATCTCGTCATTTCCGACTTCAACATGCCGAAGATGGATGGTCTTGGCTTCTTGCAGGCGGTTCGCACGAACCCGACGACCAAGAAGGCAGCCTTCATCATCTTGACCGCGCAGGGTGACCGCGCGCTGGTTCAGAAGGCAGCGCAGCTGGGCGCCAACAACGTTCTGGCAAAGCCATTCTCCATTGACAAAATGAAGGCGGCAATCGAAGCCGTATTTGGATCGTTGAAATGATCGAAACCGCAGCCAAGCGCGTACATATCATCCAAGGCGAGTATAAAATCGCCAACGATCCCGAAGTGGTTTTAACGACCATTCTCGGCTCGTGCGTGGCTGCATGTCTGAGAGACCCCGTTGCGGGCGTCGGCGGCATGAACCACTTTCTGCTGCCGGGAACGGGGGGCACCGGGGGCGGAGATGCAACCCGCTATGGGGTGCATCTCATGGAATTGCTGATCAACGGTCTGCTCAAGCAGGGCGCGCGCCGTGATCGGCTCGAGGCAAAGATTTTCGGCGGGGCGAAGACCATTGCCAGCTTCTCGAATGTCGGCGAACAGAACGCTGCATTCGCGGTGCAATTTCTAAAAGATGAAGGCATTCGTCTTCTCGGGCAGTCGACCGGGGGAGACTCGGGCAGAAAAGTGGAGTTCTGGCCGGTGTCCGGTCGTGCCCGCCAGCATCCACTCAGCGGTGCCGAAACGCAGTCTACGGTTGCCCTCGAAAAGCGTCCAGCACCGGCTCCAAAGCCAGTCGCCAACGATATCGAGTTTTTCTAGAACGGCTACAAAAGCGGGTTTGCTCAGTCGTTCTTCATCTTGTTTCAGCATCGGGTCGACGCCAGCTTGGCAACATCGATCCGGCGCTCTGGTCACGGAGTCATTTATGCAGATCGCCGAGCAAGCGCAGTTGTCCCCATTCGAAGAAGCACTTCCCGATGTCTTGATGCGGGTCGTTTCGGAGCTTCACGATGTGGCGTACCTGATCGAGAGAATAGAACCGCAATTGCTCGAGGCGACCGATGGTGCCGTCACCGTGGAAGGCATGCGCCTTTTCCAGGGTATAGACCTTGCTGTCCAAAAGACCCGCGGTCTCGCCGAATTCATCGATACGATTACGGGTTCCATCCCGCTCGATTGGGCCGTCGATGTCTCGACTGCGCTCAGCCTCGTCAAGCTGGCTGAAATGCAAAAGGCGCTGGGTGCAGGCTTGCGTCATGGCCATTCGCAACCGCTCGACAAGGTTTCCGGTGATTGCGATTTGTTCTAGAATCAGTTTTTTGAAGCTCAAGGTGGCGGTGCAATCCTGTATCGTCACCGGTTATCGAACACTGAAAAATTGATTTCCTATTATTTATGAGGCAATGAAGCATCATTTTTGTGCACGTAAAGCGCGGCACAAGCTTCGAAGTATTAATCTGCAATCCGATTTCCATAGACAATGGTACATGTGGCGAACAGCACGCCATATTCGGGGTTCAGATTGATGAATAGTGTAACAAACGGCAATGTCTCCAGTTCGCTTTTCCCGAATGTGCTTGAGCTTGCGAAGACCCAGCGTCTGTCTTTGATGGACCTCTTCAAATTTGCCGAAACCTTCAGTGCAGAAGGCCGACGAGCCGAGGCGGTCGAGCTTTACAAGACCTGGCTTGCCTTCAACGAGTCCCAGCCGGGACAGCAGATGGTATACTTCAACTATTCTGTCACCCTGCGCCAACTCAACGACCTGCCTGGATCGATCAACGCCATGCGTGCCGCGCTGAAAGTCGATCCCATGTTTGGTCCTGCTCACATCAACCTGGGGCGGGCCTATGAAGACGCCGGCGCAGCCCCACAGGCCATCCAGCAGTGGAAGAGTTTTGTCGAGAGCACGGACGAAAGCACCGCCGACCGTGTGTCCTACCGGTTCATGGCGTTGCAGCACATTGGCCGCGTGATGGAAAATGCCGGTTTGCTGGATGAGGCTGAGGCTGTGATGTGGCAGGCCATGGAGTTGCGGCCGGACAAGCCAGAAACCGGCCAGCACTGGAGCGCCATTCGTCAGCGCCAGTGCAAATGGCCGATCCTCATCCCGTCGAACCATATCACCATGCGTCAGATGGTGGATGCCATGTCACCGCTGACATTGGGCTGCTATTCCGACGACCCGATGTTCCAATTGGCCCGTGCGTATGTCTACAACAAGGGTTTCGTCGGCCGCCTTGATATCAAGGATTTTCCACGCAGCCAGGTCAAACAGAAGACCGGCACAGGGCAACGCCTGCGCATCGGTTACGTCTCGTCCGACCTTCGCGACCATGCGGTCGGCTTTGCTTTGCGCGAGGTTTTGGAATGTCACGACAAGGCAAGTGTCGAGATCCATGCCTATTACTGTGGCGAGCCAGTTGCCAAGGACGAAACACAGACACGCATGAAGGCAGCGGTCGACACCTGGCATGACATCGGCACGCTGACAGATGAAGCCGCCGCGCGACAGATCGCCAAGGACGAGATCGACATTCTGATCGACGTCAACGGTTACACGAAACATGCCCGCACGAAAATTTTCGCTTATCGTCCCGCACCTGTCATCGTCAATTTCTGCGGTTATCCCGGCTCGATGGGCAGTCCGTTCCACCAGTATATGATTGCAGATGCCCAAATCGTGCCCGTCGAAAGCGAGATTTACTACTCGGAGAAAGTTCTGCGCATTGCCTGCAATCAACCGATCGATCGCAAGCGCACGATCGCCGAGAAGCCGACGCGAGCGAGCGTAGGGCTGCCGGAAGATGCCTTCGTATTTGCTTGCTTCAATGGCATGCAAAAGATCACCTCTGGCACGTTTGACCAGTGGATGAAAATCCTTACTGCCACGCCTGACAGCATTTTGTGGCTGTTGAGCGGTAACGAAAAAGCCGATCAACGACTACGAGAATTGGCGCAGGCCGCGGGCATCGCGTCTGAGCGGATCATCTTCGCGCCCAAGGCTGGCAATGCACAGCATCTGGCGCGCATCGCCGTGGCGGATCTGTTTCTCGACACTTTCCCTTATGGTGCGCACTCGACGGCCGGTGACGCATTGACGGTCGGGCTTCCCGTGCTGACGTTCCCTGGCAAGAGCTTCGCCGCGCGCTTCTGCAGCAGCGTTGTGGCTGCAACCGGCGTGCCGGAACTGATCTGCACGGGCCCGGAAGACTATGTCGACAAGGCGATTGCCTATGCCAAAAAACCTACGACCTTGAAGCAAGTGAGAGACAAGCTGCAAGCCAATCGTGAAACGAGCGCGCTGCGCGACATTCCCGGATTGGCCCGCCGTCTGGAAGAGCTGTTTTGGCAGATGCAAGGCGAAGCGGAGCGTGGCCAGGCCCCGGTTCCCGATTTGCGAAACCTCGATGTCTACTACGAAATCGGGACCGAACTTGTTCTGGAAAACCTGGAATTTGTTGATGAGCAGACTTACCGCAACCGATATCTGGAAAAGCTGAGGGAGTGGAATGCCTTCGCTGCCATCCCCCATGACATCAGGCTGTGGACCGGTAACGGAAGCAACGACGCATAGGCGTTCCGATTAAACCGGTTTCCCGGCAACGTCCCCAACATCTTTCGATCCGCGCGCTGTTTCGTTTCTTGCGCGCTCGCGATCGATACATCCAATAAGGCAGGTCGAGCGTGTCCCAGTCGAAAAAGATTGCTATCGTCGGTGCGGGTCTCTCTGGAGCCGTGATTGGTCGCGAGCTTGCGCAAGCGGGCCACCAGGTCGATATATTCGACAGACGCGACCATATCGCGGGCAACTGCCACACCGAGCGCGACGGTGAAACGGGCGTGATGGTGCATGTTTATGGCCCGCATATCTTTCATACCGACGACGCGCATGTGTGGGATTACGTCAACCGCTTCCAGACCTTCATGCCCTACAAGAACCGGGTGAAAACGACCAGCCGTGGCGAGGTGTTTTCACTTCCGGTCAATCTTCACACCATCAACCAGTTCTTCGACAAGACTTTTCGGCCGGATGAGGCGAAAGCGTTCATCGAAGATCAGGCCGACAAAACGATCGAGGATCCACAGACCTTCGAAGAGCAGGCGCTGCGCTTTGTCGGCCGAGATCTTTATGAGGCTTTTTTCCAGGGGTACACGCAAAAACAATGGGGCTGCTCGCCAACAGCTTTGCCCGCGTCGATCCTCAAACGCCTCCCCGTACGCTTCAACTATGATGATGATTACTTCTTCCACAAATATCAGGGTATGCCGGAAACCGGCTACACCCCGATGGTTGAGCGTATCCTTGATCATCCCGGCATCAAGGTTCATCTCAACAGCAATTTTGAGCGCAGCGAAACGGATGGCTACGACCACACATTCTACTCCGGTTCTCTCGATGGCTATTTCGATTATGCCAATGGCCGGCTCGGCTATCGCACGCTCGATTTCGAACGTTTTACCTATGATGGTGACTATCAGGGCTGCGCGGTGATGAACTACGGGGAGGTCTCGGTTCCCTACACGCGCATTACGGAACACAAGCATTTCTCGCCATGGGAAAAGCATCAGGGATCGGTTTGTTATCGTGAGTTTTCGCGCGAATGCGGCCCTGACGATGTGCCCTATTATCCCATTCGCCTAGTCGAGGAAAAAGAGCAACTGGCGCAATATGCAGCTCTGGCGACGGCTGAGAAAGCCGTAACCTTCGTCGGCCGGCTGGGAACCTATCGATATCTGGATATGGATGTTACCATCCGCGAGGCGTTGGATACGGCTGCTCTCTTCCTGTCGCGTGAACAGACGGGCGAGCCCATGCCTGCCTTCCTCAATCCACCGCTTTAAGCTGACTGCGCGCAAGCCCCGATTTTTAGATCGAGAAACCTGACAGCCTCGCGCAAGCAACCAAACCTAGAATTGTTACAGCTGGATTTATGCCTTGGCCGTTGGCCCGGGCAACGTTCTGCACGACAGGGGCTGGGCAGGGTTATTTTCTTCGTGCTGTTCAGGCATTCGTCCGGAGGCGTTGCGGCTTCCGAATTGTCTTCGATATTTGAACTCGCGATCAAGGCCTGCACATGACGTCGATCATACCTTCTTTAACGCCCAGCCTGATTTCGAAGCTATCGACGGCCACAGTTGCCAGCTGGTCCACGGAAGACGTCGCATCCCTCACGACCGAACAGGTGTCTGCCATGTCTTCGCGGCAGATCGGCGCATTTTCGTCCATACAGATATCGGCGATCGAGACGGAAGATCTGCAAACGATGTCACGGATACAGCTGAGTGGCATTTCCGAGAGCGGGATGGTGGGGCTGACCCTTGACCAGCTTGCGGTTCTCAACAAAGCCTCCATCGAAAGCTTCAGCCAGAAGCAGGTCGCTGCGTTGACCACGCAACAGTTGGCCGACATGAACGATGTTACCATCGAAGCACTCACACCATCGCAGATCGCAGCTCTGAGTTCCGAGCAACTGGCAGCGATTGACCCGGAGGACTTCAAGGAGTTCTCCACCGCAGATATAGCTGCCATCTCCAGCAAAGCCATGCCGGGCTTGAGCCATAAGGTCATTCCGTTTTTAAGCACGGCTCAAATTGCTGCGATTTCTGCAACTGCCATGCCCGGGGTGACGACGGAAGCCTTCAGTTCCTTTTCCGATGTGCAGCTTGCCGCCATCAACAGCCAGGCAATTGCAAAGCTGACGAGCGAGCAGCTTACGAGCCTCGTCTCCGTCGAATTCGCATATTTTACGCCCGATCAGGCGTCTGCCCTGAAGGCCAACCAGATTTCCGCACTCGAGCAGGGAGATGTCTCCAACTTCACGGTAGCTGCTGTCGGCGCATTCAGCACGGCTGTGATCGCGAGCCTTTCTACCGGCCAGATTGCGGAATTATCCTCGACGCAGCTTGCGAACTTGAACGTCCGCCAGATCGGTGCGCTGACCTCATCTCAAGTGGCAGTCGTTACGGCCGTTGACATCGAAGCTCTGACGCCGACGCAGATCGCGGCACTTTCGACGAAAACAATCACGGGTCTGACCACAGAGCAAATCGGTGCGCTTTCCACCGCGCAGGTGGAGGCCTTTACCCCGGCTCAGGTCAAAGCACTCAGTTCGACCCAGGTCGCAACGCTCGATAAAGATCAGATGGCGACCTTTTCAACAGGCGACATAGCTGCGATCACGAGTGCAGCTGCTGTGGGCTTGAAGACGGAGATCGTTTCGTCTTTGAGTTCCCAGCAGGTGGCGGCAATCAGTGCCAGCACGTTCGCGAAGCTCACGACCGATCAGATATTGGCGCTGACATCAAGCCAGCCGGGCGCTTTGACATCGACCCAACTGGCCGCACTGACATCCATTCAGGCGGCAGTTCTGTCTAAGGATGACATTGACAAGTTTGAACCCTCAGCGCTCGCAGCCTTATCCAGCAAAGCGGTTCCAGGCCTCGATGTATCCGTCATTGCCGAGTTCACGGCCAATCAGATCGCCGCTCTGTCGACCGGTGCGATTGCCAAACTGACCACAACGCAGGTTGCCGCACTGTCTGCCGATCAGGTCGAGGCTCTGACTGCGGCTCAGGTCAAAGTGCTGACCTCGTCCCAGATCGCGGCTCTCGGCGCCGACGAGATCAAGACATTCTCGACGGATGATATCGCCGCCCTCTCGACCAAAAGTATTGCGGGCTTGAGCGCCGACGCATTGAAGGGCCTGACGGAAGAGCAGGTCGCAGCCTTCAGTTCTGCTGCTGTTGCTGCCTTGTCGACTGAACAGTTTGGTGCGTTTACAAGCGTTCAGTTGGAGGGGTTGACGGTAACCCAACTGAGCGCGCTCAAACCGGCACACGTCAAATTGCTGTCCGCAGAAACAGTCGCCTCACTTGACAATGAGGGTATCGCAGCTCTGAATACCGCAGCGATTGCTGCCTTGTCGACGGCGCAGATTGCCGCGATGACGACGGCTCAGGTTGAAGCCTTGTCGCCGAACCAAGTCAAAGCTTTAAGTTCATCGCAACTCGGCGCGCTCGAAACGGACCAAATTACTACGTTTTCGACAGCGGATATCGCCGCGATCGGCTCCAAGGCCATCCAGGGCTTGAGCACCGCCGTCGTCGCTGCGCTGACCTCCATGCAAGTGGCCGCGTTGAGCACGGTTTCCGTTGCCGCGCTGACCACAGATCAGATCGATGCTCTACCAGCCGACATGTTCACGTATCTCTCAAACATACAGGTCGGCGCGCTCACGTCTGCGCAAGTGGGTGTGCTGGATGCCTCTGATCTTGCAAAGATTTCCATCCCGGCTTTAAGCGGGACGGCCATCCCGGGTCTTTCTACGGCGGTTCTTGCCTCGCTCAAGCCAACGGAAATTGCGGCTTTGAGCACCAATGCCGTCTCGAAATTGACGAAGGATCAGATCGTCGCCTTGACGGCCACTCAGGTCGCGGCATTGACGACAGGCCAGACCAGAGCCCTCAGTACCACGCAAGTTGCAGCCCTTCCTTTAACGTCTCTCGCTGCGTTGAGCACGGCGCAGATATCCACGATGTTGCCAAAGACGTTGGCCGCGTTGACTGCGGAACAGATAACGGCTCTCTCGAGTGAGCAGATGAAAGCCTTGTCGTCGTCGCAAGTTGCGGCGCTGACATCGAACCAGATCAAAGGGTTTGAGGCCGAAGACATCAAGGCACTTTCGACGGCGGCTGTCGCGACCTTAAGCGCAAGCGGTGTCAGCGGCTTATCGAAAGACCTGATCGAGGCACTGTCAGCGGACCAGATTGCTGCGTTAAGCGTTGGCTCCGTCGGGTCCATGACGTCAGATCAGATTTCAGCGCTCTCGACCTTGCAGGTAGATGCCTTCACCACGCGTCAGCTCGCTGCGATGAAATCGGCACAGACTGCGGGATTTGGGCCTGAGGATATTGCGACATTTTCGACAGCAGACATCGCCGCTCTCACCGCAAGGGGTATTGCCGGCTTCAGCACGACTGCGATAAAGGCGCTGACAACAGAACAGATAGGGGCATTTTCGACGTCCGCCGTGGCAAGTTTGACGGTTGACCAGATTGATATGCTCGACACAGCTCAGTTCGCGGCGCTGGCGACGGCGCAGATTGGGGCGCTCACATCCGGCCAGATTGCTGCGCTGGATGCGGCAAATCTGCAATCGCTGGCTACCGATAAACTTGCAGCGCTTCAACCTGCCACGATCAAAAATCTGACCGACGCTCAAGTGGCTGCGTTGACAACCCTCCAGATCGCCAGCCTTTCCACAGCCCAGGTGCGTGAATTGGGCGCCACCCAGATCGCCGCAATGAGCACGGACAAGATTGCGGCTCTGTCTGCCGACAAGATCGCAGCTATTGGTACCGCGGGTATTTCCGGCCTGTCCAGCAAGCAGATTGCGGCGTTGACGCCATTGCAGGCAGAGGCGCTGACAACCATACAAATATCGGTCATGGTCGGCGATCAGATCGACGCGTTTGGAAAAGACGCCATCGCCAAATTCTCCACTGACGATATGGCGGCCATCAAGTCCGATGCCATTTCCGGGCTATCGACGGCCGTTCTGGCGTCGTTGACGACAGCGCAAATTGCGGCACTGAACCCCTCCAGCGTCCCGGCGCTGACAACCCGTCAGGTCGCAGTGCTCGACAGCACACAAATTCCCGCATTGACCACAAAACAGGTCTCATCGCTGACCGCGGGCCAGATTGCCGTTCTCAACCCAGATGACGTCGCAAAATTCACGACATCACAGATTGCGGCTTTGAGTACCCTTGGTGTTTCCGGGCTGACCCCGGCCCAGCTTGCAAAGTTTACAACGCTACAGGCCGAAGCGTTGACCGCTTTCCAGGTCGGGGCTTTGTCTTCTGCACAGATCGGCGCTTTGGGAAAAGATGGCATAGCGCAATTTTCGAACGCTGATATTGGCGCCATCAATCCGGCCATTATTGCGACCCTACCGACAGATACCATCAAGGGTCTGACGCCGATTCAGCTCGCATCTTTGAGCAGCAGCGCTGTCGCAAGCCTGACGACCGGTCAGATCGGTGCTTTGAGCACCGGGCAGATCGATGCATTGTCAACGAAACAGATTTCCGCAATGACGTCACAGCAAATCGGGGCGCTGAGCAGCGACCATCTGACGTCGATGTCCACCGCATCCATCGCATCGATCAGCTCTGCTGCGATTTCCGGATTGTCGACTGAGACGATTGCAGCGTTGACGACTTTCCAACTGGGCGCCATCAGCACGGCTGGTATATCAGGCTTGACGACCAAACAGGTCGCAGCCTTGAGTACCGGCCAGGTCGGCTGGCTGTCGAGCACGCAGGTTTCTGCCTTGTCTTCGAGACAGGTGGCATCCCTCAACTCCGATCAGATCAAAGTGTTGACCACGCTTCAGATAACGGCCTTGAGTTCAGACGGCGTCACGGGTCTTTCGACCACGCAGATCGCCACTTTTACCACGCTTCAGGCGGAAGCGCTCACAACCGGGCAGGTTGCTGTGCTAAGCTCTGCGCAGGTTGGAGCGTTTGACGTCGACGATCTCAAGGTCTTTTCGACCAGAGATATTCTGGCGCTTTCCAGCGGCGCGGTCGCGGGCCTGTCCACCGACATGCTGCCTTTGCTACCTGCTGAGACCATCGCCGCATTATCCTCGTCGGCCATGGCGGGTCTCTCCACAGCCCAGATTGCATCTTTGACATTGACACAATTTGGAGCGCTGACCACGTCGCAGATTGGCGCACTCGGTTCAAAGCAGATCGCAGCCCTTGGAACCGCCGGTGTCGGTGCGCTGTCCACGGCCCAGATTGCTGCACTCAGCACGATGGGCGTGCCCGGCCTTTCCCCAGCCCAGGTCGGCGCGCTTTCCACAGATCAGATCGAAGCGCTCAATACAGCGCAGGTCGCCGTCCTTACCTCGTCGCAAGTCGCAGCGCTTGACGCCGCCGACATTGGCGTGTTTTCGACCGCTGAACTCGCAGTCCTGAGCTCAAGCGCTATTCTTGGATTATCCTCCGCGACGCTTGCCGGTCTTTCCCCAGAGCGCATCGCCGTGCTTGGAGCGGGCAGTGTTCCTGGCCTGTCCACGGGACAAATCGGGTCGCTGACGAGCGTGCAGATCGGTGCCTTGACGACGGTGCAGATTGCATCACTTGGCTCCAAGCAGATCGCAGCCTTGGGCACGGTCGGTGCCAGCGCGCTATCCACAGGCCAGATCGCAGCCTTGAGCACCGCTGGCATAGCCGGTCTCACCACAGACCAGATTGCGGCTCTGTCGACGGGGCAGATCGAAGCCTTCAACACGACGCAGGTTGCGGTGCTGACCTCTGCGCAGGTTGGCGCCTTGGGCGGGGACGACTTCAGCGCGTTTTCGACTGCCGAGCTTGCAGCTCTGTCTTCGGGTGCGATTGCTGGTCTCACGACCACGACACTTGCCGGACTTCCAACGGAGCGCATCGCTGTTCTCGGAACGGCCAGCATTGCTGGTCTCTCGACCGCGCAGATTGCGGCTTTGAAACCAGCGCAGCTGGAAGCCTTGACGACGGCGCAAGTGGCAGCCCTTGGCTCCAAACAGGTGGCTGCCCTGGGAAGCACGGGCGCGGCAGTCTTGTCGTCTGCGCAGATCATGGCCATGAGCACAGCCGCCATCGCAGGCCTGTCAACTGGCCAGATCACGGCCTTTTCCACGGAGCAGGTGGAGGCACTGACACCTGTACAGGTTGCCGCTCTCAACTCCATGCAGCTTTCTGCCTTTGATGTGGACGATATTGCTGCACTGTCTACCGATGATCTGGCGGCGCTACCAGCGCATGTGATCCAAGGCTTATCCACCTCGGCGCTGGCCGCCATGCCAACGGAACGGATTGCAGCCCTCGGCACCGCTGGTATTTCCGGCCTCACAACCGGGCAGATCGCATCCTTGAGTGTCGATCAGGTGGAAGCCTTCACGCCTGTTCAGGTGGCGGCGCTGGGATCGAAACAGCTGGCGGCCCTCGGTACGGACGATCTTCTGACATTCTCGACGGCCGATATCGCGGCCATCAGCGCCGCCGCCATCAGTGGCCTGTCCACGGCGACAGTTGCTTCGTTGTCCACTGAAGTCGTCCATTCTCTGAGTGCAGCTGCTATTCCGGGCCTTTCCACGGCACAGATCGCCGCCCTGACAGTCGATCAGATCAGCGTTCTGTCGCTCGGCCAGATCGGGGCGTTTAGCTCGCAGCAGGTCGCAGCATTGGAAGTTGTTGACATCGCGGCTCTCTCGACGGGCCAGATCGTGTCGATCAGCACGGGCGGTATCACCGGTCTCTCCAGCGATCAGGTCGCGGCTCTCAGCCTGGAACAATTGCATGTGCTGTCCACCACACAGGTCAATAATCTCACGTCAAAGGCAGTAGCAGGGCTAACAGCGGAGGAGTTGCAGACGCTCAGCTCGGCCCAGATCGCTGCCATCAACTCGTCGGCCATCGGCGGATTGCCGACCGACTTCATTGCGGCGATGTCCACGGGCGAACTGGCGGCCTTGGGAACGGCCGGCATCGCCGGGCTGACCAGCAAACAGGTCGCAGCGCTTGGCAAGGATCAGGTTGAATCCTTCTCGACTGCTCAGATTGCAGCACTCAGCGCAGATGGTTTGGCTGGTCTGACGACACAGGCCATGTCGACATTCTCGACATCCGATATCGCTGCGATTGCCTCCGGCTCCATTCGCGGCCTGTCGACCGCCATCATCGCGGCATTGACGACCAGCGAGATCGGCGCTTTGAGTGCGAGCCAGGTTGGGGCGCTGGGCTACAACCAGATCGTCGCACTGACGACGACACAGGTCGATGCGCTGACGACAACGCAGATCAACGCCCTGAACGCCATCCAGGCGGCGGCGCTGGGAACAGAAGATATCGCGCTGTTTTCAACGGACGACATTCTGGCTTTTTCCACCGGCGCGATTTCCGGTCTTGCAACCAGCGTGATCGGTGCGTTGACGACTGCGCAAAGTGAGGCGTTGACACCGGCGCAGGTCGGCGCGCTGACATCGGCCCAGGTGGCGGCTCTCTCCAAGGAGAATATCGCGAAGTTCTCGACCTCCGATATCGCGGCCTTCAGCCCGACCGGCATCACCGGCCTATCCACAGACACGCTGGTGAGCCTGTCCAGCGAGCAGATCGATACGATCCTCAACACCCATATGGGATCGCTGACGCCCAATCAGGTGTCTGCCATTATCTCCAATTACGTGTCCTGACAGGGACCCGTAATTTAGGCAAGGGAAACGGATAGGGGAAACGCTCGCGCAAGCTTCGCCGCATAGTGTGCCAATGGGACCAGAAGGTCTTGGACTCATTGAATGACGGTGCGGAACAGAATGAATCTGTTAAATCAATTCCCTCAGGTTTTAAAAAATTTCGCGGCTCTCGGCCAGACGCGGCTTTTGATGCTGGGTGGTGTGGGCGTGTTGTCCATGGCAATCATTCTCGCTGCTGCGCTTTATGTGAACAAACCTGCCTACGAAACGCTCTATGTCGGTCTCGAAACGATGGATCTGAACAAGATCAGCATCGCGCTTGCAGAATCGAATGTCGATTTTCAGGTCGGTTCTGACGGCACGAGCCTTCAGGTCCCAGTAGGCATGACCAGCAAGGCGCGCCTGTTGCTTGCCGAGCGCGGTCTGCCTGACAGCGCCAATGCCGGTTACGAACTGTTCGACAATGTCGGTTCGCTGGGTCTCACCTCCTTCATGCAGGAAGTCACCCGTGTCCGCGCCCTTGAGGGCGAAATCGGACGTTCCATCCAGCAGATCGATGGTATTGCCGCTGCCCGCGTCCATATCGTCATGCCCGATGTCGGGAATTTCCGTCGCGGCGAGCAAAAGCCAACCGCTTCTGTCATGATCCGCGCAAGCGCATCGGCCGGCCGCAAGGCCGCATCATCCATTCGTCATCTCGTCGCTTCGGCTGTTCCCGGCCTTGAGGTTGACGATGTGACGCTTCTTGATTCCACTGGCCAGCTTCTGGCCTCTGGCGACGATGTCGGCAACGGCGCGTTGAACCGCTCGCTGACACTGTCCCAGAACGTCCAGCAGGAACTCGAAACCAAGATCGACAAGGCGCTGGCGCCCTTTCTCGGCATGGACAATTTTCGCTCTACTGTCACAGCGGAGTTGAACACCGACACCCAGCAGATTCAGGAAACGGTCTTCGATCCTGAATCGCGCGTAGAACGGTCCGTACGCACCACCAAGGAAGACCAGAAATCTCAGGAAACGACACCTGACTCGGCTGCAACCGTTGAGCAGAACGTACCGCAGGCAGCCCCTCAGGGCGGTGGCGGCGGCCCGAAATCTTCCGATGAGACGGCGAAAAAAGAAGAGCAGACAAACTACGAAATCAATTCCAAGACGACAGCCACGGTTCGCAATGGCTACACCGTCGACAAGATTTCCATTGCCGTTGTCGTCAACAAAGGTCGTCTGGCAAAAATGATCGGCGAAAATGCCGATCAGCCTAAGATCGACGCCTATCTCGCCGAAATGCAGAAAATTGTGGCATCCGCTGCGGGCATTTCGACGGACCGTGGCGATATCGTGACCATCACGGCCATGGACTTCCTTGAGACCCAGTTGCTCGACCAGGCCGTTGCCGGTCCAGGCTTTACAGAAGTCTTGAGCCGCAATTCGGCAGGTATCATCAACTCACTGGCCTTCGTTCTGGTCGCGTTCCTCGTGGTCTGGCTCGGTGTACGTCCAATCGTACGCTCCATTTCGGGCGGCAACGCGTCGTCACCTGCAGAAATCGGCCAGGAAGCCGCGGGTCTCGAACTCCCCGACTTCTCGCCGGCTATGGGCGGAGCAAGCGCCGGGGGAGGTCTTATGGACGGCTTCGGCGCGGACTTCGGCTTCGACAGCACCGACGATCTCCTGTCCGGCGACGATGGCGGTGGCGATTTCACCCGCCGGGTTCGCGAAGGGCCGGAGCGCCGCCTGTCTCGCATGGTGGAAATCAGCGAAGAACGCGCGGCCAAGATACTACGCAAATGGGCAATCGAAAAAGCAGCCTAATCAAAACGACCGGTTTTCTGCCGGTCGTTTTTCGTTTTACCCTTGCATCAAATCCAAGCGCGTGTTCTTTTTTAGGACAGAATTTATCATTTGTTCATCAAGCCGATAATTTACCTTGGAATAATGAAATCAACCCTGTGCGACATTGAGAACATCAATATGCTTCCTTCGTCGTGACAAGGAGACGAAATAAGTGGAATGCCTTGGACTGGTTATGGCGTTTGCCGTAGCGTCTCCTAAAATGCAATGATTCGGTCGTCAGTGATGCAGTCCTTTATTTTGGTTGCGTTTCTGAATGGAAATGATTTCCATCCCGGTTAAGAAATCTCCGTTATTGGAGAACTAAGAGGGCCTAGGCTATTGAAGGTGGATGTTGATGTTCGCAGGCTCTCTGCAACGCCGTTCGACAGATCGGTGAAAGCGTTGCCGCGCGACCAGCTGATGCGAAATATTTCCATCGCGGCTGGAGACAGCAACGTTACAGCTGCCGTAGAGATGATCGCGTCTTATGCCGGTGCGTCGCACTACCTGTTGGCGCGCGAAGATCTTTTGCAGGAAGCGGGCCTCAATTTCATTCTGACATCGGACTGGCCGTTCGATCTCGTTCGTAAGCTGGGCGCAGAGCTGACCAACAATCAGAACCGTGTCAGCGAGATGGAAAAATGCCTGGCGCTGCTGAAGCCGCGCATGCTGTTTTTACCGGATGATGCGGTGATCCCGGAAGGGGTGGATCGCAAGTATTGCTCGGTCACGTTCTGCGTCGGCCGCATACGCTTCTCGCTTCTCATGCTGTTTGCGGAAGACAGCACTCCGGTGGAAGACCGGCTACAGGAGGCGGCCATGCTGGCAGGTTATTTCGCAAGCTCTGGTATTGTTGCCGAATCCCGTACGGAGCGTGATATCGATCTCACCGAGCGTGAACTCGAATGCCTTTTCTGGATTGCCGAGGGCAAGACCAGCGATGAAATGGCGACCATTCTGGGCATATCGCGCAACACGATCAACAATTACATCACCAGCGTCATGCGCAAGACGGCAACAAAGACCCGCTCCGAGGCCATTGCCTATGCGGTTCGCAACAATCTCGTTTGAAGGCGACCGGAATGGGGTATTACAAGGAAGCTGAGAGTGCCAATGTGGGGCAGGGTTTTCCCACCCGGACGGGCACCTCCACCAGTCGTTCCGATCTTTTTCCAAAGCTCGTGGCCATCCAGCGCCTGTTGGGCGCCAAGAATTTCATTGTTTTAAGAGCTGTTGCATCAGGCTTTCCGAATAAGCGTAAACTCTCTTGCGAACTCGAAAACTGGGGTATGAACGCCGGTGAACAAAGCGCAAAACTGGTCCGGGTCATGGGTGAAGCCTTGCTTGACCATCTGGAACGCTCGCTGATTCCCGTCACGTGGAAGAGTGAAAACGGTACTGGGTTTTCCGATATTCCGGATGTCGCAGCTCTCATGCTGAGGCTTGGCAACGACGAACTCTCCTATCCCGGGCTGGCGCTGCCGGTTCGTCTTGGCAGCATTGGCAACGGCTATGTGATTTTTTGTGGCGGTGGACTGCTGCTCGACAACGAGCTGGTTCTTGAGCAGCATATAAAATGCACTGAAGTGATGGTCGATCTGCTTGCGCTCGATGAGCGTCGCGTAACGCCTGCCGAGTCCTTGAGCGAGCGCGAAGTCGCCTGCCTGCAACTGGCCGGCGATGGCCGTATCAGCGAAGAAATCGCGGTCAAGCTCGGGCTGTCGGTTCACACCGTCAACGCCTATCTGGGCTCCGCGACCATCAAGCTGGATTCCGTCAATCGTATCCAGGCGATCGCAAAGGCCATCCGCATGGGCTACATCCACTAAACCGCTCGGTATGCGGAGCCGACCTGACAGCCAAAGTTGTCTTCAGGCCAGCTCTGTCGTGCTTATCGGACCTCGAACGGTGCGCTACGTGGAGGCAGGGCTGGCACATCGAAGTGATCAGGCTCTGCTCCGGCCTTTGCTTTCTCCCACATGGTTTCGTATGCGCTCTCAAGGTGACGGCAGAAGCGCTCGGCATCAAAGAGTGGCATAGTGAAACGGTTGGCATCGATCCGGGCCCGGATATCACCCAACGGCGCAGGATCCAGAGCGTAAGCGACGGCCTGATCAACGTAAGCGGCTTCGCTTTCCGCGATCAGTTCAGGCGCGCCGATGGCGTGAAGCAGGCTTTCGCTCACACGGGATGCGAAGTTCGTGCCCTGCGTTGTGAGAACCGGCAAGCCAGACCAGAGTTGCTCCGACGTTGTCGTGTGCCCATTGACCGGAAAAGTGTCGAGACCAAGGTCAGCGACAGTGATACGGTTGAGGTGGAGCTCGAACTCCAGTTTTTCCATAAAGAACACCCGCTTTGCCGATATTCCCGTCGCCATAAGCTTGGTGAGAATATTGGTTTTGCTGTCCTGACTGTTGTGCAAAATCCAGATGACGCTTTTCGGCGCGCGTTTGAGGATTTCTGCCCATAGCTCCATGGTGCGGGGTGTGATCTTGCGGTTGGCGTTGAAGGACGCGAAAACAAACGCGTCTTCTGGAAGCCCGACCTGCGCCCGGCTGATCTTCTTGGCCAAAGGACGGTTGACCGGGTCGTTTGGCTGATAGGTCTCAGGCAGCCGCGCGAATTTTTCGTAATAGTGCGGCTTTGAGCTGTCGCGTAGCACGTAATGGTCGCCAATGACGTAATCGAGGTCGACGTTAACGGTCGAACCTGGAAAGCCGATCCAGGCGACCTGGATCGGTGCTGCTCCCATGTTGAGAATGGATGTCCGATTGCCGGCCGTGTGGCCTTTCAGGTCAACAAGAATATCGATGCCGCGCGCCTTGATTTCGGCGAGAGCTTCATCGTTGCTCATGTCTCTTATGGTGACGACGTGTCCCCACAAAGCGCGATCGGCCTGGTTCGTCTGAAGAAGGTCGGGTTCCGAGTGGCAAAACAACGTGACTTCGAAACGGTCGCGATCGTGCAGTTCCAACACACGGCGAATGAGCTTCATGGTCGCATGTTTGTCGAAAAAGTCGGAGGAGAGGTAGCCGACCCTGATCTTCTGCCCCCACTCGTGAGGCATCTTACGGCGTTTGCTGCTCATTTCGGGCGAAAAGACCGGAGTGTTGCTGCGGGCCATCTGGTTGATGTGCTCGTCGCCGCTCCAATGCAGATTGAAGAACGTGCCATCCAGCTCGATGAAAGCCGTGTCTCCGGTTGCAATCGCGTTTTCGATGATCGGCAGGTGCTTTTCCACGGCGTCGAACTTGCTGTGTTCGCGGCAAAACGTCAGATACATCAAACGCACGGCCTGTTGGCGTGGCAATTTCGCAAGAAGAATGCGCGCTGTTTCGATGTCTTTCGGATCGAACAAATCCCAGGTCGTAATCGCTATGCGAGCACCCAGTTTCATATGCTCAACTGAATCGCTCTTCATCAGAACATTTTTCAGCGCCCGCGCAATTCGGGGTTCGCCCCGTTCCAGCAGGATCGTACCGACGATGTAGCATATCTCGGGATACTTATGAAATTTGTGGATGAGCTTGTTGGCGAGCGAAAGCGCTTTGTCTTTTTGTCCGCACTCATAATGCAGCTTGATGCTCTCGACGAGATAGCTTTCGGCATCCATACCTCCCTGCTGGTATGCCAGCTCATAGGATGTGGCTGCCTGTTCCGGCATATTGATCCGCAAACACGTCTTCGCGAGGAGCGCATAGGTCCGCGAATCGCGATTGGTATCGATCAGCTTGTTCAGCGTCGTCAAGGCTTGTGTGTATTGACCGGTCTTGAAGTGCTTCGACGCGGCTGAGTAGCTGATTTCGTTTAGCATTGGGTCCCGTTCTATCCTCTTGCCGTCCCTTGCCCAGACAGTCGCCATGACGCGCGCAGGTATCGCAGACTTTGAATATCCACATGACCCTATCTTGCGAAGCTTGCTTGAAACAGGTCTTGCGGTCGTCGCCGGTGTCCCAGTTTGGTTAATGCTGGCGATCGGGTCTTTGCGCGATATTAACCAACAAAACCAACAGACTGGCCGCAACCTTCAAAATTAAGGACTTGGAAATCGTTGCCGCGCATTTTGATCCCTGCGTGACGGGTTTGGTTGTCCATAAGAAAATCGGAACCGAGTGGCATGATGCCGAACCGTTCGCGCCGGTACCTGTAATCCGGCATGTCCCTCATCTTGTACCGCGTTTTAAAGGGGCACTATTATGTCTAGCATTAACTACAACTCCAGCGCTAATTCCGCACTTCAGACACTGCGCACGATCAACAGCAATCTTGGCAAGACGCAGGAACGCGTTTCGACCGGCATGAAAATCGGCGGTGCGTCCGACGGTGCTGCCTACTGGTCCATCGCTACCACGATGAAGTCCGACAACAAGGCACTCGGTGCAGCAACTGACGCACTGGGCGTTGGTGCGGCCAAGGTCGACACCGCTTATGCCGCCATGGACAGCGCAATCGACGTCGTCAACGAAATCAAGGCAAAGCTGACGACCGCCAGCGAATCGTCTGTAGACAAGGAACAGGTTCAGCTCGAAATCACCAAGCTTCAGGAGCAGCTGTCCTCTATCGGTCAGGCCGCTTCGTTCAACGGTGAAAACTGGGCCGTTAAGGCTAGTGGTTCGTCCACGACTGTTGTCGATGGCTTCATCCGCAACACCGACGGAACCGTCAAGGTCACGACTGCAACCTTCGATGCAGGTTCCTATGCGATGTTCTCCGCCATCTCGACGGCTGGCGTCGGTACAGGCGGTGTTCTGGCTGCGGTCATGACAATCGCTTTGACATCCATCTCTACACAGGGCCAGGTCGATGCATTCCTTACGACGGTCGAAACAGCACTCGGAAAAATGACGAAGGGCGCCGCTGCCCTCGGTGCATTGTCCACGCGTATCGATCTTCAGGATCAGTATTCCAGCAAGCTCAGCGATGCGATGGACGCGGGTGTTAGCCGTCTGGTTGATGCAGACATGGAAGAGGAATCGGCCAGACTGTCCGCTCTGCAAACACAGCAGCAGCTGGCGATCCAGTCTTTGTCGATCGCCAACTCTTCTTCGCAGAACATCCTCACGCTGTTCCGTTAATAGAACAAGCAGTCTCAAAAATTGGCCGGACCGAAAGGTTCGGCCTTTTTGCGTTCTTAGTTCATTAAGATAGTATTAACAAATTATTTTCAAAATTAACTCATTCTTTACTGAATATTTGGAAGTCCTTAACCTTAATAATGTTAGATCGGGTTACCAAAACGACGGCCGAGAATTTACTATACTATTCGGCAGGCATGAAGCTGATCGTCGTTTACCGGTAAAGCCGGAATGTCCCTTCAATTATTCTTGCCAAAGGGGCAAATAATACTATGACCAGTATCCTGACTAACCCATCTGCAATGTCTGCACTTCAGACTCTGCGCACTATCAATATGAATCTTGCAACAACGCAGGACCGCGTTTCGTCTGGTGAAAAGGTCGGCAAGGCTGCCGATAACGTCGCTTACTGGTCGATTTCCACGACAATGAATTCCGACAACAAGGCACTCGGCGCAGCAACGGACGCTCTGGGCGTCGGCGCAGCCAAGGTCGACACCGCTTACGCTGCTATGGATAGCGCGATCGACGTTGTTAACGAAATCAAGGCAAAGCTGACAACTGCCAGCGAAACATCCGTCGACAAAGACCAGGTTCAGCTTGAAATCACCAAGCTTCAGGAACAGCTGACAGCAATCGGTCAGGCCGCGTCTTTCAACGGCGAAAACTGGGCAGTTCAGGCCAGCGGATCGACAACGACTGTGGTCGATGGCTTCATTCGTGACTCTGCCGGCGCCGTCAAGGTAACGACAGCAACGTTCGATGCTGGCACATACGCCATGTTCTCTGCGATCTCCAGCGGCGTTGGTACCGGTGGTGTTCTCGGTTCTCTGATGTCCGTCAAGCTGGAAAGCAACTCGACGCAGGGCGAAATTGATGCGTTCCTGACGACTGTTCAGGGCGCTCTTGACAAACTGACTGACGGTGCGGCTGCTCTCGGTGCTCTGTCTTCGCGTATCGACATGCAGGACGACTACTCTGCCAAGCTGAGCGATGCGATCGAAGCCGGTGTAAGCCGCCTGGTTGACGCCGACATGGAAGAAGAATCTGCACGCCTTTCGGCACTGCAGACCCAGCAGCAGCTCGCGGTCCAGTCGCTGTCGATTGCCAACTCTTCTTCGCAGAACATCATGTCTCTCTTCAGAGGCTAATCTCTATCCACTTGAAGCGAAAAAGCCGCGCATTGCGCGGCTTTTTTTTAAGAAAAATTAATATTGTGATATTCAAAATTATCTAAATTTAACAATATGTTATTGTTCATTAATAGCAATGGCTGCCCTTAATGCTTCATTCATGAAGGTAAAAGATTCCCTTCGTTTAAAGTTTTGTTAACCATAAAGTTGTCTTCTGTGGTCATCGAAACAGCGCACCGGCCACTTCAAGGTCGGGAAGCATGAAGCTGCCTGCTGCGTTTCCCGGCTGGACCGGAATGTCCCTTCTAAAAGATTTGCCAAAGGGGCGACCTGAAGATGACGAGTATTTTGACAAACACCTCTGCAATGTCTGCCCTTCAGACGCTGCGCTCCATCAACATAGACCTCTCCGACACCCAGGACCGCGTTTCCTCTGGTTACCGCGTTGGTCAGGCGAAAGACAACGTTGCCTATTGGTCCATCTCCACCACCATGAACTCCGACAATAAAGCGCTAAATGCCGCTTCGGACGCTCTGGGTGTGGGTGCCGCCAAGGTTGATACCGCCTATGCGGCAATGGAAAGCGCGATCAGCGCCGTTGACGAAATCAAAGCAAAGCTTGTCACCGCCAGCGAGCAGTCCACTGACAAGAGCCAGATCCAGCTCGAAATCGGTAAACTGCAGGAGCAGCTTTCCGCAATCGCACAGGGCGCGTCCTTCTCCGGTGAAAACTGGATGGTCTATGGCTCTGTGACAGAGGCAAGCGTTGTCGATGGTTTCATTCGTACGGCAAGCGGTGGCGTCAGCGTCACAACAGCGAAATTCAATATCGGTTCTTATGCCATGTTCCAGTCGATCAACGGCGGCGTTGGCTCGGGCGGTATTCTCGGCAGCATCATGAGCGTCGCTCTGACCAGCATATCCACGCAGGGCGAGATCGACAATTTCATGAACATCGTCGAAACTGCGATGAGTGGCCTGACGGACTCGGCTGCTGCTATCGGTGCGCTCCAGACCCGTATCGACTTGCAGGACAACTACTCCGCCAAACTGTCGGATGCGATGGAATCCGGCGTAAGCCGACTTGTCGATGCGGACATGGAAGAGGAATCCGCCAAGCTTTCGGCACTCCAGACACAGCAGCAGCTGGCGATCCAGTCACTCTCGATTGCGAACTCTTCGGCCCAGAATATCATGACGCTGTTCCAGCGTTAAGCATCAGATATTACGTAAGAAAACCGTACCGTCCGAAAGGACGGTGCGGTTTTTTCATTTTATTCTGAAAAGAGAACAGTCTGTTTTTGACGCCTATGACGCAAGCTTCGGCATAGCTTGGCTTGATATAAGGCTTGCTTCAGGATTGCAATTTTCAACCGCTGGCGATCTAGCAGCTTCGAGATTGGCTCCCACGCCTCTTCATGATGAGAGTGCGATCTTCGCCAGATTGATTGGCATGTTTCTGACACTTATTGCCGATGTAGGTACCGATGACCAAAATTCTCTCTTCTGGCTACGTGCAGAGCGCGCTTCAAACCCTGTTGTTCAGCGATGATACGCTGACGAAGACACAGGCGAGGGTGACCTCGGGTTTGAAAATTGCCTCGGCCGCCGACGACTCCGGTTACTGGTCCACGGCAACCAATCTACGCTCTGACGGGAATGTTCTGACCAGTGTCGGCGATGCGCTCAACCTGGGTGCGTCCAAAGCCGACACGGCCTACGAGGCCGTCACCGCGATTATCGATGTTGTTGACCAGATCATGACGCAACTGACGACGGCGTATGAGCCTGGCGCAGACCGAGACAAAATCAACGGGGCCATCGACGCGCTCAAGAATAATCTGCAGTCAGTCTCGCAGGCAGCAAGCTTTTCAGGGGACAATTGGCTTTATAACACCAGCGAGCAGCTTCAGCCTGAAAAGCGCGTCCCGTTTTCGTTCCAGAAGGATACATCCGGCTCCATCACTTTGCAGTATCTGACGGTGAATACGGCGCAAACGACACTTGTCGATAGCAGCGATGCGAGCCGCGGGCTGCTGACCGCAGGCGTTGACGCGAGCAAACGTAACCCTGATACAAGTTCCACGGAGCGCAATTACTACCTGCTGGACGTTGGGTCACCGACGGGCCAAACGGGGAGCGAAGTCAGCATTTCGAAAAGCACGACCAACGACGAACTCGATGACATGGTCTATGTAGTCGGGCAGTTATCGACCAAGTTGAACCAGTTGGCCGGCTCGATCGGCACCATGTCCAGCAGGATTGATCAGCAGACGACCTTTGTCGGCGCATTGAAAGATTCCATGGGTAAAAGCGTCAGCCGACTGGTGGATGCCAACATGGAAGAAGAATCCACACGATTGAAAGCGCAGGAAACGCAGCGCGATCTGGCGGTTCAAGTGGTGTCGCTTGCCAACAACCATCGCAAAAGCCTAGCCAACCTGTTTGCGTGATCTGCGGCAGGGTTCATCTTCGCACAAGTTTGACCCTTTAGTTTGAGACACTGAATTGCTGCCTTATCTTTGCGCGTTCCCGGGGAATGCGCGAAGCCATTTTGTCGGCTGTAGCTGAATGCCTAGCGGATTATTTCATGACGTTCTCATCTGAAGAAAAGACGAGTGTGATATCGGGTGGAGAGCATCTATGAGCGGAGCGCTTGCCAAATATCTCAAGGACTTCAGCCAGTTCGTACCGCCTGAAACGCCGAGCTACTTTGACCTCGACACGCCTGTTTCCGCTTTTGAACATGACGTTTTCGCAGAGCCGGAAATTATCGTTGATCTGGACGAAGAGAAACGCAAGGCGTTCGCCGAGGGCGAAGTAGCCGCAGCCCAACAGGCAAAAGACACGAACGAAAAAGAGCTTGAAGCGCTACGTACGACGCATGCCCAGGAGATCGAGGCCATGCGGATGCGTTATGAAGAAGAAATTGCCACACATCTTGCGACGTCGGTCATCTCTATGAAGCAGACGATTGCCGCGGATGTGGAGCAGGTATGTTTTCGCCTGTTTGGATTGATCATGGAGCGCGATTTCGCTGAAAAAGCGGCCACAGAAGTCGCGACCCAGATCATCAAAGAGATTGAGGGCGGTCATGCCGGCACGATCAAGATCACGGGGCCTGATCTTCTCGTGTCGCGTGTCAGAGAAGCCTTGGGTGATGTCGACAATCAGGTCGACTACGATGTGTCGACCGATATCGACGTGAAGGTTCAAATGGAAAACTCGGTGCTGATGACAAGACTATCCGAGTTTTTCCAGAGCGTAAGGGGTTTGGCGGATGAGTGAAGGCGAAAATCACCATCACGGCAAAAACGAGATCATTATCGTCAAGCGCCACAAGGGCGGCCACGATGGGGCTCATGGTGGCGCGTGGAAAATCGCTTATGCGGATTTCATGACTGCCATGATGGCGTTCTTTCTCGTGATGTGGCTCGTCAACGCATCGAACGAGGAAACAAAGGCGTCCGTCGCCAGCTATTTCAACCCGATCAAGCTAACCGATGAAAAGCCAGCCGACAAAGGGATGAAGCAGCCTGCCAAAACCGCCAAGGGCGAGCAGACCCAGCAGACCTCCGACACCAAATCTGAAAAGCCGGAAGATGCGGCAGCCGCTGCAAGCGGTGAGGATATGACCTCATCATCAGGCGACAAGACCGCCTATTCCGAAGCGGCGTTCTTCGAGAACCCTTATGCGGTTCTGGCGGAGATTGCCCAGGAAGTCGGCCAGCAGGCCAATGTCAGTGCCAAGGGCGAGGGTGGTGCAAGCAATTCCGGCCCATCGACCGGTGCTTCTGGTGGAGAAGCGTACCGCGATCCGTTTGACCCGGATTTCTGGAGCAAGCAGGTCGATGTGCCCGCGCAGCCGGCAAGTGTTGCTGTGCAGGATACGGCTCTGCCAAAGAAAGACCAGAACACGGCCGACGCCAAGGCTGCGGTCGCCAAGCAGGACTTGACCGATGTCATTAGCGACAGCGAACCTGCGACCCCTGTTCAGAACACGGCCGCCAGTGCACAGAAAAACTCGAAGACCGAGATCGCATCCGTCGAAAAAAATCAGATGCCTGATGAAGCAGCGGAAGTGACGGATGCGGAGAAGAAAACTGCTGACAAATTGCGCGACGAAATCTCTCAGCAGGTTGCCGGTGTTGCGGGTAAGCTGGCAGAAGGTATCGTGGTCACCCCTGCCGAGGGCGGCACTTTGATCACCATTTCGGAAAAAGCCAACACGTCCATGTTCGACGTCGGTTCCGCAGTGCCCCAGAAGACGCTTGTGCTGGCGATGGAAAAAATCGGCGCGGTTCTCAGCAAGCAACCCGGTGCCGTCGTCATTCGCGGTCACACGGATGCGCGTCCATATAGCGTCGGCGGCAAAGACAATTGGACCCTTTCCATGGATCGCGCCCATTCGGCATTTTACATGCTGTCGCGTGGCGGTCTGGACCAGACACGGATCAAGCAGCTCTCCGGCTTTGCCGACCGTCGTCTGCAAAACGTTGAAGATCCTTTGAACGGCGCCAACCGCCGTATCGAAATCTTGCTTGAGGATGGTTGAGGCAGCGGATGATGAAAGCGACCCGCATAGCTGTCTTGTCCCTGTGCATTCCCTGGTTGGCCAGCGCCAGCCATGGATACGCACAAAGCGATCTGCCGCCTTCGAAAATATTGCGCTCGCTTCAGTTCGTGCAGGATTCTGTGGTTATGGGGGATCACTCCGCACGGGATATGCAAAAATACCTTCTCGAAACCATTGATACCGCGTTGCGGACGGCAGACCCCTCGATTTTCGAAGATTCCGCCAATGCGGATGCCGCGCTTGCCTACATCATGAGTGGCGGTAATCCGCAGACCCTCGATTACCTCGTTGCCCGCGACGTTCAGGGCCATTTCGACACGCGGGTGATCAATGTCTTGCAGAAATATTTCAATGGAAGAGGCAGTCAGGCCGAAAAGGTCATATCCGATATCCTGCCGGAGTATCGCAACGGCGTACTCGGCCCTTATCTCATGCTGATTGCGGGCAACATCACGGTAACGAGAGATCCAACGGCTGCGCTGGTCTATTTTGATGACGCACGTTTGACGGCCCCTGGCACGATCATCGAAGAGGCCGCCTTGCGCCGCTCTATCATCGCCATGATCCAGGCCAAGCAGCCCGAAAAGACGTTTGCCTATGTCAGAAAATATGCGGTCAGATTTCTGCATTCTCCTTATGCGTCTCAATTTGCTGATCTCTTCGTAACCTTCGTTGTCGACGGCAATGGCGCGGTTTCCAACGAGAAGATCGGCGAAATTGCACAGCTGATGGATGATGAGAGGGCAGAGGAAATCTATCTGCGGATCGCCCGGCAGGCTTCGTTGCGCGGCCAGGTGGAACTGGCCCGGTTTGCGACGGAGCAGGCCAACATTCTTCTGCCGGAACCCGGTGACGGTGCACGCGCCCCATTGTCGAAACTGTATTCTGGATTGGCGAGCGTATCGAGCGATGCCGTTCATAGTGTCAGTGAGGCGCTGTCAAGCATCCCCAGTGACGAGCTGTCCCCGCGCGATCTTGCGTTACGCGATGCGGCTCAGGCCGTTGCCGAGCAGATCGTAAGGACGCCCATAGCCATCCCGGTATCGCAAGATGGTGGCGTTGCCACGGCACCGCAAAACGGTGGTGACCCGGTAAAGCAGGACCAGACCCAACAGGCGGTTGCCAGCGCGCCTTTGCAGGAATTCGTCGACAAGAGCCGGACTCGCTTAAGCGAGATCGACACTTTGTTGGAGCAGGAGGAGAAATAGGATGAACGTGTTAACGACGATCGCGTCCGCAAATTCCGACGCCACGGCTCAAGCAAGCCGACAGGGCAGGGACAACTCTTCCAAGGGTAAAGGGTCTGGCTTTTCCGAGACGCTAGGCTCGTTCGACAAGGCCGCTCCGTCGCGGCCGAGCCCTCGTGGGGATGCCAATACCGCCAAGGACGATGCGCAGCCGCAAGCCGTTGTTGACGATCCTGCCGCAGACACCGCATCCGCCAGCCCGGCGCAGCCAGCGGTCAGCAAAGCAACCGTACCGACCTCACTGTTCCCAGCCGTCGCGAACACCATTCCCGCCATATCTCAAGAGGCGGTCTTGCCGCCGGTCAACGCTGAACCGACATTGGAGGTGTCCATCATCGAGCCGCTTTCCATTGCGGCCGTACCTGCACAAGAGATCAGTGACGATAACGCGCTCGCACCTGTTATAAGCGACCTGGCAAAACTGGTGACGGCTCTGACGAAAACCGCGTCTGCGTCTGTAACGGCCAAGACGGATAGTACGGGCGATGCCGATGCCACCGACGATTTGACGGATGCAGATACGGTTCCTGCCGGCCCAGCGAACCAGAATATGGATCTTTTGTCGCTACTGACATCAACGGCAATGCCTGCTCAAACCGATCAGCCGCCGGCTCAGACTGTTGCGGTGGAACAGATTGGACAACAGACGTCGGGCGCACTATCGGGTGCTATGGGTACGGACCTATTGGTCGAAAGCGGTCCAACGACCACATCTGTGGTGAGACTGCAAAAGCAGGATACGCCGGGCATCGATTTTCATTTTGAAACGGATGAAGACGGCTCGACACAAGTGGATGTGGCAAAGGCGGCTGGTGACGCTGTCGATGTGGTGCAGGTGGTGGAAAGCAGACGGTTCGTTGGACTTGCACCGGCAACGAATGCTGCTGCCATAACCAGCGCCATGTCATCCGACCCCGATTGGGCGAGCCGCATGGCTGGTCAGACAAACACCGGGCCAATGATCGCGAGCACAGGTCAGGTTGTTCACGTGCTGAAGATCCAGATGGCACCTGTTGACCTGGGCCACGTGACAGCAGCTTTGAAACTGGTGGGTGACGACCTGAGCGTTCAGCTGACGGCACACACCCTCAAAGGCTACAGTGAACTGCAGAAAGACAGTTCGAGCATCCTCGACGCCCTCAAGTCTCAAGGGTTCAGTGTCGAGCAGGTGACTGTTAGCCTCGCAAGTGGCGCAGACCGGCAGGACAATGGCACGAACAACCGACAGCCTTCCGATGGTGGCCAGCAGAGCGCGCAGCACAACCAGCGCGGTCAGGAAGAAAAGCCTCAACAACAACAATCATATAGGCAAGCAAGTGGCGACGCCCGCCAGGAGGCCATCGTCCATGACAACCCTTCAACAGCTGAAACTTCTATTCGCGCTTCCAGCGCTCGCCCTGACCTCGTTTACCTGTGAGGCTTCACAGATCGCAACGCGGGTTGACTGCGAACGCCAAATCCAGGCAGCTGCCGGCCAGTACGGCATACCGGAAGGTATTCTCTATTCGGTTGGGCTGACCGAGACGGGTCGAAAGGGCTCCTTGAGCCCCTACGCAATCAATATTGAAGGGAAAGCATTTTTCCCGAGCAGCTTTCCAGAAGCCTATCAACTGGTGGAAAATGCAAAACGCAACGGTGCCAAGTTGATCGATATCGGCTGCATGCAGATCAACGTCTACTTCCATGGCGCCGAATTCAAGTCGCTGGCGGAGATGTTTGACCCCGCCAAGAACGTGTCCTACGCCGCTCAGTTTCTCAGCCGTCTTCACGCCAAACATGAAACCTGGACGATGGCGGTAGCCAGATACCATGCAGGACCCAACAACGACCCTGCTCAACAGCGGTATGTTTGCCGGGTCATCAGTAATCTGGTCGCCACTGGCTACGGACAATGGACCGTCAACGCGAGAAAATTCTGCACGACCTGACCAATCTATGGTTGTTATGCAAGCCCTTCTTGAGGCTACAAAAAAATAAGGCGAGATTCAGTCAAAAATGGCAACGCAAGTCTTAACTGACTTGACGGCTGCTTTTCCACCAAAAAAATATCCTTAAAATTTTAACGGCATACTATATGTAGATCAAATCGGAACAATTTCGTTAATCAATTATTAATAAATACCTGTGGTTTTTTGTAGTTGTGAGAGATTCCCACGATTCGTACACCCGGACTGTAGATTGGCTACACTGATTCGGAGGCGGACGAATGATCGTGGTAGTTGATGAGCGGAAGCTTGTTAAGGACGGGTATACAGCCCTATTTGGGCGAGAGGGAATTCCCTCGACTGGATTTGATCCAGTAGAATTTGGCGAATGGGTAACAACGGCGGCAGACTCTGATATTGCGGCGATTGAGGCATTCCTGATTGGTCAGTCGGAGACTACTCACGAGTTGCCGCGCACTATCCGGGATCGCTCTCAGGCGCCTGTGATTGCGGTTAGCGATCATCATTCGTTGGATGCGACGTTGGCACTCTTTGACTGTGGCGTGGACGATGTCGTTCGCAAGCCAGTCCACCCAAGAGAAATTCTAGCGCGTGCTGCGGCAATTCGCCGTCGCCTTTCGGTGCTGACGAATTTCACGGATGCTGGCCCAATCCGGGTGTTTTCGGATGGTCGCGATCCCGAGGTCAATGGTGAAGTCTTTGCCTTGCCGCGTCGCGAGCGTCGTATTCTTGAATACTTAATCGCAAATCGCAGCCGTCGGGTTTCGAAATCGCAGATTTTCAATGCGATTTACGGCATCTTTGACGAAGAAGTCGAAGAAAACGTTGTTGAGAGCCACATCAGCAAGCTGCGCAAGAAGCTGCGCAAGAAACTCGGTTTCGACCCGATCGATTCAAAGCGCTTTTTGGGCTATTGCATCGACTGGAACTAAACGGCCACCCCGGACCGCATCTGGTCCCGATCGCATGCCTTCGAATTTTCATGTTATGCGCCGTCGGCTCCCAAGGCCCTCGGCGTTTTTCATTTTTGGAGCCAGTTGCGGCGGTCTCCTGATTTCATAGCGTAAACGTGGTGAAATACGATTGGTTCCATCAAAGGCTTCTTTTTTCTTTTTTCCCAACCAGAGTCAAAACAGACAGCCTCACGCAAGGCCCGCATCCTAACTTTGGTACAGACAGGAACAGAGGATTCGGAATGAGCCTTTTTGGAACGATGAAGACGGCCGTATCAGGCATGGGCGCTCAGGCAAACAAGCTGGGAACGGTCGGCGACAACATCGCCAATGCCAGCACGACTGGCTATAAAAGCGCATCGACCGCCTTTTCCTCACTCGTCTTGTCATCGAGCGGCGGCAGCTACAACTCCGGCGGCGTCATGACAAACGTCAACTATTCGATTTCGCAGCAGGGCGCTTTGCAGTCCACGCAGTCTTCGACCGATTTGGCCATCGACGGTGATGGCTTCTTCGTCGTTCAGGACACGGCCGGCAACGTCTTTCTGACACGCTCCGGTTCGTTTACTCCCAATGACGAAGGCTTCCTGGTCAACGATGCTGGCTTTACGCTTCTTGGCTACCAGTACACTGGCACAACGCCAACGACAGTCATCAACAGCTACGACGGTCTGGTCCCGGTCAATGTCTCTGCCAACGGCATGACGGCAACCGCTTCCACGACAGGCTCGCTGACGGGTAACCTCAGCGACTCTGCGCCCGTTGCCGCCAACCTCCCAGGCGATAATAGTGCTTCTGTCGTCGTCGATCAGATCAGCGTTCTGAAGACCTCCGTGACCGGTTACGATCCGCTCGGCAACGAAATCAAATACGACTTCTACTTTGCCAAGACGGATCAGGGTGAATGGGAAGTTTCGGTTTATGACGCAGCGAATGCGACGCCTCCCGGCGGCTTCCCGTATTCCGAAGGCCCCATTAGCCAAATGACATTGAGCTATGACGATCTCGGCACTATGCTGAACGATCCAAAGACGATCCTGATCGACGACACCAACAACAATACCAGCATCACGGTCGACCTGTCTGGCATGACCCAGCTTGGTGCTGACAAGTCGACGATCGCCAAGGGTGGCGTTAACGGTAACCCGGCGGAAGAGGTACAATCCATCTCTATCACTGCTGATGGTACCGTCTACGCAACCTACGCAAAATCCGCGGCGCGTGCGCTCTTCCAGATCCCTTTGGCAGATGTCGCAAGCCCGGACAATCTCAGTGTTCTCTCAGGCAACGTCTTTCAGACCAGCGCAGACTCCGGCGTCGTGACGCTCGGTTTCGCAGGCCAGACCGGGTTCGGCAAGATTTCCTCGAAGCAGCTCGAGTCTTCCAACGTTGATATCGCGACGGAACTGACCGAAATGATCCAGGCACAGCGCAGCTACACTGCAAATTCCAAAGTCTTCCAGACAGGTTCCGATCTGATGGACGTTCTCATCAATCTCGTACGATAGTTTTTTAGAGGACGGGTGAATGTCGCTTGCTTCGGCACTTAATACGACCAAGTCAACTCTGAGCAATACAGCGCTCCAGAGTGGTGTCGTTTCGACCAACATTTCGAATGCCAGCTCCGCGGATTATAATCGCCGCACGGCGATCACGACCACGAACACGTCCACCGGCGCGATCACTGTCAAGATCGAGCGGACTGAAGATACCGCGCTCCTGAAGCAGACGCTGGCAGCGACGTCCGATGACGCTGGAAAGCAGGCATTCCTTGATGGTATGAATTCGCTCAGCGTCGTTCTCGGCGGTGAAGAATATACCGCGGCGCCTGCAACCTACCTGGCTGCGTTGCAGAAGGCGTTGCAGACGGCCGCAGCATCACCAAGCGATGTAACACTGGCATCTGCCGCCGTCAGCGCATCGAGCGATGTCGCAAACGCGCTGAATACCTCGACACAGGCTGTTCAGCAGCTGCGCACCGATGCCGATAGTGAAATTGCAACGACCGTTGCAAAGCTCAACCAGCTCCTGTCCGATTTCGAACAGGCAAACAGTGCGGTACGCTCGGCAACAGCCGCTGGCACTGATCCGAACAATGCTCTCGATCAGCGCGAAGGTCTGCTCAAGCAGATCTCCGGGATTGTCGGCATCTCCACCTCCGTGCGCTCGGACAACGACATGGCGATCTACACCAGCGATGGTACGACGCTGTTCGAGACGAGACCCAGGCAGGTTTCGTTCGATTCTCTCGCTGCCTACGATGCCAACACCACCGGGGGAAGCATCTATATCGATGGCGTTGCGATCAAGACCGGTGCAGGCAGCAATACCAATTCGAAGGGGAGCCTTCCCGCGCTGTTGCAGCTTCGCGACGAGGTTTACCCAACATACCAGACCCAGCTCGACGAGATCGCACGTTCGGTAATGAAGACATTTGCCGAAACCGATGCCGGCGGCAACGCCATCGCGGGTCTCTTCACGACACGCGATGGTTCGGTTGTCGATTTCGACGCCGACCCGCCAACCGCCATCCCGGGTCTTGCAGGTCTGATCGCGGTTTCGGCTGATGCGACGGCAACGCCCGTCAAGCTTCGTGATGGCAGTATCGCAGGCGAGACACCGAACACCGAAAATTCCAGCGGTTACTCCGACCTGCTTTACAAATATGCAGCTGGCCTCAACGCCCAGATGGATTTCGACCCCGCTGCCGGTATCTCGACAAATGTCAGCCTCTTGAGTTTCGCAACCGATTCCGCAGGCTTCGTGGAAGAGTATCGCTCCAACGCCACATCGGCTGCGGAAAGCACGTCCGCCATGCTGAACAAGTCGAAGGAAGCCTACTCCAATTCGACCGGCGTCAATCTGGACGAAGAACTGATCCAGATGCTGGACATTGAGCAGTCCTACAAGGCTGCCGCGAAACTCATGTCGACCATAGACGATCTATTGAAGACACTGATGGAGGCTGCGAACTGATATGAAAACGACACCGATCTCTTCTCTCTCCATCAGCACCGCCATGCAACTGACCGTTTCGAACGCGCAGACGGAAATCACCAAGCTGCAAAAAGAGGCCGTGACGGGCACCTACTCGGATGTTGGTCTGGAACTTGGCACCCGCACGTCCACCAGCCTGGATTACACGCGCGAAAGCGGACGTCTCCAGTCTATCATGGACGCCAATGCTTTGGCCGAACAACGCATGGATGCGTCTCAGCTGGCCATGGAGAACATGTCTTCGTCGGCTCAAAGCCTGCTCAACTCGGTGATCGCACTCAGTGGTAACACCGACGCCAGCAGCTTGAGCGTTGCCCAGACCACCGCCAAGTCGACTCTCGAGAATTTCGTCAGCTATTCGAACACGGCTGTTAACGGTGAATATCTTTTCTCAGGTATCAACACCGATGCGCAAACTCTGAGCGACACGTTTATCGATGACATCAGCACAGACTTCAAAACCGCGTTCGATGCGCAGTTCCCCGATCCCTCGGCTGTGACAGCCGACGAGATGAAGACCTTTCTGTCAGACTATCAGGATAATCTTGATTGGCCAGCCTGGACGAGTGCTTCTGAGACAACCATGAGTAGCCGTATTAGCACTTCGGAAACCGTGTCCACATCGACCACTGCCAACTCGGATGGTTTCAAAAGCCTTGTGCTGGCGAGTGTGATATCGTCGCAGCTTGTAAACTCCGGTCTGAACTCGAATGCGCTCGCTGTCGTCAATGACACAACCACGAGCCTGGCTGGAGCCGCAATTTCTGGCATCGATACGCAGCGGGCGAAGATCGGCCTGTCCCAGGAACGAGTGGAAAAGGCGAATACCTATATGAGTTCGCAAAAAACGATCATCGACACGCAGCTGACGAATCTGATCGGTGTGGACACCTATGAGGCATCGACGCGCCTCACGACCCTGCTCAATCAGGTCGAGACGTCATACTCCATCACCTCGAAGATACAGGGCCTCAGCCTTGTGAACTTTCTCTAGCGAAAACAGATAACGCCTATGACAGGTGGCATTTAAGACCATGAAGGAAAAATGAATGTTCCAGTTTTCATATGCGGAGATAATGGAGGATGACCCCAATATCGCCCGCGATAGAGAAAGACAGGTTCTAGAACGATCGATCGAACTTCTTGCCGCCGCCAAACAGCACGACCATTACGGCAAGGACGGTATCGAGGCGATCTTTTACACAAGACGCGTTTGGACCAGGCTTATCGACGACCTCAAGCAGGCCGAAAACGAGCTTCCTGTTGAACTAAAAGCCAACCTGATATCCATCGCTATCTGGATTCTGAGAGAATGCGAACAAATCCGCAAACGTAAATCGAAGAATTATCAGGGCATCATTGACGTTACAACCATCATCAAGGATGGATTAAAATGAAAAGTACGCTGCGCATTTCTTTGAAGTCCGGGGAAAAAATCTTCATCAACGGCGCCGTGTTGCGCGTTGACAGGAAAGTCTCGCTGGAATTTCTGAACGACGTGACCTTCCTTCTCGAAAACCACGTCCTGCAACTTGAAGACACCACGACACCTTTGCGGCAGCTCTATTTCATCGTTCAGATGATGCTGATCAACCCAGAGGGCAAGGAACAGTCGCTTTCGCTGTTCCGCAAGTCGATCACGATGCTTCTGACCACCTTCAAGAACGAAGACATTCGTTCCGAACTGAAGCGGATCGACGCGACCGTATCGTCTGGCCGTCCTTTCGACGCGCTCAAGACCATTCGCGGTCTTTACGCCAAGGAAGAAGTCATTCTCAACAGTCATGAAATCACGCCTGCGGCGGTGAGTGAGCTGAGAAGGGAAATTGCACCATGGTAGACGCTGTCACAGGTAGCACTTCGACGACGAGCACGTCTGCTGCGACGTCAGCGTCCAAAACGGACGCCAAGAAGGCGTCCCTGGATTACGACAATTTCCTTCAACTGTTGATCACACAGATGAAGAACCAGGATCCGACAGATCCAATGGATGCCAGTGAACAGGTGGCACAGCTTGCCACCTTCTCGCAGGTCGAGCAGACCATCAAGACGAACACCAATCTTGAGAACCTTCTTTCGGCCAATTCGCTGTCGAGCGCATCGTCCTATATCGGGAAAACGGTGACCAGCGCGGACGAAAGCACCACTGGTGTTGTATCTGCGGTCAAGGTCACGGCGGATGGCATCACCGCCACCACGACTTCAGGCGCGACGATTGCGATTACGCAAGGTATCAAAATCGCGAATACCCCGGCTTAACCATCAGTCTCGAATCATATACTGTCTTTTGCAGACGGAAACGGCGTCACCGAAACAAGATGTCTTCCACTCGGCTTCGTGACGCCGATTAGATCGAGCGGACTGAGATGAACGAGGCCGACGCTCTCGACATTATGCAAAATGCCATCTGGACCATTCTGGTGGCATCCGGCCCGGCTGTTCTGGCTGCCATGGTCGTTGGTATCGTCATTGCCTTCATCCAGGCTCTGACCCAAATCCAGGAAATGACCCTGACATTCGTGCCGAAGATCATCGCCGTTATGCTGGCGATCGGCGTCTCCGCACCTTTTGTCGGCGCCCAGATCTCCATGTTCACGACCATGGTCTTCTCCCGCGTCCAGTCCGGATTCTAGCAGCTTTCGGCGCCATTGCGATCTGGAGCGGCTGTCACAGACGAAAACGCGCACGCCACACGAGGCGTCATTCGATGATTGACCATGTCAGTAGTTTTTTGAAAAGTGGTGCTGCGAAAGAGGATTGAACTCTCGACCTCTCCCTTACCAAGGGAGTGCTCTACCACTGAGCTACCGCAGCATCCGATGCCGAAGCAGTGCTTCACATCAAGTTGGGGCCTATTGCCATAGGTTTATGATGAGCGCAAGCCGCAATGTGAGACTTGGTCATTCCACATGGCAAAAACCGGTGGGGGCTGTTGAAAACTTGCAAATTCCGCTATGGATGCGCTCATGAACGATCATCACGACAATATCGCCGATAAAGCAGAGCCCGCCTCAGGGCAAAATGGGCCCGGCAATGAGGCCAAACGGCAAGAGGCTCTCCGTAAGGCGCGGGCGGCAAACAAGTTGCGTGAAAACCTGGCTCGCCGCAAGCAGCAGGCCCGGGCACGACGTGCGGGAGAAGCGGACGAAACAAATGGTCTGCCCGCCGCAAAAACGGACGAATCGTGCTGACAAGAAACATTCATCAGAAAATTGAAATGGCGCCGGGTTTCCTTTACTGCGTAGCCTGACGGACAACGCGGCAAGGCCGCTCGCCAGGTCGATTCTAGACCGGATACAATAGGTGCGGACGGGCAGGAGAGGCCTATTCGCAATAAGCACTCAGGAAAGGCGGGCGCTAAGCTCGTAGGGACGCATGGATCGCATCAGAATTATTGGCGGCAACGAACTCAACGGCATCATTCCGATCTCAGGCGCAAAGAATGCAGCTTTGCCGTTGATGATCGCCTCGCTGCTGACAAGCGATACCCTGACGCTTGAAAACGTTCCTCATCTGGCAGACGTCGAGCAGCTCGTTCGTATCTTGGGCAATCATGGTGTCGATGTCGCGGTCAACGGCCGTCGTGAAAGCCAGGGTGAAGGCTATTCCCGCACCGTGCATTTCACCTGCCGGACCATTGTCGATACGACGGCTCCCTATGAACTCGTATCCAAGATGCGCGCAAGCTTCTGGGTCATCGGGCCTCTTTTGGCGCGTGACGGCAAAGCGCGCGTGTCCCTGCCGGGTGGTTGCGCCATCGGCACACGTCCCGTCGACCTTTTCATCGAAGGTCTGGAGGCACTGGGTGCCAACATGGAAATCGACAGCGGTTATATCAATGCAACGGCACCTTCCGGTGGTTTGATCGGCGCGACCTACACATTCCCGAAAGTTTCGGTTGGCGCAACTCACGTCATGCTGATGGCGGCATCTCTGGCACGTGGCACGACGGTTATTCACAATGCAGCACGCGAGCCCGAAGTTGTCGATCTTGCCCAGTGCCTGATTGCCATGGGTGCGAAAATCGAGGGGGCGGGCACCTCGACCATCACGATTGAGGGCGTGACGTCGCTGCATGGCGCGCGCCACCGCGTCCTTCCAGACCGCATCGAGACCGGCACTTACGCCATGGCGGTTGCCATGGCGGGTGGCGATGTCCTGCTGGAAGGAACGCGCGCGTCGCTGCTCGACAACGCGCTCGACACGCTGAAGCTCGCCGGCGCGACCATCACCGAAACGGAAACCGGCCTGCGCGTCGTCCGCAATGGCAATGGCATTCATCCGGTGGACGTCGTAACAGAACCTTTTCCCGGCTTCCCGACGGATCTTCAGGCGCAGTTCATGGCATTGATGACGCGCGCACAGGGCGTCTCGCACATTACCGAAACGATTTTCGAAAACCGTTTCATGCACGTTCAGGAACTGGCACGTCTCGGCGCGAAAATCTCGCTCTCGGGCCAGATGGCTCGCATCGAAGGTGTGTCTCGCCTCAAGGGCGCGCCTGTCATGGCGACGGATCTTCGCGCATCGGTATCGTTGGTCATCGCCGGTCTCGTCGCGGAAGGTGAAACGATGGTGTCACGCGTCTACCACCTCGACCGTGGCTTCGAGCGCCTGGAAGAAAAGCTCAACCGTTGCGGTGCGCAGGTCGAGCGCGTTAGCGACTAATACTGCCCTCTCATCGAGGCCCCCTGGTTGCAGATCGGGCCTCGACTGCCTATCTCCAGGTCACACTTGGATATAAGCGGCCTTGTCCGCGCAACGGGGGCATAGACACAATGAGCGGCCTTAAATTGATGGCGCTGGATGGGGAAGACCTCTCCATCATCTCGACACACATGCAGGACAGTGTTTTCAAACTGAAAGATGCGTCCTTTGATCGCAAGGCTGGTCAATTTCTTCTATCCGCTAACCGGTTCGTCTGGGAGAACGCCACCAAAAACGGCAAGCCACAGGAGCGTTGCCGCAGCGTTCTGGCGCTAAAGCGTGTGGGGAATGTTCGCTCTTCCGGCTTTGATCGTGACAACAAGGAACAGGTCCTGTCCCTCCTTGCCGTGCAGTTCACTCAAAATGGTGAAGGGCCTGATGGGACGGTCGAACTCACCCTTTCGGGCGGCGGCGCCATCGCGATGGATGTGGAATGCATCGAGGCGCAATTGGCCGATGTCAGCGGTGGTTGGGAAACAGCATCGAAACCAAAGCACCCACAAGACTGATCTTATAAAACCGGTGGACAGGGAATTGCCTTGCCCGCCTGTTTTAATTTATGCCACATACCCAAGAGCGCATGCGACAGCGTGCAGGCAGGCATTTCGCACCGTCTCGAAAGGCGGCGCAGCAAGAGGGTAAGTGACGTGGCAATCTGGCTGGAACAGGCGTCTGAGGATTTTGAACAGGCGTTCGCAGCGTTTCTGACGACGAAAAGAGAAGTGTCGGAAGACGTCAACGTCGTCGTGCGTGATATTATCGATGATGTCCGAAAGCGTGGCGATGAAGCATTGGCCGATTATTCCCTGAGATTTGACGGCCTGGATTTCACCAAAACCTCTATGCGCGTCACCGCAGCGGAAATCGATGCGGCTATCGCACAGGTGGATCCTGCCGTTCTCGACGCCCTGAAATTCGCCGCAGCGCGCATCGAAAAGCATCATGCGCGGCAGATGCCCAAAGACGACATCTACGAGGACGATATCGGCGTCGGCCTCGGCTCCCGTTGGACGGCCATCGAAGCTGTCGGCCTCTACGTGCCCGGCGGCACGGCGAGCTACCCGAGTTCGGTGTTGATGAATGCTGTCCCGGCTAAAGTGGCGGGCGTGGAGCGTATTGTCATGGTCGTTCCGGCGAATGGCGGCGTGATCAATCCAGCGGTGCTGGCGGCAGCACGGATTGCCGGTGTCGAAGAAATTTACCGCATCGGCGGAGCGCAGGCGGTCGCGGCGCTGGCTTACGGTACGCAGTCTATTGCGCCGGTCGCCAAGATCGTCGGTCCTGGCAATGCCTATGTGGCAGCGGCCAAGCGGCACGTCTTCGGGACTGTCGGCATCGATATGATTGCTGGACCATCGGAGGTGCTCGTCATTGCCGACAAGAACAACAATCCCGAATGGCTGGCAGCCGACCTCCTGGCGCAAGCCGAGCACGATGAGAGTGCGCAGTCGATCCTGATCACCGACGATGCCGAGCTTGGAAGAGCGGTAGAGCAGGCCGTGAAGCGTCAGTTGACTTTGCTGTCGCGCGAAAAGACGGCAACCGCCAGCTGGCGGGATTTTGGCGCGATCATACTGGTAAAAAACCTCACCGCTTCCGTTTCGCTTGCCAACCGCATTGCGGCAGAGCACCTGGAACTGGCGGTAGACGATCCGGACGCGCTGATTGCCGGCATCCGTAATGCGGGTGCGATCTTCGTCGGTCGCCACACGCCTGAAGTGATCGGCGATTACGTCGGCGGTTCCAACCACGTTCTGCCAACGGCACGCTCGGCTCGCTTCTCGTCGGGCCTGTCGGTTCTGGATTTCGTCAAGCGCACGTCGATCCTGCGTTTGGGGCCGGATCAATTGCGCCAGCTCGCACCGGCGGCCATTACGCTAGCCCACTCCGAAGGGCTGGATGCGCATGCGCGGTCCGTCGCCATTCGTCTCAATCTGGAAGGATGAGAAATGGAGCCAGACACTTTCAGGCTCTGCGATGTGGTTCTGGACGAAAGTATCGGCCGGTCCACACCCGACGTGGAGCATGAACGTGCCGTGGCGATCTTCGATCTGATCGAAGAAAACAGTTTCGAACCTGTTGGACACGCAGGGGGGCCTTACAAACTCAATATTTCGTTGGTGGATAGCAAGCTTGTGTTCACGATCAGAACCCAAGACGAGCAGGCGGTGGCGACACATATTTTGTCGCTGACGCCGTTCCGGCGCATCATCAAGGACTACTTCATGATCTGCGAAAGCTATTATGAGGCGATCCGGTCTTCAACGCCAAGCCAGATCGAAGCTATCGACATGGGGCGTCGTGGCATCCACAATGATGGTTCGCAAACCTTGATGGACCGTCTCTCCGGCAAGATAAAGGTGGATTTCGATACGGCGCGCCGCCTGTTTACGCTCGTCTGTGTGCTGTATTGGCGGGGTTAGGCGTGCAAGACGCGGCGGGCGTCGACTTGAAAGACAAGGCACCGCGCGCCATATTGTTCATGTGCGGCATGAATTCCATTCGTTCGCCCATGGCCGAGGTCATCGCCAAACAGCTTGTTGCTCCCGGCATCTATATTCAATCGGCGGGCGTTCGCGCGGGTGACCGCGACCCATTCGTGGATGCCGTACTGGACGAGGCGGGACTGACGCTTGGAAAACACAAACCCCGGACGCTGGATGAAATCGAGGATGATTTCTTTGATCTTATCATCACCCTGACGCCCGAGGCACATCATGCAGCTTTGGAGTTGACCAGATCGAACGCGCTCGATGTCGTCTACTGGCCGACCATGGACCCCACGGTGGCGACAGGCACGCGAGACCATATTCTCGAGGCCTATCGTGAGGTCCGCGAGCACCTGAAAAAGCTGATTTCGGAGCGCCTGCCGCAACGGCCAAAGCTCTTTTCCGAGACACTTTAAAACGAACCACAATTTAGGTTCACAAATGTGCGGCGATTGTGTAGTTTCCGCGCAATTTTCCCGGACTGTTCAGTCCGGCATTATCAACAGGAAGAAAAATACTAGATGACCAAAGAAGAAGTCCTTGAGTTTCCGGGCGTCGTTATCGAACTTTTGCCGAATGCCACGTTCCGCGTAAAGCTGGAAAACGAACACGAAATCATCGCCCACACCGCTGGCCGCATGCGCAAGAACCGTATCCGCGTTCTGGCAGGCGACAAGGTGCTCGTTGAAATGACGCCTTACGACCTGACCAAGGGTCGCATCACCTATCGTTTCAAGTAATCGCCCGGCAGATCGGACGACTGGCAGAGCATGACAGACGCAAAACAAAAGCTGATTCTGGCTTCCGGATCGCCACGCCGTCTTGAGCTTTTGCATCAGGTTGGCATCGAGCCCGCCCGTCTGATGCCGATGGATATAGACGAGACGCCCGCACGCCTTGAGCACCCGCGCACGCTTTGCCGTCGCCTGTCCCTGCAAAAGGCGGAAGCCGCTTACAAGGCTGTGAAAGGCGAGCTTGCCTGGAGGGGTGCCTATGTGCTCGGCTCCGACACAGTCGTCGCCGTTGGTCGCCGTATTGTCGGTAAGGCCGAGTATATCGAGGAAGCGTCTGCAGCGCTTCACCTTCTGTCAGGTCGCAGCCATTGGGTCTATACGGGCGTCTGTCTCGTGACACCAAGCGGCAAGGTGCGCCAGAAAGTGGTCGAGACCAAGGTGCGCTTCAAGCGGCTCTCGCAACATGAAATAGAAAGCTACATCGCCTCCGGTCAATGGCGCGGCAAGGCGGGGGCATACGGCATTCAGGGCATTGCCAGCTGTTTCGTCCAGAAATTGACTGGTTCCTACACCAATGTCGTCGGGCTACCGCTCTATGAAACGGTGTCGCTTCTGGCTGGCGAAGGCTTCGAGGTGGCATCGGCCTGGCAGGAAGGTTGATCTCCATGACAGATGCATCCAACAAATCGACCGTCACACCCTTGCGCAAGGCGCAACCGTGCCCGGAATGTAAACGCCCATCCACGCGTGAAGACTACCCTTTCTGTTCGGATCGTTGCCGCACCGCCGATCTTTCACGCTGGCTGACGGGCGCCTACGCCATTCCCGTCGCCGACGACGAGAGCAATGCCGATGCAGAAGGCCTTGCAAAGAAAGCAGACGACAGCGAGTATTGAGCGGAACGGTTCGCCGTGACGAAATAAGAAGGGCCTGAAAATCACATCGATTTTCAGGCCCTTTTTGGTTCAGCGTATGCGGATGGGTATCATGCTCACCCGGACTTCAACTGGGCGACCGCCAGAAGTGTATCGGCGCTGATCGACGTGCTGCCACTCAGGATCGACAGGGTAGGCGATTGCGAGACATTGTTCTGCACGTCGTAAAGCGCGGTAAAGCGCTTCAACATTTTACTGACATAGTCCGGATCTTGAAGCTTGGGGATGTCGATATAAGATGTGACCAGTTCGGCCTGCTTGGTCACGTCCATGTTGGCAATCGAGGTTGGCAGATTGAAGCTGGTCTTGAAAAACTGGAAAAGCGCGTCATCGCTCAAGAAGCCGTAGGCACTTGAAATTGTTGGCGCCATTCGTTCGAAATACAGAGCCAACCGCACGCCGGCATTGCCCTCGCCCTGTTGTTCCTCCAGAGTTTGACGAACAAATTGATTGGTTGTTTCCAAAACTGCGCCACGTTGCTGGCCGCCGCGCTCGGCATCTGCGGTCAGATTGCCTTTCGCATCGAAGTTGAAGGAAGCAACGATCTGGGCAAACTTGTTGTTTTCCAGCGTGTTGACGTAGCTCTTCGGGTCCGACAAATCGGAGTCGAACATTTTCTTCAGGTCGGCAGGAGCGACGCTTTTCGGGTCAATCCCATTCGCTTCAAGTATGAAATTCGTCAGGCGTGTGTCGGCCAGAAGTTCCTTGGTGGTGGTAATCGCCCCCATCTTGGATTTGTAATATTCGACTTCGGTGTCGGCCTTCTTGGTCGCTGCGTCTTTTGCTGCGCCGCTGAGCGATCTCACTTTATTACTTTCGTAATCTGCCGCATAATTGTTGGTGACGCTCTCCGACTGCGCCAGAAGCGGTGCCTCCAATTTGCCATCTGAGGTGAAGTTGAATGCCTTGTTCAACGCAATGAAGCGATCATCCTTCAAAGAATTGACGTAACTCTTCTTGTCATTCAAATCGCTCGTAAGAACGCGTTTCAGTTCAGATTGACTGACTTCGTCGGGATCGATGCCAAATGCCCGGAGCGCGACATCCCAGACTTCTGTGACGTCGTCGTTTTTATTGTCGTCATCTTTTGTATTGGAAACGAGAAAATCATCGAGGCTGGTGAAGCCGGTGATCCGTTTTTCGTAGTTTGCCACAGCTTCGTCGACAGCTGTCGCCTGATCCTCGGAAAATGCGGTCTTATAAAGCTTGTTGACATCGGTCGTCTGGGTGGCGGTCTGGGCAGTGGTTCCATTGGCCAGGGTGCCATCGGTTTCGAAATTGAAATAGTCCAGCAATTTCGTGTTGCCGTAGGTTGTCGCGAAGTTCTCGCTCGACATCAGGCTCGCAACGCTACTCGGCATAATGATCGGATTGAGGTCGAATGCTTTTTTCACATATTCGACCATCCGGCTGTCCGAAACAAGATCCGTTGCGCTGGTAACGCTGGCGATGTTCTTTTCCCAGTAGCGCTTGTTGGAATCCGCCAGCAAAGTCGAAGGGAACGTGGATTGATTGTAGACGTAATCGAGATTGAGGTCTTCGGTCTGGCTGGCCGTTTGCATGCTGCCGTTCACGGTGCCATCAGCGTTGAAATTGAAAGCTTCGGTCAGCTTCTTCCAGCCTGGATCCTTGGCTTGGTTGGCAACGCTGCTGGGATCGCTGAGATCGCTCGTCAGAACCTGTTTCAGATAGCTTTTGGATATGTTGGCGGAATCAAGACCTACCGCATCCAGCATATAGGTGCGCAGCCGCGTGTTGTTGACGAGGCTGTCGATGTCGGTGACCTTGCCGATCTGAGCCGCAAAATATGTATTTTCCGCTTTGATGGATGTTTCTTCAGCGGTGAAGGACGCCTTGTAGGCATCGGTCACGCTTGTGGATTGGGCCGTGTTTTGCGCTGTCTTCTTGTCGCCTTCAAAGTTGAAGGCTTCGGCAAACTGCAGGTAACGCTTGTCCGTCAATGAGTTGGCAAAGCTTGTGCTGTCGGTGAGGTCGCTTTCCAGCACTTTTCGCATGAAAGCCTTGCCATAGGTCATGTCTTCAAGACCATAGGCTTTCATGGCGTAGGAATAGAGGCGGTAATCTCCCAGGAACTCATCGACCGTTTTAACGTCGCCGATTTTTTCCTTGTAATAGGCCGTATCTTTCGCAACCGACGTCTGACTGGCGACTGTCGACATCGACGATTTTATATCGCGGTTTACGGTGAGATAGCTTGTGTAGGTAGAAATCGCCATGGAGTGCCCTGCATAGTGTGGCCCTTGAAAGACATGGCCAGCATACACGCCATCATCGCGCGAATAACCCAACCAGCATATTACAAGTTCTATCTGAACCAAAGCCTAATATTTCACTCGCATGTCGACGCATCTGTCAGGAACGGCAACACGGACTTTCATCCACGCTCGCGCAAGCTTGGGAGACTAAGCCTGGAGTGTCGATCTGCGTCCAATCGGTCGGCTGGGCTTTTCCATGACGGAAAATCCGCGACGTTTGCACACGTTCTCATGAAGAGATGGAGTTAGAATGGCTGCGCCTTCGAGCATATTGCCCCTTCCCAAAGTCGCCGCACGCGGTCGCGACATCGGGTTTGCCGTGGGCATCGTCTCCATTCTCTGCATCCTGTTCCTGCCTATTCCAGTCTTCATGATCGATATGGGATTGGCGTTCTCCATCGCGTTCTCGGTTCTTATTCTGATGGTGTCGCTGTGGATTCAGCGCCCGTTGGACTTCTCGTCCTTCCCGACCATCCTTCTGATCTCCACGATGATCCGCCTTGCGCTGAACATCGCGACAACGCGCGTCATCCTGTCTCACGGCAACGAAGGGCACAGTGCGGCGGGTGGGGTCATCGCTGGCTTCTCGAGCCTCGTCATGTCGGGCGACTTCGTCATCGGTCTGATCGTCTTTCTCATTCTGATCGTGGTGAACTTCATCGTCATCACCAAGGGTGCCACGCGTATCGCGGAAGTCGGCGCACGCTTCACACTCGATGCCATTCCCGGCAAGCAGATGTCGATCGATGCCGACTTGTCTGCCGGTATCATCAATGAAAAAGAAGCCCAGCTTCGCCGTCGCGAGCTTGAGGAAGAAAGCGCTTTCTACGGTGCCATGGACGGTGCCTCCAAATTCGTCCGTGGTGACGCTGTGGCAGGTCTTCTCATCACCGCCATCAATATTTGCGGCGGTATCATCATCGGTGTTTTCCGCCACGGCATGCCAATCGGCGAAGCGGCAGACGTTTTTGTTAAACTCTCCGTCGGTGACGGCATCGTTTCCCAGGTGCCAGCGCTGATCGTTTCGCTCGCCGCAGGCCTCATCATTACCCGTGGTGGCGCACAGGGCTCTACCGACACCGCCGTCATCAATCAGCTCAGCGGATATCCCAAGGCTCTGGGTGTCGCCGCTGGCCTTATGTTCGTCCTTGCTGTCATTCCGGGCTTGCCCCTTGTGCCCTTCATGCTCCTGGGCGGTTTGCTTGCGTTTGGTGCATGGTACATTCCACGCCAGCTGGCGCAGGAAAAGGCTGCCGAACGCGTGGCCGAAGAGCAGCAGACCAGCAAGACTCAGGAAGCCGAAAAAGACACGGTCAAGAACTCGCTTCGGACCACCGAGATCGAGCTTGCCCTTGGCAAGCAGGTGTCACCGAGATTGCTGGGTGCTCACCAGGAGCTTGGTTTCCGTGTTGGAAAAATGCGCAAGAAGTTCGCATCCCAATACGGTTTCGTGGTGCCCGAAATCAAGGTCACAGACGATATCGCCATTCCCGACAAGTCGTATCAGATCCGAATTCACGGCACGACGGTTGCAGCCAGCACGCTACGCGTCGGCGAAGTCCTCGTCATCACTGGCAAGGGTCGTCGCCCATCCGTTCCGGGTGACGATGTGCGCGAACCCGCTTTCGGCATGCCTGCCGTTTCCGTTCTGGAAAACTTCGTGGAAGACCTCAAACGCGAAGGCTTCCACCCGATCGACAATATTTCGGCACTTCTGACGCATGTCAGTGAAGTCATCCGCAACAACCTGCCGATGCTCCTATCCTACAAGGACGTGAAGGTCCTCATCGACCGTCTCGATCCGGAATACAAGAAGCTTGCGGATGAAATCTGCTCCTCGCATATGTCCTATTCGGGCTTGCAGGCCATCCTCAAACTGCTGCTGGCCGAGCGTGTTTCCATCCGCAACCTTCACCTCATTTTGGAAGCCGTTGCAGAGCTTGCGCCGCATCTTCGCCGTACCGAGCAGATCGTCGAGCATGTCCGTATTCGTATGGCCCAGCAGATTTGCGGCGATCTCTCGGACAATGGTGTCTTGCGCGTCCTGCGCTTGGGCACGAAGTGGGACGTTGTTTTCCAGCAGGCGATCAAGCGCGATCCGAAGGGCGATGTGATCGAATTCGACATCGATCCGCGTCAGGTCGAGGAATTTTCGAACGAAGCGAGCAAAGTAATCCGTGAATATATGGATGTCGGATTGCCTTTCGTGCTTGTTACTTTGCCCGAAACCCGTTCATATGTCCGGATGATCACGGAACGCCTTTTCAGCACGCTGCCGGTGCTGTCGCATGTCGAATTGGCCAAGGGCACGGAAATAAAGATACTCGGCGCCATCTCATGATGTCAGATCCCCAGGGAACCATAATGGCACTGTTTCTGGCATTTTGCCGGATCGGTGCCTGCTTGATGGTGATGCCTGGGTTTTCCTCCGCCAGATTGCCTATGCAGGTCCGTTTGCTCCTCGCTCTCGCACTTTCGATGGCCATTTTGCCGTTGATGTGGGACGTGATCTACCCGTTGGCGAAAACCGACAACACCAATTTCCTTAAATTGATGTTTTTTGAATCTGTGATCGGTGCCATGTTCGGCATGATTGCCCACCTTTATGTGCTGGGAATGCAGTTTGCGGCAACCGCCATCGGCACCGCAATTGCCTTGACCGGCCCTCCCGGCCAGGACGTGCTGGAAGACACATCCGAAAGTCAGCTTTCGAGCATGCTGACCTATGGTGTCCTGTTGCTGCTCTTCATTCTCGACTTCCACCACGTCATTTTCCGCGCGCTTGTGGATTCCTATTCGACAATTCCCATGGGTGGCGGGATGAGCATGCAAAGAATGCTGATTACGCTGACAGACACGTTGGTCGCGTCGATGAGCGTCGCCTTGCGTGTCGCCAGCCCCTTTATTCTGTACGGCTTCCTGTTCCATGTGGCGGTGGGGCTGATCAACAAGCTGGCACCGCAGATACCGGTCTACTTCATCTCCACACCCTATGCGCTGGCCGGTGGGTTGCTGCTGCTCTATTTTGGAATGGCGGCGCTGGTCAGCCAGTTCGTGGGTGGCTTCTTCCGTGTCTTCGCGAACATATGAGGCCTGATGATGGACCCACTCAAATCCAAAAAGCTTTCGAGATTGGTCAAGGTTCAGGGGCATCTCAAGCAGATGGCCGAAAACGAGCTTGCGATCACGACGCGTGAACGCACCGAACTGGCCGAAAAGATCGAAACCCTAAGTGGTTATGTGACGTCGCTGGATCCGTTGCACCAACAGATGCTGAAACATTATGCCATGCGACACGGCAGGTTGCTCTCTCGTGATGTGCGACTGGAAGCCATCGAAAAAGGCCAGGAGCAGCAGGTCGTCAAGGAAACAAAAAAGGGTGAGCGTCTCGAGGAAAAGCGGGATGCGGCGCGTGCAGACGAGTTGCGTGTGCAGGAAGACAACAGCGTGTACGAGTTGATCGATCTTCAGATGAGCATGAAAGACACCAGCCTCCAGCAAGGTTAGGTTGGTATCGTCATCCGATTGAAACGGAAAGGATGACGACGTGGCAATTTCTCCTCCAAGCGATCTTGTGCTTGATGTTGTGAATGCGGCCGACCCGACACAGGTCATGGCGGCAAGAGAAAAACTGCGCTCAGTGAGCGCAGCCAACGAAGCGTCGGTCTTGACGGCAAGCAATGCAGGTTTTGCATCCGCCATCAACAGCATCGATACGGCGGCCGGCAAGGCTGGTGTTGGTAACATCCATCACATCAAATCCGACGAAAAAATCCCCGAGACCTATCGCAAGTTCGAGGCCAGCGTTCTGTCGACCATGCTCCAGAACATGATGCCGAAGGACAGCGAAGAAGTCTACGGCAAGGGTTCTGCCGGTGACTTCTGGAAAAGCATGATGGCTGAACAGATGGCGGATGCGGTTTCCAAGCGTGGCGGTATTGGCATTGCCGAGCAGGCCTATTCTCAGGCGATGCAAAAGATGCGCAATGCTGAAGCGCCGACAAAAATGAATGAAGACGACAAGAGCCTTGCAGTCAGCATGGTGACCGACTTCCAGCGGCGCACGTTTTCCGTAGCCGAATCCAACAAGACTGAAAGTTAAGAGGCGGAGTGCTGAGCGACATGGAAATTCTAAACAACGACTACAGAACACAGGCCATTCTCGGCCGCCTCGAAACGGTTATCGACAACGAAAACCAGCGCATCGGCAAGGATCCCGATTTCGATTTCAAACTGTCGAACGCCCATAAGAGCCGCTGCCTCTATGAACTCAGCATGCTTTTACGGGACGTTGATGGAGCGCAGATCGCCGCTGCTCACAAGCGCCAGATTCTCGATATCAAGTCCAAGCTCGCCATCAACACCCGGCGTGTCGAAGCCAATCTCAACGCCGTAAAGGCCGTTGTCGATCTGTTGAAGAATGCCGCCAAGCGGGCTGAAGACGATGGCACCTATTCGCTGGAACAGTTCGCACGCGAGGCGCAATGATCAAGCTGATCGCGACAGGCGTCTGGGTTCTTCTGGTGACTTTGGGTGGCGTCTACGCAGCCGTCACCTTTGGAGGGAACGGTGCCACAGATCAAAATGGGGAAGTCGTTCCACCACCGCATTTTGTGAGCAGTGAAACTGTGACATTGCCTGTGGTGGCAAACGGCAAGGTTTCCGGTTATTTCCTCGTCCGCGCCAGTCTTCAGGTAGACGAAGACGCGCTGAAGGAGGTGACGGTCCCGGTTCCTGCGTTTCTGACCGACGAACTCTACACTCTGCTGGTTGGAGAAAAGCTCGTCGATATCAAGGATGCGGGCAAGTTCGACGTCGTTGGCTTGAAGACCAGAATAAAGGACGGTCTGAACACGCGCCTCGAAAAACCTCTGGTCAAGGATATTCTCATCGAACAGATGGATTTCATCTCCAAGGAAGACATCGAAGCCAGAGACCCCAACAAAAAACCGCAGAAAATCCTCGTCAACACGGACGCGCCGCCGCCCAAACCCGCCGCCGCCAGTTCCGGCCACTGATCGACAGGTACTGCGGAATATCGAAAGTTTTAAACGCTTGAAGCCTCCTGAATTGGGTGATCCTTTCAGGAGGTTTTTTGCGTTCTTGCCGGTTTTGGAAACATGCGACCCGCGATGGGTGGGACCCGCCAAAGAATGTTCTGGCGTCAGCGCCCCTCAGGGATCAGTAGAACGATCTGACCAGTGATCCCACCAGCAGATTCCAACCATCGATCAGAACGAAAAACAGGATCTTGAACGGCAGGGAGATGGACGTCGGCGGCAACATCATCATGCCCATTGCCATCGTGATGGTAGCGACCACCATGTCGATAACGAGAAACGGCAGGATAATCAGAAAGCCGATCTCGAAACCGCGCCGAATTTCCGAAAGCATGAAGGCAGGGATCAGAACGCGGTACTGCGGAACTGTCCCGTTCATCGTCTCCTGATTTCGTTCGATGGCGAGATCGACAAAAAGGGCGAGATCCTTGGGGCGCGTGTTGGCCACCATAAATGTGCGGAATGGTTCGGCGGCTCGCTCAACGGCTTGCGCCTCGGTGATCTGGGTCTGCAACAGCGGTTGGATGCCATCTTGCCAGGACCGCTCGAATGTCGGCGCCATGACGTAGAACGTCATGAACATCGCCATACTGGTGAGGATCATCGTTGACGGTGTGGTGCCCAGGCCCATGCCGGAGCGCAAAATCGAAAATGCAATGATGAACCGCGGAAAGCTGGTCACCATGATCAGAATGCCAGGCGCAATCGACAGGACGGTCAAAAGCCCGAAGGTGCGAATGATCCACGAGGCAGCAGAACCGTCCAGCGGCAGATTGAGCAAATCTGCCGGCGTTTGTTGGGCGAAGGCAAACCCTGGGGTCAGGGCTATCGCAAGCAGCAGGACAATTTTTCGAATCATTCGATCACAAAGGTTCTGAAGAGAACCTTGGATACGCGCCCTTTTGATCTGAGGTCAACGATTTCTCTCAGGTCATCCCTAAGATATTGAAAGCCGCGTGGGCCTTGAAGCTGCTGAAGTGAAACGGTTCGCAGATATGTGAGGATTTCCTGGTGCAAATCCTGGGCAAGGGCCGTGTCGCCGGGCCCCGTAAATTGCAGTGCCAGCTCGAGCCTGATCCAGTTTTCGTTCGGATATCCGAGGTTCGTGACAATCGGGTCCAGAGGCAGAAGGCTGGGTGCGGCACCCGCCGCGCCATGTTCGCCTGCGGGAGCTGCAGCGGCCTCATGTCCACCGGCCGCAGCTTCCGGCGCGTGGGCAGGAGGCGGGGTAACAGTCGGCATCGATGGCACAAGCAGTGTCTGGCCCACGAACCATCCGCCGCCGATACCCATAATTGACAGCACGGCGATAGCGCCAGCGGTCACGATGATCGATGGCTTCTTCGGTGCAGCGGGTTCTATGGTCGTGAGGCTCATGATCGTGTCTAACGTCTGTTCAGGAGAGCAGCCCATGCACAATGCGATGGGCCGAATATCTGTTTAAGCGGTCAGATCGGCGAGAACAGGTCGACAACCTGCTGACCCACCGGCGGCTGTTGAATTTCCGTGATACGGCCACGGCCACCGTAGGAAATGCGTGCCTCGGCGATTTTGTCGTAGGAGATCGTATTTTCGGAATTGACGTCCTGTGGACGCACGATACCGGCAACGTTCAGGATGCGAATCTCGTGGTTGACGCGAACCTCCTGCGAACCGCTGATCAACAGGTTGCCGTTTTCCAGAATTCCAGTCACGACGGCAGCGACGAGCAGCGTCAGCTTTTCGGCGCGGCTGATGGAGCCCTTGCCATTGGATTCGCTGGTGTTGTCGAAGCTCAAATTGGAATCGGCCTGTGGTTTCCAGCCGAGAATTTCGGCATCGGCCTTCCAGCCCGTTTCACGGTTGTTTTTCCGCGTCCGGTCGGTTTCGTTATCAAAGGTCGCCTTGTCGTTGATCTGGATGTTGACTGTCAGAATGTCACCGATGTTGAGCGCACGTGCATCCTTGAACAGCGCCGCCTTGCTGTCGCTCCACAGAGAATAACCGCTGGCATTGTGAAGGGGCTGCTTGGGATAGGAGGCCAACTGCGGAGCTTGGCTGAACTGCAGGCCGCTACCGATAGGGCTCATCGCGGGTGCGTTGCCGATTTCTTTCAGTGTCTGGTTTTGCGTGACGCTGGAGCAACCAGTCAGAACACATGATGCGGCGAGAGCGAGAATAAGCGCTTTGTTCATGACGGATCTCTTGATGTGGTTTTGTCCGTCGCGCTGGACATGATCGACGCAACTGTGGCTGCCTTTTTGGCATCCATTTCGGCAAGGATCAGGCTCGACTGGCGGGGAGGAAGTTTCATGATGATGGCCGCGGCAAGGCCGGCGTCGACCTGTTCCAACTGCGGTGCCGCGGCATCCGGCTTCATCGTCTTGTAGACGTTGACCAGATTGACTTCGGCGCGTTGCATGAAATCGTTGCGGCGCTTCAACCAGTCTTCATATTCGGCCTTGCGGGCCTCCATGACGGCGATCCGGTTGTCGACATCGGCTTGCAGCTTTTCAAGGTCCTGCTTCTGCAAGAGATAACGCTGGTCGCGGGCCTGATCGACGATGTTGGTGCAATATTGCTGGATTTCCTGTCCGCTGGTCTCACCGGTGGTGATGCGCACCTGCTCCTGCGCCTTGGCGGAGGGTAGGGCGGCGGTCAGAACGAACACGGCGAGCAGTGCCCTGCGGGGCGTGACGATATCAAACGCTTTAGCCATCATTGTAGCACCAGTTCTGCTTGCAGCGCGCCGGCGGATTTGATGCCCTGAAGAATGGCGATGATGCCGTCGGGCTTGACGCCGATATTGTTGAGACCAGCCACCAACGAGCGCAGGTTCGGCCCGTTGAGGATGGCAACCGGACCACCGGTCGCCTGGGCCGCAATGTCTGTCTGTGGCTGAATGGCAGTTCGGCCGTTCGAGAAGGGTTCCGGCTGAATGACCTGCGGCGTTTCCGTGACCTGCACGGTCAAGGTGCCATAGCTGACCGCGACCTGCGAGATACGAACGTCGGCGCCGATCACGATGGTGCCGGTGCGCTCGTTGATGACGACCTTGGCGGGCGTGTCGGTCTCAACGGACAGGTTCTCGATATTGGCCATCAGCCGCGTAAGGTCTGCGGTTCTCGGCTTCTGGATAAAGACGACCTGGCTGTCACGGGCTTCGGCAATCGGTTCTCCGAATGCCGTTTTCGCGTAATTGTTGATCGCGTCTGCGATGCGTGTGGATGTCGAAAAGTCGGGATTGCGCAGTTGCAGAACCAGATTGACCGAATCCTTGAACTGCGATGGCAGTTCCCGCTCGATGATGGCGCCACTGGGGACACGCCCGGCAGTGGTCACACCCTGTGTCAACTGGGCCGCCTGACCTTCCGCGTTAAAGCCGGAAACAATCACCGAACCCTGAGCAACCGCATAGATCTGACCATCAGCACCTGACATGGATGTCATGATCAGCGTACCGCCACGCAGCGACGAAGCATCACCCAACGAACTGACATTGACGTCGAGCCGGCTGCCGGGACTTGCGAAAGGCGGAAGATTGGCCGTGACCATCACGGCTGCGACATTTTTCGAGCCGCTCTGATTCCCCTGCATGGAAATGCCGAGGTTCTGCAACATGGCGCGCATCGACTGTTCGGTAAACGGCGAAGAACGCATGCTGTCGCCAGACCCTTGAAGGCCGACGACCAGACCATAACCGATCAACTGGTTTTCACGCCCGGCTTGGAGGGAAGCGATATCTTTGACACGCGCATTGAATTGGGAATAGGCAACGGGCGTCGTCACAAAAAGCGTGGCGATGGCCAATGCAGCGGTTATCAGGTTCCGGCGGAAATTCATTTCTCAAAAACCTCCACGGTCCCGTTTTCCATGGCCGTGCCGGAGATGGTCACACCAGTGTCTCGGTTGCGCACGCGAACGACTTCGCCCGCCATCGCATCCTCGATGGCGGTGCCGGAGGCAGAGAGGTTCATGCCGCCCATGGAATATGTGATCCTGATGGCCGCACCGCGCTGGACTGCGAAAGGGTCGCGAAGATCGGCAACCGTGATGGTGCGACCCGCAACCAGCGTACGCTTGGAAACCTTACCGACGACGATGCTGGTATTATCCGCATAGCCGGGTGCAAGGTTGGGATTGGTGACGAGAACTTCCGTCACCCGCTCTCGGGTAATGGTTTCGCCGGGAAAGATGGTGCCTGTTGGAACAACGGCGTATTTTTGCTGCGAAAAAGCTGCCTGGGGTGAGAACACCACCAGGCTTGCCATGAGCGCCAGCGCCATTGTGCAGAAACTGCCAGGCACGATTTTCGGGCGAAACTTCATGTTACCCTACCTTCGGTTACTTCAGGTTTTGGCTGACGATCGTCGCCATCTCGTCTGCGGTTGTGATGACCTTGGAGTTCATTTCATACGCACGCTGCGCCGAAATCAGGTCGGTGATTTCCTTGACGGAATCGACGTTCGAGCTTTCCAGGTAATGCTGCTTGATATAGCCGAAGCCGATCGATTGCGGTGTCGCATCGACCGCATTGCCGGACGCTTCCGTCTGCTGGAACAGATTGTCGCCCAAAGGCTTCAGACCCGCTTCGTTGGCAAAGTTGCTCATGTTCAACTGGCCAAGCTGTGTCAGGTTCGTGGCTGTGCCGATGCGCGCCGAAACGTTGCCATCCGTGCTGATCGTGACTTCCGTCGCATCGATGGGAATGGTGATGGCTGGCAAGATAGGCAGACCGTCAACCGTCACCAGTCGGCCCGTGGAATCGCGGTTTAGCGCGCCTGCACGGGTGTAAAGCGTGTTGTTGTCGGGACCTTCGACCTGCAGCCAGCCCTTGCCGACGATGGCGACGTCAAGGTCGTTGCCGGTCTGGCTGATTTCACCCTGAACATGCAGTTTGCGCACGGCAGACGTCTGCACGCCAAGACCGATGTTGGCGCCTTCCGGGACCATGGTCTGGTTGGCGCGGTTCATCACGCCCTGAGCGCGTTCTGTCTGATAGAGAAGGTCTGTGAATTCGGCGCGGCCGCGCTTGAACGCGGTCGTGTTGATGTTCGCGATGTTGTTCGCGATGACCTCAAGGTTCGTCTGCTGGGCATCCATGCCCGTCGCTGCAATGGCTAGTGCTCTCATCTTTTTGTCCTTAAGCGTCAGATCTGCATTTTCACGATGTCGAGATAGGCCGAGACGATCTTGTCGCGCAGAGCCACGGCGGTCTTGAGTGTCTGATCAGCCTGCATGACGGCATCCACAACCTCACGCGTGTTGGCCTTGCCCTGAATCCCGGCAAAGGACATGGCTTCACCCTTTTTCAGGGATTCAATGGCGTCGGAAGCGACGCTACCCAGCACGCTGCCGAAGGTCGGGCCACCGGCGGCGGTCGCAGCCGTTGAAACAGCGCTTCCTGCAAGCGATGTCAGGCTGGAGGTGACGTCCTTGACGCTGTCGAGTGCAGACGAGTTGGTCAATGATTTCAGGCTGCTAATGGCGTCGATCATCACTGACCTTTCAATAAGTCTATGGTTGAGGCAACCATGTCGCGTGTCTGTTTGATAACTTGAAGGTTGGCGTCATAGCCGCGGTTTGCTTCGCGAAGGTCGGCCATCTCGATGAGCATGTTGACATTCGGAAGCTTGACCATGCCCTTCGCGTCGGCAGCCGGGCTGTCGGGGTCGTATTCCTGCGTGAAGTCGGAGCGATCGAAACCCAGTTTCTTGACCTCGACCAGATTTGTCTGCGAAGCGCGGTCCAGTTCATTTGCGAAGGTGATGGTCTTGCGGCGATAAGGGTCGGCGCCTGGGGTGTCGCCCGTCGTGCGCGAGTTCGCGATGTTTTCAGACACGATGCGCAGACGGGTGGCCTGAGCCTCCATCCCGTTTCCCGCAATCTTCATCGAGGACTTTAAAGGGTCCATGTTACTTGCCCACCGCTGTCAACATCATGCTGTGAAAAGAGCGAACGAGTTGCGCGTTCAGTTCGAACTGCCCCTTGATCTCGCCTGTTTTTGCCATTTCCTTGGAGAGCGACACTGTGTTGCCGGATTCCTGAATGCCGATTTCGTTGGCCAGTTCTGCATTCTGCATGCCGATCTTGCCGCCGCCTGCCATTGCCAGATCCATGTGAGCCGGGTTTGTGCGGGCCATCTGCATGCCAACCGACTGCAGTTCGGAATCGAAGGACACGACGTCCTTCGCCTGGAACTTTGGCGTATTGGCATTGGCAATGTTGGTGGCGACGACTTCTTGACGGACAGAAAGCCATTCGGCCTGCCGGGATGCCAACGCAAACAGCTGAATCGGCTGCATGACAATTCTCCGTGTTTAACTTGATTTGGTTCTAGGCCGACAATCTTGCGCGGGACTTGCGGTCGATGGCTTTCTGTTGCAGCGCCAAATGCCGGATCACTGCACGAGTGAATAGGCGTTATTAACCATTTGTTTGCCTTATCGGTTTAGACTTCGTTTATATTTCCGACCGTGGAATTCGATCTAACCCTATGGGTTTGCGATGGTTTTTGAGAACGATAAATCTGTTTCGCCAAAAGGCGACGAGCTGCCCGAAAGCAGGGGTGTGTCTTCCTGGCGAAGTCATTTGCTGTCAGCTGGTGTTGTTTTGTCTCTGACCACCGCTGGCTTTTTTCTGCCCGGACTGCTGCTGGAACCCGGCCTCAAGGGATATGTCTCGCAGGCAAGCGTGAAGGTTTCCGATCCGCGCACCAACGCTGCCAGTGTCCAGCGCCTCGCTTCGCAGGTTCGCGACAACCTCATGTCGCCGGTGCTGCTTGGGTTGACCGTCTCGGAACTGAAGCTTCAGCCTGAAGATCTGACCGGCGTTGAAACACAAGGCCATTTCGCCGTGCTGATGGATTTGCTCGGCGGCGGCAAGAGTGGCGAGGCGCTGGTCGGGGCAACCGAAACGGCTTTGAAGGATGCTGTCTCCATCACCTCTGCACCATCGGGCTCTGAAATTGATGTCGCGGTCACCGCGGCGACGCCCAAGGTTGCCCGCAAGATCACCGACCATATTGCGACCCTCGTCATCAAGCAGATCGGGGTGGAGCAGCAGGCACCTGAACTTCAGGCAGTCGAAAAGGCACGGGTTGCGCTCGACAGCGCCGAGGCTGCCTTGACCGGATTTCAGATGCGCCACGGCAATGACGCGGTGTCGCGCATACAGAGTTTGCAGCAAAAGATACGTGAAGACGACGCTCTGGCGGCCTCTCTTCAGAGCAAGAGCGCAGAACTGGCAGATGCCATTTCGACCGCCTCCGCCATGAAGACAGACGATGTGTTGAATACAACGCTGCCCGCAATGAGCCTGTTTTCACCGTTGGAGCCCATCCGCGAAAGCTACGCTGCGGCAAAGCTTTCGATGGCGGAAATCAGCGTCGATTACGGTCCAAAGCATCCGAAAGCCATCGCGGCACAGGCAACGCTGGACGCAGCACGCGCCACTGCCATGCCGACCATGCGCCGGATTTTGGAAACCTTGAAGCGCGAGCAGGCCACGGTTACCGCTGCACTCGAGACACAGACAAGCGGCCGCGCCGACCTCGACAGCCAGCTGCAGGCCATGGGTCAGGCGCCTGCAGATCTTGCGCGTCTGGAAGCCGCACTTGAAAAGGCGCGTACGGATTATATCCTCTCCAGCGAAGCCGCAGGAACGTTCTCGGCCACGCCACGTGTCAGCGCAAAGCTCGTGAAGGAGGCGCAGGAAGGCGTCGCCAACTATGATGCCTTTACGGCTATCGCGATGGCGCTCGCAGGTGCGGCTGCCGGGTTGTTGCTGTCTCTCTTTACGCTGAGCTTCAAACGGTCGGAAGTCGAAGAGAAACAGGCCATTCTTTCAGAGGTGTACTCGGTGGAGCCCGAGGAGCAGACACTCGGCATGGTGCCGGAACAAACGCCAGCGGCAGAGATCGTCGAAATAGAGCCCGGGATTTTCGACGATTTGGAGGCAAGGCCGCATTCCACTGAAATCGCCGAGACCTACGAGGCAGAGCCCGTTGAAGCAGGCACGCCGATGGAAACAGCGCTGGAGGACAGTTCAGAAGCAGAAGAAGTCGCGCTTGAACCTTTGCATGATGAGCCTGCCAACGATATTCCGCTCGATGAGCGCGTGCGTCAGGTTCTGGTCAGCAATGCCGTTCAAGATACCCGAACTGAGCGTGACGTCCCGATATTCACCTTGCCGCCATTACTGGCCGCAGCCCTTGCTGGAAAAGCCGACCACGCGCAGGCTGAAACAGAGGAACTGCGCGCTCTGCGCCAGGAATTGGTGATGCTGCGCGAGCGTTTGTCCGAACACGCCGCCCGTCAGGATGGCAAAAGCAATCAGGCCTGAAGAACCGATTTTCGTTAAAATACACTATGCCACGCAGCATTCCGGCGCTAGATAGCTATCTGGATTTCAGGAGGCAGGCAGATGGCAGTGGTAATCGACGGCAAGGCAAAGGCAGCATCCGTAACAGAAGCTGTGCGTGAAGCGGCAGAACTGCTGGAGCAGCACACAGGCGTCAAGCCCGGGCTCGCGGTCGTCATCGTCGGCAACGATCCCGCTAGCCATGCCTATGTCAATTCCAAGAGCAAGACGGCCAAGCAATGCGGCTTTAACTCCGTTCAGCACACATTGCCAGAAGAGACGACGCAGGCGGAGCTGGAGGCTTTGGTTGCAACCCTGAACACAGACGTCTCCATCCATGGTATCTTGGTGCAACTGCCGCTACCGAAGCATCTGAACGCCGATCCCGTCATTCAGTCGATTTTGCCGGAAAAAGACGTGGATGGCCTGAGTGTCCTCAACGCTGGCAAGCTTGCCACGGGCGATCTGGAGACAGGTCTGATCTCATGTACACCCGCCGGTTCCATGTTGCTGGCCCGCAGCATTCATGGCGATGACCTGTCCGGTCTCAGCGCGGTCGTCATCGGTCGCTCCAACCTGTTCGGCAAGCCGATGGGGCAACTGCTGCTCAACGCCAATGCTACCGTCACCATGGCGCATTCACGCACGAAGGACCTGGCTGCGGTCTGTAAGACTGCCGATATTCTGGTGGCTGCGGTCGGTCGCGCACAGATGGTCAAGGCGGATTGGATCAAGCCCGGTGCGACCGTCATCGATGTCGGCATCAATCGCATTCCAGCGCCGGAAAAGGGTGAAGGCAAGTCCAGACTGGTCGGTGATGTGGCCTATGATGAGGCAAGCGCCGTTGCCAGCGCCATCACGCCGGTTCCAGGGGGGGTCGGCCCGATGACCATTGCCATGTTGATGGCCAACACCGTGATCGCGGCGCATCGTGCTCTTGGAAAACCCGCGCCAAAATTCTGACCGGCTTCAGCCTTGGGCGGGACCTGTCGATCCGCGCACCACAAGCTCGGCCTTCCACAGTTCCTGAAGACTGTCGGTTTCGCCCGTCTTGATCTGGTTGATCAGACGCTCGGCAATCCGCAGGCCCGCCGCCCGTAGCGAAGATCGCGTCGTGGTCAGCGGCACGGAAAAATTGACAGGTTTGAGCAAAGGCAAAACGTCGTCATGGGCGATGAGCGATATGTCTTTTCCCGGCTTTAGTCCCCGTTGATTGAGGGCTCGCACCGCGCCCAATGCCAGGGCGGTGGAGGCACAGATTACCGCTGTCGGTGGAGCGGGGCGAGACAAAAGCTCTTCCATCTTCAGGTAGCCAGCCTCGTCGTTCATGATGCTGTGGCTGACATGATCGTCTTCCAGCGCAAGCCCATGCTCGGCTAATTCCGCCTCCACGCCGCGATGACGGCGGAAGGTGAAGTCGTAGCCCTCAGGCCCGTTCAAAAGCGCGATATCGCGATGCCCGAGTTGCAACAGAAGCGATGTCGCATCGCGGAAGGCCGTCTCATTGTCAACGTCGAGATAGGGGTAGTCTGTATCGACGCCCCAGGATCGGCCATGAACCATGAACGGGATCGACAGGCTCTTTACCATCTCGATCCGGCTGTCATTCTTTTTCATATAGGCGAGATAGATGCCATCCACGCCGCCACTCGCTGCCAGTTCCCGCAATGCGTTTTCTTCATTGGAAGGGTCGGTCGGCATGATGACGAGATGAAAGCCGTTGCGAGCGGAAGCTTCGCCAAGCCCGCTCAAGAACTCGCCGAAATGCACGTCGGATGCATGGTCCGGCCCCGTTGGCATCACAAGGCCGATGGAACCCATCTTGCCAGTTGCCAAACGCTGGGCGGCGGCATTTGGCCTGTAGCCGGTTTGTTGTGCCGCCTCGATGATTTTGCGCCGCGTCTCGGCGTTGACCTCGGGATATCCATTCAGAGCACGGCTGATCGTGGTTTGGGAAATGCCCAGCAACTGCGACAATTGTTTCAGGTTCATCGTGTGCAGTGCTCCTCCAACCAGTCATGCTCGGATGTGGACGATGCTCCTCCATACGTCCAAACCGCTTTGAACAATAGCAAGTGTTATCAGCGCGGACAATTGGAAAAGTCCAGTGTTTCTCCCGCATAGTTTGCATGGTGCGCCGCAACATAATCACCAAAGCGCTAAAGTTTAAGGCAGCCCTTGACTCGGCTTCCATCTCAATGAGATGAATAGGTAGCCAAAGCGCTTTGAGTATCTTTGTGGGCGCAACGCCTGCGAATGTGATGGGAGGTAGATCACATGAAAAAGACTTTCTGGACGACCGTGGCCATAGCCACGTTGTTTTCGGGCATGTCCCTTGCGGCAGACCTGAAGTTCAAGCCCGGTGAAGACACGAAATTCAACTGGAAGAGCTACGAAGACTTCAAAACCGCCAATGCCAGCCTTAAAGGCGAAACGTTGACGATCTTCGGCCCATGGCGCGGTGAGGACGAGGCGCTGTTTCAGTCTGTTCTGGCCTATTTCGCCGATGCGACCGGGGTGAATGTCCGTTATTCCTCATCGGAAAACTACGAGCAGCAGATCGTTATCGATACGCAGGCCGGTTCTCCTCCCAACGTTGCCATCCTTCCGCAGCCCGGCTTGCTGGCCGACCTTGCGGCCAAGGGTCTGCTGACGCCGCTAGGTGATGAGACAGCCAAGTGGGTGAAGGACAATTACGGCGCGGGCCAGTCCTGGGTGGATCTGGGGATGTATCCCGGCAAGGACGGCCAGAAGGCCTATTTCGCCTTTCCATTCAAGGCCGACGTGAAGTCGCTGGTCTGGTACGTGCCTGAAAACTTCGAGGAGGCGGGCTATAAGGTTCCCGAAAGCGTTGAGGATCTCGTCAAGCTTTCCGATCAGATCGTCGCCGATGGCGGCACGCCGTGGTGCATCGGTCTTGGTTCCGGCGGCGCAACCGGCTGGCCGGGCACGGATTGGGTCGAAGACTTCATGCTGCGCACGCAGCCACTGGACGTTTACCTCAAGTGGACGACGAACGAGGTAAAGTTCAACGACCCCCGCGTCGTTGCGGCCATCGAGGAATTCGGCAAGTTTGCCAAGAACGACAAATATGTCTCGGGTGGCGCAGCGGCCGTTGCCTCCACCGACTTCCGCGATAGTCCAAAGGGCCTCTTTGACATTCCACCGAAGTGCTACCTTCACCGTCAGGCGTCCTTCATTCCATCCTTCTTCCCTGAGGGTACCAAGGTCGGAACGGATGTCGATTTCTTCTACATGCCGACATTCGCCTCCAAGCCTGAACTCGGCAAGCCGGTTTTGGGCGCTGGAACGCTGTTCACCATTACCAAGGATTCCAAGGCAGCCCGCGCCCTGGTCGAATTCCTAAAGACGCCGATTGCGCATGAGGTCTGGATGGCACAGTCCGGCTTCCTCACGCCCTACAAGAACGTGAACCTCGACGCTTACGCCAGCGAGCAAACCAAACGTCAGGGACAAATCCTCACCACCGCCACCAGCTTTGGTTTCGACGGCTCTGACCTGATGCCCGGCAAGATCGGTGCTGGGGCATTCTGGACCGGCATGGTCGATTTCGTCGGCGGCAAATCTGCGCAGCAGGTCGGCGACGATATCCAGAAGGCTTGGGACGGCCTGAAATAATCGAAAACTCCGCCCGGCAGTGCCAGTTACTGCCGGGCCGTTTCTCTAAAGATCTCGGCCAACGCGATACGACGGTGTTTGGCCGGGCATAAAACGGATAACGGGGAGGGAATGTGATGACCCAGATCGTTTCGGCGCTCGGCGTGATGATCGTCGGCGTCTTCGCCTGCGCCGCCTATTACTGGCTGTCGGACAAGGCGCTACAGCTCATTTTCCCGGTCAAAGACGGAGACGTGATCCACGCGTCGCGCAATTTGAACCGGCGCGCGGCGATCCGCCCTTGGCTCTTTGTCGGTCCGGCACTGCTGCTCCTGATCGTCTATCTCGTCTATCCGGTCGTTGCGACCTTCATCCTGTCCTTCTACGATCGGACCGGCGCGAATTTCGTCGGCCTCAACAATTACCGTTGGGCCTTTTTCGATGCCGGTTTCCGCCAGTCCATTTTCAACAATATTCTCTGGCTTGCCGTCGTGCCTGCTGCCTGCACCTTCTTCGGTCTCGTCATCGCCGTCATGACCGACCGCATCTGGTGGGGCAACATCGCCAAGTCCATCGTCTTCATGCCCATGGCCATCTCCTTCGTCGGGGCATCGGTCATCTGGAAGTTCGTCTATGAATATCGCGGGGAAGGTCAGGTTCAGATCGGCCTTTTGAACGCCATCGTTGAATATTTCGGCGGCAGCCCGGAGGTCTGGATTTCCATGCCCTTCTGGAACAACTTCTTCCTGATGATCATCCTCATCTGGATCCAGACCGGCTTTGCCATGGTCATCCTGTCGGCTGCTCTTCGCGGCATTCCCGAAGAAACCGTAGAGGCTGCCGTCATCGATGGCGCGAATGGCTGGCAGATTTTCTGGAAAATCCTCGTGCCGCAAATATGGGGCACCATCGCCGTCGTCTGGACGACCATCACGATTCTCGTCCTCAAGGTCTTCGATATCGTGTTGACCATGACCAACGGCCAGTGGAACACCATGGTTCTCGCCAACCTCATGTTCGACTGGATGTTCCGCGGCGGTGGTGACAGCGGCCGAAGTGCCGTCATCGCGCTCGTCATCATGGCCGCTGTGACGCCCATCATGATCTGGAACATTCGTCAGGCAAACCGCGAGATGGAGGGCCGTTGACATGAGCATCGCAACGCGTATTCGCCGCATCGGCCTGCCTCGCCTGATCGTTCACATCAGCGTCCTGTTCGTCGTCCTGCTCTGGCTCCTGCCGACGCTCGGCATTCTCGTCTCTTCGCTGCGAGACAAGGACCAGCTGGTCGTGTCCGGCTGGTGGACTGCTTTTTCCAGTTCCAGTCAGACGCAGGCGGTTCGTCTTGCCGATCCTGCAACACAAAAACAGGAAGGTGACAGGTTTGTCATCGCTGGTAACGTTTTCGAAAACGGTGCCGGGGGCAAAGTGTCTGCTTTCGGCGTCAGGGTGCAGGAGCCCTCGGCGTTCGAAGCTGGCAAGGTCGTTGATCTGGGCGATGGCGAAACGCTGCTCGTCAATGAAGATGGCACTTACCAGTACAGCAAGAATGCCAGCTTCGAAGGCTCACGCGCCAAGCGCGTATACCTCGCCGTTGGTACACCACCTATCTTCACACTCGACAATTACCGCACGGTTCTAACGTCGGAAGGCATCGGACAATCCTTTGTCAACTCGCTGACGGTCGCCATTCCTGCCACGGTCATTCCGATCCTCATTGCAGCCTTTGCGGCCTACGCGCTGTCATGGATGAAGTTTACCGGGCGGTCTCTCATCATCGCCATGGTCGTCGGCCTTATCGTCGTGCCCTTGCAGATGTCGCTCATTCCGCTGTTGCAGCTCTATAACTGGATCGGCAATGTCTTCGGCGTGCCGTCCAAGACCTATGCGGGCATCTGGCTGGCGCATACGGCGTTCGGTCTACCGCTCGCCATCTATCTGCTGCGCAACTACATTGCCGGGCTGCCGAAAGAGATCATCGAAAGCGCCCGTGTCGATGGCGCCAGCGATTTCGAAATCTTCGTCAAGATCGTCCTGCCGTTATCCTTCCCGGCACTCGCCTCCTTCTCAATCTTCCAGTTCCTCTGGACATGGAACGACCTGCTGGTCGCCATGGTCTTTCTCGGCACGCAGAAGGACGAGCTGGTGCTGACCGGGGCGCTCAACGCGCTGCTCGGTTCGCGCGGCGGCAACTGGGAAATCCTCACCGCGTCGGCCTTCGTCACCATCGTCGTGCCGCTCTGCGTTTTCTTCGCTCTCCAACGTTACCTTGTACGTGGCCTGTTGACCGGCTCCGTCAAGGGAGGCTGATACTCCATGAATGCCCATACCTCACAGGATACTGCAATGACGTCTTCTGCTCTCGTGCGCGACAAGGATTGGTGGCGCGGTGCCGTGATCTACCAGATTTACCCGCGCTCTTACCAGGACAGCAACGGTGATGGGATTGGTGATCTTAAGGGCATCACCTCGCGTCTGGAGCATATTTCCAAGCTCGGCGCAGATGCGATCTGGATTTCGCCCTTTTTCACGTCACCAATGAAGGATTTCGGCTACGACGTCTCCAACTATGTCGATGTCGATCCGATGTTCGGCACGCTGGCGGATTTCGATGGGCTGATTGCCGAAGCGCACCGTCTCGGCGTCCGCGTCATGATCGATCTCGTCCTGTCGCACACGTCGGATCAGCACCCATGGTTCGTGCAGAGCCGCTCCAGCCGCCAGAACCCCAAAGCGGACTGGTATGTGTGGAGCGATGGCAAGCCGGATGGCACGCCGCCCAACAACTGGCTGTCCATCTTCGGCGGTTCCGGCTGGCAATGGGACCCGACCCGCATGCAATATTTCATGCACAACTTCCTCACCTCGCAGCCGGACCTGAACCTGCACAATGAAGAGGTGCAGCAGGAGCTGTTGAACATCACCCGTTTCTGGCTTGAACGCGGCGTCGATGGCTTCCGTCTGGATACCATCAACTTCTATTTCCATGACAAGGAGCTGCGCGATAACCCGGCCTTGGCACCGGAACGCCGCAATGCGTCCACGGCGCCTGCCGTGAACCCCTATAATTTCCAGGAGCATATCTACGACAAGAACCGCCCTGAAAATATCGCGTTTTTGAAGCGCTTTCGCGCTGTGCTGGACGAATTCCCGGACATTGCAGCCGTGGGTGAAGTGGGTGACAGCCAGCGTGGCCTTGAAATCGTTGGAGAATACACCTCCGGCGATGACAAGATGCAGATGTGTTACGCCTTCGAATTCCTGGCACCCGACGCCTTGACCCCGCAGCGCGTGGCCGATGTGCAAGCGGATTTTGCGCGCGCGGCACCAGAGGGATGGGCCTGCTGGGCGTTCTCCAACCATGATGTTGTCAGGCATGTCAGCCGCTGGGGTGATGTGGTCGAAGACAAGGACGCCTTTGCCAAGGTTCTCTCGGCGCTTTTGATGACGCAGCGCGGTTCGGTCTGCATCTACGAGGGCGAAGAGCTTGGCCTGACCGAAGCCGATATCGCTTTTGATGATCTGCAAGACCCCTACGGCATCCAGTTCTGGCCGGAATTCAAGGGCCGTGATGGCTGCCGCACGCCGATGGTCTGGGATGCCGGTCATGCGCTGGCAGGTTTCTCGACAGCCGAGAAGGGCTGGCTTCCCATTCCGCCCGAGCACAAGCAGCGCGCCGTCAGCGCCCAGCAGGGCGATGAAGCATCGGTTTTGGAGCATTACCGCCGCTTCCTCGCGTTCCGCAAGCTGCATCCGGCCTTTGCCAAGGGCAAGATCGAGTTTCAGCCGGTGGTCGGCACGGTGTCGAGCTACACGCGCACGCTGGGCAACGAGACTGTGCAGTGCCTCTTCAACCTCTCCGCTGAGCCTTCAACGGTGACCTTGCCGGACGGCAATTGGGAGGTTCTGGACGGTCACGGCTTTTCCGCAGAGCAAAGCGGCAATGAGGTCACATTACCGGCATGGGGCGCATTTTTCGCCCGTTACGCCTGAAGATATAGGGAGGAACACCACATGACGGGCGTTATTCTGAAGGACATCCGCAAGTCCTACGGTCAGGTCAAGGTCCTGCACGGTATCGACCTGGACATCAAGCAAGGCGAGTTCATCGTCTTCGTTGGCCCCTCCGGCTGCGGTAAATCAACGCTTTTGCGCATGATTGCGGGTCTTGAGGAGATCACCGGCGGCGAGATGTATATCGATGGCCAACTGGTCAACGAAATCCCGCCCTCGCGGCGTGGCATCGCCATGGTGTTCCAGTCCTATGCGCTCTATCCGCATATGACGGTCTACGACAACATGGCCTTCGGCATGAAGATCGCCAAGGAAAACCGGCAGGAAATCGACCGCCGTGTGCGCGCTGCTGCCGATATTCTGCAGCTGACGCAGTATCTGGAGCGTCTGCCGAAAGCGCTCTCCGGCGGTCAGCGCCAGCGTGTCGCCATCGGTCGCGCCATCTGCCGTAATCCCAAGGTCTTCTTGTTCGACGAGCCATTGTCGAACCTCGATGCAGCCCTCCGCGTCGCCACCCGCATCGAGATCGCCAAACTTGGCGAGCAGATGGCGGATACGACGATGATCTATGTCACGCATGATCAGGTAGAGGCGATGACGCTCGCCGATCGCATCGTCGTGCTGAATGGCGGCCGTGTCGAACAGGTGGGCGCGCCGCTGGAGCTTTACGAAAATCCCGGCAATCTCTTCGTTGCCAAGTTCATTGGCTCTCCTGCCATGAACATCATCGCCGCGACGATCAAGGAAACAGGCGCGAAGACTGCGATCGAACTGGTCGGGGGCAAGACGCTTTCCGTCGATATCGAGACCCCGTCTGGAGAAGAAGGGAAGGCCGCATCCTTCGGGGTACGCCCGGAAGATTTATCCATCGTCACCGGTGACGACTATCTTTTCGAAGGTAAAGTTTCCATCGTCGAAGCGCTGGGAGAGGTCACCTTGCTCTATCTGGAAGCGCCTGCCGGACAGGAGCCCATTATCGTCAAAATCCCCGGCATTGCGGAAGCCAAAAAAGGTCAGCTTTTGCGCTTCTCCGCACCGTCTCAAAAGCTGCATCTGTTTGACGCGCAAGGCCAGACATATCGCCGGTAAAAGGCCGTTTAGAACGGCTTTTTTACCATGATATAAAGCCGTGCCGGTTTGGAATAAATATTCCATGATCAATAAAACGCTGCGAGATCAGGTGGTTGGTTCGAACAGTAACTGCCCACCGATATGACTCCAAAGATATACACAGTCCGTTCCGGCATGTGTTCCATATCGAAACGGCGACAGAAATTCTTAAGGAGTTCTGGCTAGTCTTTTCCTTGGAACGTAACAAAAGGAATTCGGCAGTGAACGCCCGGGCAGATATCGGCAAACCCACCTATCTCAGCAAGGAAGAATCTTTCATGTACGACCGCGAAGGTCGTTTCAAAATGGAAGATACGATGAATGCCGCGCGTATCGAATACACCGAGAAAGCCGTTATGAATATGGCGTCGCGCCGATGTGACGTCATCAAGATTTCGAAGTCCGAGGCCGTTCTCGCGCTGATGACGCAGTATAATCTGCCCCAGCAATTTTACCTCGACATCCCCGATGCCCGCATCACTAAAATTGGCTGCGTGCTGCTGAAGGTCAATCCCAACAACACGATCCACGTTCGCTTCCTGCATCTTCTGACCAAGAAAGACATGGACCGGATTTTCGTCTTCAGCACCCACCCGGCGCACAGAGACCGCAAGCTCGATGTTCGCGCTTGGTAATATAACCCGGCCTGTGATCGTCTAGCCGTAAACTCTTTTGTCGCCGATCTTGAACCATGCCTTGGCGATCTTGCCGCTGATGATTTCATAGATGCAGATGACATCCAACTCTCCGGGACCTTCTGGAAAGGTCCGGATCACCGTTTCATGGTCGATGACGGTATTGCCCATCACGAGACGATGCAGCAACTTGCCATGTAGGTTCGGCTCCTTGAACCGTTCGACATGCCTCTCGCGAATTTCCTCGGCAGTCCCGGCGACGAGCTGATCTGGGAAGACGTAATACTGGCAGTCATCCGCCCACCACGGCATGAACGTGTCGATGTCGCGTGCGTTATAGGCCTCCAGCTGCATTTGCACGGGGTAGGCCGGATCTGTGGGATTCTTACTCAATTTCAATTCGAGAAAACGCTGGCACCATGATCGGCAGCCCCGACACTGCGACGGAAGGGCGCGAACAGCTCGCGGCCCATGCCCCATTCATTCGCCGAAAGGTCGGCTGTTGCCGGTTCGCGGGCAGACAGTTCGGCAGATGAAACCAGAACTTCGATCGTGCCGGTAATGGCATCGAGCCGGATCATGTCGCCATCGCGAATACGAGAAATCGGGCCGCAATCGACGGCCTCCGGCGTCATGTGGATGGCGGCAGGCACCTTGCCGGATGCCCCGGACATGCGCCCATCGGTCACCAGCGCCACCTTGAAGCCGCGATCCTGCAACACGCCAAGCGGCGGCGTCAGTTGGTGCAGTTCCGGCATTCCATTGGCCTTCGGTCCCTGGAAGCGAACGACAGCCACGAAGTCACGGTTCAGCTTGCCTTCCTTGAAGGCGGTCTGAAGGCTCTGCTGATCGTGGAAGATCATGGCCGGTGCCTCGATGACATGACGCTCCGGCTTGACCGCAGAAATCTTGATGACGGCCTTGCCGAGATTGCCGGTCAGCATCTTCAGTCCGCCGGTCGGCTGGAATGGCGTTTCGGCGCTAGCCAGAACCTTTGGATCATGGCTGACCTCCGGCGAGGACCTGCGGGCTACACCACCGTTTTCATCCAGCGTCGGCTCGATCGTGTAGGCCTCGAGCCCATGACCAAACACGGTGCGCACGTCATCATGCACGAAGCCCTGTTTCAGAAGCTGCTTGATGAGAAAGCCCATGCCACCTGCGGCATGGAAATGGTTCACATCCGCCAGGCCGTTTGGATAAACGCGCGCCAGAAGGGGAACCACGTCGGACAGATCAGAAATATCCTGCCATGTCAGCACGATACCAGCCGCCCGCGCCATGGCGATGAGGTGAAGCGTGTGGTTGGTGGAGCCGCCCGTGGCGTGCAGCCCAACGACGCCGTTGACCACGGAACGCTCATCGATCATCTCGCCCGCAGGCGTAAACTCGTTGCCCTGCGCGGTGATCGCCAAGGCCCGCTTCGTTGCCTCACGCGTCATCGCATCACGCAATGGCGTGTTGGGGTTGATGAAGGACGAGCCGGGCATATGAAAGCCCATGATTTCCATCAGCATCTGGTTTGAGTTGGCGGTGCCATAGAACGTGCAGGTGCCGGGGCCGTGATAGGATTTGGATTCGGCTTCCAGCAGTTCGGCGCGGCCTACCTTTCCCTCAGCATACAGCTGGCGAATCCGGGACTTCTCGTCATTCGGCAGACCCGATGTCATTGGTCCTGCCGGAATGAAGATGGATGGCAGGTGGCCGAAGGACAAAGCGGCAATCACCAGACCCGGCACGATCTTGTCGCAGACGCCGAGAAATAGCGCCGCATCGAACATGTTATGGGACAGACCGATACCCGCTGCCATGGCAATCGCATCGCGCGAAAACAGCGATAGCTCCATACCCGGCTGTCCCTGCGTCACGCCATCACACATGGCTGGAACCGCACCCGCCACCTGCGCAATGCCGCCCGCTTCCTTGGCTGCTTCGCGGATCAGGTTTGGGTAGGTCTCAAACGGCTGGTGGGCCGAGAGCATGTCGTTGTAAGCGGTGATGATGCCAAGATTGCCAACTCTGTCGCCGGCAAGGATGTCCTTGTCGGCGGGGGAACAGACCGCAAACCCGTGCGCGAGATTCGCACAAGACAGAACGGACCGATGTACGCCCTTCGTGACCTGAAGCCGAAGCCTTTCGAGATAGATCTCGCGATAAGGTTTCGAGCGCTCGACGATACGGGCCGTTATAGCCTGAATACGAGGGTCGGCAGCCATGGGCGTTCATCCTGTCCTTCTGTTGATCATCGGCCAGACGCTTGGGCACGTCGGCCGGTCATCATGTTGCTGTTTCAAGCGTAGGGCTTATGGGGCCCAATAGATATGTACGGGCGATTCCGCGCGGTTGAGAACGGCCCGAACGGGCATGTCTTCCTCATCCAGATCGGATTTCGCCTTGTCGAGCGTTTCCTTCTTGGCAGCGCCTTCGATATGCAAAACCAGGAAGCGGGCATCGTGAAGCGCGGAGAGATTGAACGTCAGCCGTTCTTCGCCAGCGGTTTCGGCAGCCATCGGCAGCACGGCGCGCTCTTCGTCCAGATCGAGTGCTTCTTCGAGATTATCGCCACCGGGGAAGAACGAAGCCGTGTGACCGTCCGTGCCCATGCCAAGGACGACAACGTCGAACGGATCGCAGATCGCTTCCGTCTTGACGGTCGCAAGCGTTGCCGCATCGTCAGGCGTTGCAAAGAACTGAAAGAGCGGCACGAAATACGCGTAGGTCGCCGCGTTCTGCAGCAGGTAGTCGGCAACCAGCTTGTGGTTGGATCGATCGCTTTCAGGGGCTACGAAACGCTCGTCCACCAAGGTTACGCTGATGTTTTTCCAGTCCAGTTTATGTTTGGAAAGTTCATTGAAAAACAGTTTTGGGGTGGAGCCGCCAGAAACGGCAATGCTTGCTGTTCCACGCTCGGAAAGTCCACGCTCAAGGCGTTCCGCAACGTCCTTTGCCAGCGTTTCTGCCAACTCAGCGCCGTTTGCAAAGATATGCTCTTGTCCAATCATTGGCATATCCCCTTAATCGGCTTCGTGCCATGTGCGGCCATCGCGTTCGATCAAAGCGATGGAGCCGCTTGGTCCCCACGTACCCGATGTGTAACCCTGAACCCCCTGGCTCACGGCTTCCCAGCTTTTCAGAATGGGATCAACCCACTTCCACGCCGCTTCCACTTCGTCGCGGCGCATGAACAGGGCCTGATTGGAGCGGATCGTGTCCATCAACAGGCGCTCATAGGCATCCGGGCTGCGCACGTTGAAGGCTTGGGCAAAGCTCATATCCAGTGAAACCTGACGCAGACGCATGCCGCCTGGACCTGGGTCCTTGATGAGCAGCGACTGTTTGACGCCTTCATCCGGTTGCAGGCGAATGACCAGCTTGTTGGCTTCCACCTTGCCCGCCGCATCATCGAAGATCGAATGCGGGATTTGCTTGAAGGTGACGACGATCTCGGACACGCGGGTCGCGAGACGCTTGCCGGTGCGAATGTAGAACGGCACACCAGCCCAACGCCAATTGGCAATTTCAGCCTTGATGGCAACAAAGGTCTCGGTGTTGGAGACGCCGCCCTCCAGTTCTTCCAGATAACCCTTGACCGGGCCACCGGCGGAAGCGCCGGCGCGGTACTGGCCGCGGACGGTCAGCTTCTCGACATTGGATTCGTCGATCATCTTCAGCGAGCGCAGAACCTTGACCTTTTCGTCACGCACCGCCTCGGCGTTCATGGAAGAGGGGGGCTCCATCGCAACGAGGCACAGCAACTGAAGAATATGGTTCTGCACCATGTCGCGCAGCGCGCCAGCCTTGTCGTAATATCCGGCGCGGCCTTCGAGACCGACGGATTCGGCAACCGTGATCTGGACGTGGTCGATATGGGCGGAGTTCCACAGCGGCTCATAGAGCGCATTGGCAAAGCGCAGCACCATCAGGTTCTGCACGGTTTCCTTGCCGAGGTAATGGTCGATACGGAAGATCTGCTCTTCCTTGAAGACGTTGCCCAGCGTGTCATTGAGCTCCAGCGCAGATGCCAGATCGCGGCCAATCGGCTTTTCCACGACGATGCGGGTGGATTTGGTGATGAGCTTGTGATCGCGGATCTTGAAAGCGATATCGCCGAAGATTCCGGGCGCAACTGCGAGATAGAAGGCGCGAATGCGGTCCTTGCCCTCATCCAGAAGCTTCTTCAGCTTGTCCCAGCCGCCATCAGACTTCGCATCGACGGGAACGTAGAACAGGCGCGCGCAGAATTTTTCGACCTGCCCGTCGTCATATTCGCCCTTCTTGAGATGCTCTTTAAGAGCGTCCTGCGCGAATTTACGGTATTCCTCATGCGTCATGACGGAACGGGAAGCGCCGATGATGCGTGTCGGTTCGGACAGCTGGTTTTCCACCTGACGGTGGTAAAGGGCTGGCAGAAGCTTGCGCTCGGCCAGATCGCCAGTGCCGCCGAAGACGACGCAATCGAAGGGCTCGACTGGAATGATTTGACTGCTCATACCGATTCTCTCGATCTTTCCGTGTTGGGGGCATCCATAATCTAATCGATTTAAAAATGCCAGACGTGTTGTAAGAATTTATGAATTTTGCGTGCAAGCCGTTGTTTATGTTCACGATGAGGTCGTCTCACGAACACCTGCTCCAAACGCTCGATTAAAACCTGTCGCGCAAGGCGTACCATGAAAGCGCCAGAAACAAGAGGGGTGCCCGCAACGTCGTGCCGCCCGGAAAAGACGGCACATCCAGCGAAGCGAACTGATCCAACGCCTTGTCCTTCGCAATGACCATATCCGCATAGAGCTTGCCGCAATAATTGGATAACATCACGCCATGACCGGAATAGCCGCCGATGGACATCACGCCCGGCATGACTTCGCGCACGAAGGGCTGGCGGTTGAGGGTGATGCCAACAGAGCCACCCCAGGCATGTGTCATCTCGACAGTGCTGAGCGCAGGATAGATTTCGGCGATCTGCTTGCGGATGTGTTTGGAAATGTCGCGCGGTGAATCCGCTGTGTAGGCCTCACGCCCGCCAAACAGCAGACGATTGTCCGGTGTCTTTCGGAAATAGCGCACCACGAAACGGCTATCTGCAACCGCCTCTTTTCCGGGAATGATGGTCGGGAAGTCATCCAGCGGTACAGTTGCGCCGATGAAGGAGCGGATCGGCATGACATGCGCCGCCGTGACCGGCTCCAGATTGCCGATATAGGCATTGGTGGCGATCAGAACACGGTCGGCCGTGATGGTACCGGACGGTGTTTCGATGAGCATCTTGCCGCCAGTCTGGCGAATGGATTTCGCAGGTGTCATCTCGAAGATTTGCGCCCCGACCGCTTTCGCCGCCTTTGCCAGACCGATGATGAGCTTCAGCGGGTGGATGTGCCCGGTACCGGTATCGCGAACGCCGAAATGATAATGGTTGGAGCCAAGCCTTTCAGCCGTTTCAGCCTTCTCCATGAAGGAGACATGGGCGTAACCGTAGCGGCTGGTCATGGCGTCCACGCTTTTGCGATAGGCCTTCTCATAGGATGCCTTATGCAGGACGTTCAATTGCCCTGGCAGGAATTCCATATCGATGGCGTTGTCTCTGGCAAAACCCAGGACATAGTGCTTGGCGTTTTCGGCGATGTCGAACAGCGCCTTGGAACGCTGAAAGCCGATGTCCTTTTCCAGATCATCCGGCCATGCGCGCTGACCTGTCCCGAACTGTCCGCCATTGCGCCCGGATGCCCCATCGCCAAAACGATGGCCTTCGACAAGCGCTACGGACACGCCCGCCTTTGCCAGATTATAGGCCGCTTGCAAGCCGGTGAAGCCACCGCCGATCACCGCCACGTCCACCTTACGCGAGCCGTCCATCGCCGCATATTCGGGCCGCTCGCCCGAACTGTCCTGATACCAGGACATGCCGGGTGCAATAGGGCTTTGCCATGTCATGTGCGGCCCCTCATACGTTCAACAGCAGGAATTCCCGTTCCCACGGGCTGATCACCTGCATGAAGGTCTCGAACTCGCCTCGCTTCAGACCAGCATAAAGGCCGACGAATTCATGCCCGAAGACACGCTCCAGCTGCGGTTCGCCTTCCAGAAGCGCTACAGCCTCTAGAAGACCGCGTGGCAATTCGATGGAACCTTCGTTGGCCGTCTCGTAGGTCGGTTCGGTCGGCTCGATATTGTTCATGATGCCAAGCCAGCCGCAGGCGAGAGACGCAGCGATGGCCAGATACGGGTTGGCATCGGAACTTGGCAGACGGTTTTCCACACGCCGTGCTGAAGGACCTGATATCGGAACGCGGAACGCGGTCGTGCGGTTATCATAGCCCCAGGCATTGTTGACCGGGCAGGCCATGTCGGGCGTCAGGCGGCGGTAGGAGTTGACGTAAGGCGCCAGCATCACCAGCGCGTTCGGCACATAACGCTGCATGCCGCCCACAAAGGAGAAAAACTCCTTGGAAGGGCTGCCATCCTTGTTGGAAAACACGTTTTCACCGGTCTCGATATCGACAACCGACTGGTGAATATGCATGGCCGAGCCGGGCATGCCCTGCATGGGCTTGGCCATGAAGGTGGCATAGATGCCATGTTTCAGCGCCGCCTCGCGAATGGTGCGCTTGAACAGGAAGACCTGATCGGCCAGTTCTATGGGGTCACCGTGGCGCAGGTTGATTTCCAGCTGCGCCGGACCCTCTTCATGGATCAGCGTGTCAATTTCCAGACCCTGCTTTTCCGAGAAGTGGTAGATGTCGTCGATCAATTCGTCGAATTCATTAATCCCGGCAATCGAATAGCTCTGCCCGCCGACGATCGAGCGGCCCGAGCGCCCCTTTGGCGGATGCAGCGGGTAATCCGGGTCATCGTTCATGGCGACGAGATAGAACTCGATTTCTGGCGCAACGACCGGCTTCCAGCCCTTGTCCTTGTAGAGGTCGAGCACGTTCCGCAACACGTTGCGCGGTGTGTAAGGAACGAAAGCGCCTTCCTGATCCACCACATCGCAGATGACCTGCGCGGTAGGGTCGCTTTCCCATGGAACGACGCAGAGTGTTGAAAGATCGGGAACAAGCTTCAGGTCGCTATCACGGGGCTCATAACGGAAGTTCGCCGTCTCATCCGGGTATTCGCCAGAGATCGTGTGGCGGTAGAGGGCAGACGGAAGCGCAAGGGATGTGTCGCCGGTAAATTTGGATGTCGGCATCATCTTGCCGCGGGGAACGCCCGCAAGGTCCGGCGTGATGCACTCGATATCCTCGATGCCGCGAGCTTTCAGCCACTGCGCGGCTTCACGCCATGTGGAGCAACCGCGTGTCGGAGAGACATCGACAGGTATTTTCTTTGCCATGTTTGCCGGTTTTTTCGGACGGAGCATGGTTTTCTTGGGAGGCATAAATCACCGGCTGTGTGTTTCGATTGGCACTATCATAGCCAGACTTTGTCATTTGGCAAAAGGGGGAGCGCCATTGACAACAAGCCTGACTTCTAAAAGAGGAAGTACACTGAAACTAGGGAAACTCCATGACGGAAAAATGTAACGTGCTGATATTGGGCGCTGGGGCGGCTGGCATGATGTGCGCCCTCCGCGCCGGGCAGCGTGGCCGCTCCGTCATCATCCTCGATCACGCCAAGGCGCCGGGCGAGAAGATCCGCATTTCCGGCGGCGGGCGTTGCAATTTCACCAACATCCACGCAGGCCCGAAAAACTATCTATCGAACAATCCCCATTTCGCCAAGTCGGCCTTGGCGCGCTACACGCCACGCGATTTCGTATCGCTTGTCGAAAAGCACCGCATTGCCTTTCACGAAAAGGCACTGGGTCAGCTTTTCTGCGACGACAGTGCCAAGGATATCATCCGCATGCTGCTGAGCGAAATGCAGGCGGTGGGTGCGAAGCTCAGGCTATCGACGGATATCTCCACGGTCGAAGCCATTCCGACCGGCGGTTTTCGCGTTTTCACCTCAGCGGGTGTCATTGAAACGGAAAGTCTGGTTCTGGCCACTGGTGGAAAATCTATTCCAAAAATGGGCGCGACCGGCTTTGCCTATCGTATTGCCGAACAGTTCGGCCTCGATCTCATCGAGACACGCCCCGGACTTGTACCGCTGACGCTCGAACCCACACAACTGGAAAAGCTCTCGGCTCTCTCTGGCATTGCCGTTCCCGCCGAAATTTCCCATGGGAAGACCGGGTTCAAGGAGGCATTGCTGTTCACCCATCGTGGCTTGAGCGGGCCGTCTGTTCTGCAAATCTCGTCCTACTGGCGTGAGGGCGATGAGATCAGGTTGAAAATGGAGCCTGATCTCGATGTTATCGGTCACTTGAAGACGGCGAAAAAAGCCAATGGTCGTCAGTCTGCCCAGACGGCCCTTGGTGACATTCTGCCGAAACGACTGGCGCAGCATGTGGCGGAGCGAGCGGGCGTCACCGGCAATATTGGCGATATGTCCGACAGGACCTTATCGGCACTGACCGCTGCCGTGCAGGAGTGGACCATCAAACCATCAGGTTCCGAAGGTTATCGCACGGCGGAAGTCACACTCGGCGGCGTCGACACGACAAATCTCGACTCCAAATCCATGCAGGCGAAAAACGTGCCGGGTCTCTATTTCATCGGTGAATGTGTGGATGTCACAGGCTGGCTGGGCGGCTATAATTTCCAATGGGCATGGGCATCCGGCCACGCCGCCGGAGAATCTGTCTGAGCCGCCGACATCTTAAGGCCTTATTAAGAGACGCGGAGTCATGCTGATCGAATGCCAGCACAACGCAAGTTGATACATGATGTCCCGCTGGACGCCGGAACCCGGCATCGATCGGTTATGTTTCTCGTTCAGGAAGCCGCTCATGATGATGTCCAGAAAACCTGCCCGTGCCATCGCAATTGCTCGCACTGCCAATGACAACGCCCAATACGCCTTCCGCCTGAGCCTGATCGCTAGCGGCGCGATTGCTGCGTTTCTGGTGCTGTTGCACTAAGCTTTTCAGCGCATGGCCGCAAACTATAATCGCTGATTTGATCAGTCGCCACGGCGTCGACGCGCGCGCTGCGTCCGCATAAAACCTGTCCTCTTCCTCTCTTGGGTTTCGTGCCGCATCAGGATGGGTAATCTTCAGTAAAGCCAATGCTGAATAAAGCTCCTGCATAAACGCCTCCGTAATGTGAGGCTTCAGCATGAGCGATATTTTTCGATTTATATGCAGCTGAAAATGCCCTATGTTTTTCATTTATGAAAAACCTTGGCTGGGATGCATTTCAGATATTCCTTGACGTCGCGCGCAGTGGCGGCCTGACCGGTGCCACAGCAACGTCGGGCCTCAGCGCTGCGACCATTGGGCGGCGGATGCTGGAGTTGGAGCGGTCGCTCGGCAAATCCCTGTTCATCCGAAGCCAGACCGGTTACGTGCTGACCGCCGATGGCAGGGCGCTTCTTGACCAGCTTCAGAGCATGGAAGGCGCCGCTCGCAACATCGATGGTTGGCGCAAATCCGGTGCCGGTTCATCGCTGGTCCGCATCGCGGCGGGCACATGGAACGCGCACCTGCTGACAACCAATTTTTCGGCGATCTGCAATGAGCGGGATGATTTCCGGGTCGATCTGTTCGTGGCGGAACAACGTGCCAGCCTCGCACACCGCGAAAACGATATCGGCATTCGCGCATTCGAACCGGAAGAGCGCAATCTTGCCGCCATCAAAACCGGGAACGTGGCCTACGCGGCCTATCGCTTACGCAATGCGCCAGCGTCGATCGGTGACAGATGCGTTGCCGTTGCAAAGGAAAACGCGATTTCCGCCTATTTGCGTTGGCCGCACGAAAACAGGAGCGACAGCATCATGGTAACCGTCAACCGCCCGATTGTGCTGCTGGACCTTGCTCTGGCAGGTGCGGGTGTCGCGGTGCTGCCGTGTTTCATCGGGGATGGAGACCCGCGCCTGGTGCGGGAAGGTGGCGAGATCGAAGAGCTGCGCCACCGCCAATGGATCGTCATGAACAACGAAGACCGCCACCGTCGCGATATCCGGACGGTGGCAGATCGAATGGTGAAGCTGATCAAGGATCACCCCGATCTCTACGCCGGACGGCATATCCGCCCGGTTTGAGGTTTAGGATCAGGCCGCAGCCTTGCCCTGTGCAACGATAACCGGGATCATCAGATCGCCCCAGTTTCCATCACCGCCGTGGTGGCGGGCGGAACGGACGAGTTCGACCGAAACGCCGGCCTCGACTGCGTTCATGACCGCCTGGTTAAGGCGATGCAGGTCGTTGGCCAGCATGCGGATCGCGCTTTGCTGGTCCTGGCTCATGGACGAGGATTGTTCCTCGGTGCGTTCCTTGACTCTCGAAATCGAAGCCATTGTCTTTTCCTCCGTTCAATGGGGTTGAAGCTTGTTTGTTGCATGTCGTTATCGCAAAACCGCTTTACACTTTCGCGCGACATGCTTGTCATTCGGCTGCAGGGCGGAACTGGTCGTGTTCAGTCGATTCTTTCATGGCGGTGGTGGATGATGTGCCGCCGGATATGGCCGCCGAAACCGCATCGAAATAGCCGGTGCCGACTTCGCGCTGGTGCTTGGTGGCGGTGTAGCCGTTGATTTCGGCGGCGAATTCCGCTTCCTGAAGCTCCGAATAGGCTGCCATCTGCCGGTCCTTGTAGCCGCGTGCCAGTTCGAACATGCCGTAGTTGAGCTGATGAAATCCGGCAAGGGTAATGAACTGAAACTTGTAACCCATGGCGCCCAATTCGCGCTGGAACTTGGCAATCGTCGCATCATCCAGGTGCTTCTTCCAGTTGAAGGACGGTGAGCAATTATAGGCCAGCTTTTTGCCCGGATGCGCCTTGTGGACACCCTCTGCAAAGCGTTTGGCCTGCTCCAGATCCGGCTTGGAGGTCTCGCACCAGATGAGATCGCAGTAGGGCGCATAGGCATTGGCGCGGGCAATGCAGGGCTCGAGACCGTTCTTGACCTGATGGAAGCCCTCGACGGTGCGGCCCGCATCGTAATCCACGAAAGGCTGGTCGCGCTCATCGATGTCAGAGGTCAAAAGCCGTGCGGCTTCGGCATCCGTGCGGGCAATGACCAACGTTGGCGTCCCCATGACGTCGGCTGCCAGGCGCGCTGCCGTCAGGTTGCGGATATGCGCCGCTGTCGGGATCAGAACCTTGCCGCCGAGATGGCCGCACTTCTTTTCAGACGCCAGCTGGTCTTCGTAGTGAACACCGGCAGCACCGGCCTCAATGAATGCCTTCATGATTTCAAAGGCGTTCAACGGTCCCCCGAAGCCAGCTTCCGCATCGGCTACGATCGGCGCAAACCATGTGTCGACGGAGAGGCCTTTGCCTTCGGATGTCTCGATCTGGTCAGCGCGCTGCAATGTCTTGTTGATGCGCTTTGCCAGTTCCGGCGCGGCATTGGCCGGGTATAGCGATTGGTCGGGGTACATGGATGATGCGGTGTTGGCGTCAGCCGCAACCTGCCAGCCGGAAAGATAGATCGCTTTCAAACCGGCGCGAACCATCTGCATGGCTTGATTGCCGGAGAGCGCGCCGAGCGCATTGATGTAGCTTTCCCCGTTGATGAGCTGCCATAGCCGGTTGGCACCCATTTCGGCCAGCGAATAATGGATCTCGACAGAGCCGCGCAGCTTCTCGACATCCGCTGCCGTGTAGGTCCGCTCGATGCCATCAAAACGACCCTTCGGGGCGTTCGGTACAAGCTTGTAAAAATCCGTCATATCTCTCTCCCTTTGTCACGATGTCGTTGACTGATCCACTCCCGATCAATCAACATGCGATGTGAAACTATTTACAATTTACTGCCGTCCGCCGCCAGTTCAAAAGCAATATCAGTAACTTGAAAGAGGTCATGCTGTAGGAAATTTGACATCAGATTTTGTAAAATTGTAAATCTTGTAAAAATGACTGGCTGGGTTATTCTGCCTCCATCGTGTCAGGGGAGGCGTTGGTGGAAGCAAAGATTTTCGCAGGCGCGCGCGTGCGCCGTGTTCGCAACGGGTTGGGGCTGACGCAGACCGCCATGGCGCAGGCCTTGTCGATTTCCCCATCCTACCTCAACCTCATCGAGCGCAACCAGCGTCCGCTGACAGTGCAACTGCTCCTCAAACTCAGCTCTGTCTATAAGGTCGATCTGGATGACCTGCAGGGTGAAAGCGGCGGTATGGCCAGGCAGTTGCGGGAGGTCTTCGCTGATCCGCTGCTGGCAGGCGAAGTGCCATCGGGCCAGGAGCTTGTCGAGGTGGCGGAAGCAGCGCCCAATGCGGCCAGCGGAATCGCCAAGCTTTACCGTGCCTATAAAGAGCAGGCGCAGCGCCTCACGGATCTCTCGGACCTTTTGGCGCGGGAGGGGCACCAGACGACGCTCTCCGCCACCCGCCTGCCAATCGATGAGGTGCGAGAGATATTCGAGCGCCGCGCCGCACATTTCGTAGAGCTGGATGCGGCCGCAGAACGTTTTCATGCCACGCTTTTACCGGGCGATGATCTGGCTCAGGCATTGAAAGGCTGGCTTCAGAAAAACCACGGCGTCGTGGTCCGCTCCATGCCTGTTCATGCCATGCCGAACCTGCGCAGACGTTACGACCGGCATTCCATGCGGCTGTTTCTCTCCGAACGCCTGTCACCGCAGGATCAGTTGCGGGAGCTTGCCATGGAGGCCTGTCTTCTGGCGCTGACGGATGAGATTGGCACGGAGTTGCAAGCGCTGAGCCTATCCGGTGAAGAGGCAAAGCGCATCGCCCGGTTCGAGCTTGCCCGCTATGCCGCACATGCGTTGATGATGCCCTATGGCGCGTTTCTGGCCGCTGCCCAGCGCGCGCGCTATGACATCGATATCTTGCGTGGTCGCTTCAACGTGTCCTTCGAGCAGGCCGCCAACCGCCTCGTCACGCTGGTGCGGCCCGGTGCCGCAGGCATTCCGTTCTTTCTGATGGAAATCGACAGCGCCGGAAACCGCTTTCGCAAGGCGGGTGCGCAAGGGTTCCCGCAGGCCGGGTTCGGCGGACTGTGCGTAAAGCTGAATGTGCACGCTGCCTTTTCCCAGCCGGGGCAGGTGCTGGCGGAACAGGTGGAGATGCCGGATGGTAGTGCCTATCTCACCGTTGCACGGTCTCTGGATGGCCCGCAGGCGGGGTTCGGAGAACGCATTCGCCGCACGGCTGTCATGGTCGCCTGCGATGCCGCGCTGGCGAAAGAAACGGTTTATGGCGATGTGGTCGGCATCAAGGCAGGCAGCATCGCTATCGGCCCATCCTGTCGGCTTTGCGAGAGGCAGGGCTGTCTTTCACGTGCGGAGGCGCCGCTAACGCGTCCGTTGGGGCTGGACGAGATGGTGACGGGCCTGAGTGTTTTCGATTTTCAGTAAGGCGCTGCACACAGTTGTTTGAAATTGCCGCGCTGCACATTTCCCGCTTGCCGATACAAGTTTTCCTTTCTAGTCTCTGACAAAACAAGGGGATCACGCGTCTTTCCCAAGGCTGCGTCCAAACAGGAGTTACCATGAAACATCGTTCGCTTCGTTTCAGCCTGGCCGTTGTGGCTGCGGCGCTTTCCGCTGGCACAGCCTTTGCGCAGGAAAAGGTCGTCCACGTTTATAACTGGTCCGACTATATCGATCCCGTTCTCCTGGAAGAATTCACCAAGGAAACCGGCATTAAGGTCGTTTATGACGTCTATGACGGCAACGAAGTCCTGGAGACAAAGCTTCTGGCGGGAAATTCCGGCTATGACGTCGTGGCTCCAACATCACCATTTCTGGCGCGTCAGATCAAGGCTGGCGTCTACCAGAAGCTGGACAAATCCAAGCTGCCAAACCTGAAAAACATGTGGCCGGAAATCACCACGCGCCTTTCGCAGTATGATCCCGGCAACGAATATGCCGTCAACTACATGTGGGGCACGACCGGCATCGGCTACAACGTTGCCAAGGTCAAGGCTGCGCTGGGAGATGTGAAAGTCGACAGCTGGGATATTATCTTCAAACCGGAAAATGCAGCCAAGCTGAAATCCTGTGGCATCAACATTCTTGATGCGTCTGACGAGACCTTCGCCATTGCCATGAACTACATCGGCAAGAACCCGGACAGCAAGGATACGGCTGATCTGGAAGCTGGTGGTGACGTTTACAAGGCGATCCGTCCTTCGGTTAAAACCTTCAATTCGTCCGCCTATATCGATGAGCTTGCCAATGGCGATAGCTGCATCACGATCGGCTGGTCGGGCGATATTCTCCAGGCCAAGACCCGCGCCGAAGAAGCCAAGAACGGCGTCGAGGTCAACTATGTCATCCCAAAGGAAGGCACATATATCTGGATGGATTCCTTCGCCATTCCAGCAGACTCCAAGAACGTCGAGGAAGCGCATGCGTTCATCAATTTCATGATGAAGCCTGATGTCGCCGCCAAGGCATCCGATTATGTACAATATGCCAATGGCAATCTGGCATCACAGGCGCTGATGGACGAGGCAGTGTCCAAGAACCCCGGCGTTTATCCCGATGCCGAGACGATGAAGAAGCTTTTCACCATCTCGCCCTACGGGCCGAAAGAACAGCGTGTTCTGAACCGCGTCTGGACCCAGATAAAGACCGGTAGCTGACCGGGTTTCAAAAAGGGGCGGGTGGTAACTCCTGCCCCTTTCTCGTTCAGCCACTTCATACAGCAAATGGGACAGTTCATGGCGAAATCTCTTGGCCCGGTTAAACGCAAATTCTCTCCCTGGACGGATCCCGCATCGGTGCCGTTCATCCGCTTCGAGAATGTGACCAAGAGGTTTGGCAATTTCGTTGCCGTCGATAATCTGACTCTCGACATTTATGAGCGCGAATTCTTCTCGCTGCTCGGGCCATCCGGTTGCGGTAAGACCACGCTGATGCGCATGCTGGCCGGATTCGAGGAACCGACGGAAGGTCGTATCCTTTTGCAGGGCAAGGACATCTCCGGCGTGCCACCCTACAAACGGCCCACCAATATGATGTTCCAGTCCTACGCCCTTTTTCCGCATATGTCGGTAGAGAAGAACATTGCGTTCGGGCTGGAGCAGGATAATTTGCCAAGGGCTGACATAACAACCCGTGTCGAAGAAATGCTGCGTCTCGTCAAGTTGACCGAATTTGCCAAACGCAAACCAAGCCAGTTGTCGGGTGGCCAGCGCCAGCGTGTGGCGCTCGCGCGTTCGCTCGCCAAACGTCCCAAAGTTCTATTGCTGGACGAGCCCCTGGGTGCCCTTGATAGAAAGCTGCGTGAAGAGACGCAGTTTGAAATCATGGATTTGCAACAGACTCTGGGCCTAACCTTCCTGATCGTAACGCACGATCAGGAAGAAGCCATGACCGTATCGGATCGCATCGCGGTGATGGACAAGGGCACTGTGGTGCAGGTGGCAACCCCTGCCGAAATCTACGAAGCGCCCAATAGTCGCTATGTCGCCGATTTTATCGGTGACATCAATATTTTCGAAGCTGAGATAAAAGACGTTTCCGCTCGCGACGGGGCGCCGCCAATCGTTTCGCTCGATTGCGAAGGCATGCCGGTCGTCGTTGAACAGGAGTGCACGTCACCCGTTGGAAGCAAGGTGGCTTTTGCGATCCGGCCTGAGAAAGTGCGCATTTCCCTGGATCAGCCAACGGACGCAACGGTGAATGTTGGTCATGGCGAGGTCTGGGACATTGGCTACCTCGGCGATTTCTCGATCTTCATCGTCAAGCTGGATGATGGTCGCATCATGCGCGCCGCACAGGCCAATATCTCGCGCCTCGTCGACCGTCCCATTACCTTCGGAGATATGGTCTGGTTGAGCTGGAAAACCGATTCCGGTCTGGTTCTCACACGCTGAGAGAGGGTTGAACATGGCGATTTCGTCTCCAGAGAACCGACAGAGCCCCATGCGATGGCTGGTCATTGCCGTTCCATATCTGTGGCTTGTGCTCTTTTTTGTCGCCCCCTTCCTCATCATCGTCAAAATTTCACTTTCCGATACAGCCATCGCCATGCCGCCCTATATGCCGGTGTTCGATGGCTTCAGTCAGATCGTCGATTTCTTCTCGCAACTGGATTTCGAAAACTACCTCTTCCTCACTCAAGATCCTCTTTACGTCGAGGCCTATCTGTCTTCGCTTCGTATCGCGTTGATCTCAACTGCCTTGCTGTTGCTCATCGGTTATCCGATGGCGCTGGCCATGGCCCGAGCGCCAAGCGCTATCCGACCCACATTGGTCATGTTGGTCATTCTGCCGTTCTGGACGTCATTTCTTATCCGCGTTTATGCTTGGATCGGTATCTTGAAGCCTGAGGGCTTATTGACGGTTCTGTTTCAGGCAATCGGTATTCTCGGACCAGACCAGCAGGTCGATATTTTTCGAACAGACACGTCCGTCTTCATCGGCATGGTCTATTCCTATCTGCCGTTCATGGTCCTGCCGCTTTACGCCGCGCTGGAAAAGCTCGACAACACGTTGCTGGAAGCCGCTGCCGATCTCGGTTGCCCACCATGGAAAGCCTTCTGGAAGATTACATTCCCCTTGTCTCTGCCGGGCGTCATCGCTGGATCGATGATTTGCTTCATCCCCATCACCGGCGAATTTGTCATCCCCGACCTTCTGGGCGGCGCGCAGACGTTGATGATCGGCAAGACTCTGTGGACGGAATTTTTCGGCAACCGTGACTGGCCTCTGGCGTCTGCTGTTGCGGTGTTGCTGCTGCTGGTTCTTGTCGTGCCCATCGTCATCTTCCAGAACCAGCAGAAGAAGGTGGTGTAAGCTCATGAAGCGCGGCAAATTCGACACCACAATTCTGACGCTCTGCTTTGCGTTTCTGTATATCCCGATCATCATTCTGGTTGTCTATTCCTTCAACGCGTCGAAACTGGTGACCGTTTGGGGAGGTTTTTCGCTGCATTGGTACAGCTCCATGTGGTCCAACGAAGGCCTGATGGATGCAGCCTGGATTACGGTGAGGGTTGCTTTGTTGAGCGCGACCATCGGCACCATTCTCGGTACGCTCGCAGCCCTGTCGCTCACGCGCTTCACCCGCTTTCCGGGTCGTATGCTCTTTTCGGGCATGATTTATGCGCCTCTGGTGATGCCCGAAGTCATCACCGGCCTGTCGCTTCTGCTGCTTTTTGTGTCCATCGGCGTTGACAGAGGGTTCTGGACGGTGGTCATCGCGCATACGACTTTCACCATGTGCTACGTCGCCATCGTCGTTCAATCTCGGTTGCTGACCTTTGATCGCAGTCTGGAAGAAGCCGCGCTCGATCTCGGCTGCCCGCCGGTAAAGACGTTCTTCCGTATTACGCTGCCGCTCATTCTCCCCGCCGTGGTGGCTGGCTGGATGCTGGCGTTTTCCCTATCGCTGGACGATCTGGTCATTGCAAGTTTTACCACTGGGCCGGGGGCAACGACGCTGCCGATCAAGATCTACTCGCAGGTGCGCCTTGGCGTGACACCTGAGATCAATGCCATCTGCACGATCCTGATTGCACTTGTTACCGTCGGCGTCATCTGTGCTTCCATCGCCTCGAAGCGCTCTGAACTGCAGCGCATGCGCGATGAACATGATGCTGTAAAAGGCTAAATTTTCGTCTGTTTAGGAATTCTCTTCCATGAAACAGGCGGTCCGTGTTTTAACAATTTGTTAAACGGAGTTGCTGCACATAAGGCTCAACGTGGGTGCACTCGATGAGAGGGTGAGCGGGCCGGTGGCCCAAAAGACATGACGTCCGTTTTATTCCTGCTCTCGTTACAAGCACAACTCTCAAGGCAGCCTCGGCTGCCTTTTCTTTGCTCTTATGAGACGGCTTCCAGCTCACCGAGTACCTTGTCCAGCATCAGCCGGCCATAGGCTGGATTGGCGTGGTAGTCGCCGGGGCTCTTCGCGAATATATCGTGCATCGCACCATTCTCGTCATAAACCTCTGCTGGTGGGAGATGGTACATGACACCCATCGCTGCCAATTTCGCCACGGCGCGGTCGCGAAAACGGTTGTAGATGAAAGCAACTTCTCCGTCGGCGAAATTGGTTTTTCCCGCCAGCCTTTGGTAGCTTGCAGGCACTGGGCTGCAGGATGCCACGGAGAAGCGGACATTCAGTCCGACAAGCGTCTGAAAGAACGCCATGGGTTGTTTCAGCGTTTCGTCGATGATCAGATCGAAAGCGGCTGTCGACACGAAGTGGCGATCCCGTGACCAAGCGGCCACGGTGTGGGTCATCCAGTTTTTGGCGTCGAAACCGAAGCTGGGGTAAAGACCGAACATGAAGACGAACCGTCGCGGATCGTGTCTGACGATGGCGGAAGGCGCATTCGGATTGATTTTCTCGAACACCGCTATCGCCGGAGGTTGCGTAAAGGAAACAGCGTTTCCGTCAAAGGCAAAAAATGGCTCCAGAAAATTATAGCCGTGACCCATCTGGGCAAGCGTAACCGGTCCGTGAGAACTGACACAGGATCCCAGCCGCATGGCGTCAGCCAGTGCGATGACGTGTGAATCTCCGACGATCTCAAGCATAACCGAGCTCCTGCGCCTGCATCATCTCTTCGCAGACCGCTTCGTGGTCACCCGCGGTGATCGTCTCGGTGGCAGCGGGTGGTGCCGGAGCTTCGCGTCCGCGATGTTCCCTGAAGAAATGCGACATGACATAATCGACACCGGAAGGCGTGACGGTTCGCAAGTTTGGATCGTAGAAAATTCCGCGCATGGACGGTGCCGCAATGATCTCGTAGGAGGGGAAATAGTCCACGAATCCAGCCTCGTCAGCGATGTGACCAGCCACCGCCCGCAGAACGGATTTGGAATAGAGCGAGGCGGCCAGCACATGGTGGTCGCTTTTCGTGGCGGTGAGGGGAACCGGCGATACGGTGAGCACGAATTTCACATTGGCATTGATCTCGCGTAACCGGGTGATAAAGCCCACGAGGTCCTCAAAAATCTCGAAATAATTGAAGTTTTTGAATTCGTAGTCACTGTCATCAAACCGACCGGCGACGGTGCCGGGGCAAAGCGGCAGGACGGCACCATCGCGCTTCGAAACCCAGGCCTCGGTGAGGCCCAGAGTAAAGACAAAGACGTCCGTCTTTTCGAAAAGCATGCGGGTTGCCGCCAGATGCGCGTGGCGCGCACGCTCCATCTCTGCCACGCTGTCAAAGGGTTCAGGCTCCAGAAGCGGACGGAACGGGTCGACCACACCTTCACCTTTGATCCAAGCGGGTTCTTCGGGAACGAACCGGCCGAATGCCCGATCGAAGGTTTGTACCAACTGACGCGCGCTGTAGATGTTGCAATAACGGGCGGAATAGACGCCGTAATTATAGGCCTTCGCCATCGCCCGTGGAAAAAGTGGTGGGGCTGGTTCAAAATCTCGAAAGCCGAAGCCGTTTTTCGTCAGGGACGTGGCAATGTGCTGGGCAAAGCAACTGCCAGCCGTCGAAATCGCCATATCCGTGGAGATATCGAACTTCCTGTGGTAGAGTTTGTCCAGTTGCATGGCATGGGTTTCCGCAACGGCTTTGCGCCAGATCGCGCGCTCGGGCAGAGCGCCGTAGGGATGGCTGTTGCCGTGCGTTTCAGCCGCGCCGTTTTTTGTGGTCTCTGCACCCATCTTCAACCTCCAGGCCTCATCTGCATGTCAGAGCGGAACGGCAGGATGATAGAACTGAACTGCTTTGACTTTCTTCTGAACAATAGGTGGCGGAGCTTTCTTCAGGCTGACGGCCCCGCTATTGTCCGCTCGCTCCGTGCCTGTCGTCGAGAGACCGCGAGACGAGAAGCACCGGAATGAGACCGGCGCCGATGATGATCAAAGCGGGGAGGGCGGCGTCCTGAACGCGCGAACGCGACGCATCCTCATAGACCAGCGTGGCCAGCGTGTTGAAATTGAAGGGACGCAACATGATGGTCGCTGGCAGTTCTTTCAAGGATTCGATGAAAACCAGCAATGCTGCTGTGATGGTTGCTGGTCGAATGTTGGGTAAAAGCACATCGATGAGTGTTTGAAAGCGGGTGCGCCCCAATGTTCGGGCCGCCATGTCCACATGCGGTGAAAGCTTCTGAAAGCCCGCGTCGATATTGCCTTCTGCCAGCGTCATGAACCTGACGCTGTGCGCATAAATAATTGCAAAGGCTGTGCCCGATAATAGAAGTCCCGTGGAGTAGTTGAGATGCGAGCGCAAGAAGCCATCCATGGCATTGTCCAAGGCAGCCAGCGGCAACAGAACGCCGATGGCAAGGACCGTTCCGGGAATGCCGTAACCAAGCGAGCCTAGGCGGCTGGCTGAACGGGCAAGAGGCGAAGTATTGACGCGTTGGGCATAGGCAAAAGCGAAGCCGCAGACGAGCGTGATGAGCGCTGCAGATGCCGAAACCTCCACACTGTGCGCCAGCGCCTTTAAAAGCTTGGGGTCTGCCAGAGAGCCAAGCCGCTTGATGGCATAGCCACCCAGGACAAGGACGGGGATTGCAAAGCCACACAGAATGGGCAGGGCGCAAAATCCTGTTGCCGCCCATCCGCGACCGGCAGCGAGTGTCTTCAACCCAAAACGCTGCGTCATGGCCGTGGATTTGGCGCTGGAAAAACGCTGTCGGTTCCGCGCCTTCCGCTCAACGATGATGAGGGCGGCAACAATGATGATGAGCACCGAGGCGATCTGGGTTGCGCCACCAAGATTGCCACGGTTGAGCCATGTCTCGTAGATGGCGAAGGTCAGCGTGCGAATGCCGAGATATTCCACGGCGCCGATGTCGTTGAGCGTCTCCATCAAAACCAGTGCCAGGCCGATGATGATGGCCGGACGTGCCATCGGCAATTGCACGGACAGAAAAATTCGCATGGGGCTTGCGCCCAGCGTTCTCGCGGCTTCGGCCGCAAACCGTCCCTGCAAGCCGAAGGCTGCTCTGACTGACAGATAGACATAAGGGTAAAGGACCGAACTCAGGACCAGGACTGCTCCGCCAAGCGAGCGGATATCGGGAAACCAGTAGTCTCTGATGGTTTGAAATCCGAAGAGCATGCGGACGGCACTTTGCACCGGCCCGGTAAAATCCAGGAACTCACCAAAGGCATAGGCTGCGAGATATGAGGGAATAGCCAGCGGCAACACCAGTGCCAGAGAAAGCAGGCGTCGTAACGGAAACTGAAATGTGCTGACAAGCCATGCAGAGATGATGCCAAAAAACGCCGTTGTCGCGCCGGTGAGGACCAGCAGGATCAGCGTTTGTCCGCCGGCGTGCGGCAACACATTGACCAGCAAATGACGCCAGCCATCCGTTCCCCCGGTCACGGCTATACAAAAAACCGCAATCAGAGGCATGGCAATGATCAGCGCGAGCAACACGGTGCCAAGCGATAATCCCGACGCCATATGTTTTCCGGATCGTGAAGCGATAGACGGATGTGAAGCCAGCGGCAATTCTCTTATCCTTGCGTCACCGGTCTTTACCGGCGCGGAGACATCAATGGTGTGGAGCGCGATGACGCTTCACACCATTGCTAGTCCTCTATGACCTTAGTTCGCAAGCACGCGCTGCGAAGGAAAGCTGATTTCTACCAGCGTACCCTCGTTCGGCGTAGACGTAATCGAAAAGTTGGCCCTGTTGGCATCGACCATGGCCTTGGTCAGCGGCAAGCCCAAGCCGGTGCCGTCCCCGCGCACGCGGCTGCTGGATGCAGATACCTGACGGAAAGGTTTCATGGCATGCTCCAGCTCCGAGCGGGTCATGCCGATACCGGTATCTCTGATACGCAAGACCACGCTGCCGTTGGTCTCATAGGCCGTTGCCACCACGATCTGACCACCTGACGGCGTGAACTTGATGGCGTTCGACAGAATATTGAGCATGATCTGCTTGATGGAGCGAAGATCGGCAACGATCTGTGGCAACGAGGGCGACAAGGCTGTGCGAATGATCACGCGCTGATTGTTTGCCTGTGGCTGCACGATCGAGACGGCTTCTGCAATGGTGTCATTCAGGGCGACAGCCTTGAACTCGACATCCATCTGGCCCGCCTCGATCTTAGATATATCCAGGAGATCATTGACGATATCCAGAACATGGCGGCCAGACCGCACGATATCGTTGGAATATTCTATGTAGCGCGGGTTGCCGACGGGTCCAAAACGCTCCGTTGCCATCAAGTCGGCAAAACCGATGATGGCATTCAAAGGTGTGCGAATTTCGTGGCTGACGCGCGCCAGAAAGTCCGTCTTGTGACCGTTTGCAGTTTCTGCAGCACGCTTGGCGTTGCGCAAATCTTCTTCGGTACGCTTCCATTGGGTGATGTCGCGAATGACGGCGCAATATCCGTTCGAGGATTTGAGCCTGCCGATGGTCATGAACAATGGCAGAAAACCACCGGCCGCCTCACGACCAATCACTTCACGGCCATCGTTCAGCACGCTTGCGACACCGTTATTGGCGAGACCTGATAGATAATCCAGCACAGCGCGCTGACTTTCGTGGGCGAATAACGTTACGAATGGCTTGGTGGCCACCTCACCATTATCATAATTGAAAAGCGCACTGGCAGATCGGTTCAGCGACCGAATGTTACCGTCCTCATCCAGCAGAACGACGCCATCGGTCGCAGTTTCCAGGATAGAATGCAGCTCTTCGACCTGCCCTTTCAACTCGGTCAGCTCAACGCCTGCGCCTGCGTCGTCGGCAAGCCGATTTTCATTGGCGGGCAGGGACGCGTCACTCTTCTCCTCCGTCGGGATCAGGGAAAGCATCAAGGCGCTGGCGTCTTCCCAACGAACCGATTGCAGGCGTGCCCTGACCGGTATCAGATCATTGTCGACACTGACCGCCATCATCCCGCCAGCATGGTCCGCCATTGCGTCAAGCTCGTCACGCTGAAGCAGAGCATCGAGACCGCCAACGTCTGCCAGTTCAGCGATATCGCGATAGCCGGTGAGGCGCAGGAATTCAGGGTTGGCATGGATCAGCCGGTCACCGCTGTGGATCAACAGCGCAATAGGCATCTGGTCCACGGCCTCTGCTGTCAGTGAGGCGCCGGTGCGAAGGGATATCAACGTCTCCGACGCCGTCTCGTCATTCTCCATGTTTACGACGCGTGGCGGCACTTGTGGTGCCGAAAAGATGACCGGTTCATCGCCACGGGTGTAATCAGCAAAATCGTCGTCATCAGACGTCGAAGACACCTGCCTCTGCTCGGGCGTTGTGGCGGGCTCAGGCTCAGGCGTCGTCACAACGTCGATCACGTCCTGTTCCTGCACGTCAGTCGACACGGTGTCCCAGGTTTCCGTGGCGACCGGCCTCAGTGTGCGGGCAATCTCCTGAAACGCTGCCTGCTCGCTGGCACTCAGTTCGTCTGGACCCTTGCTGCGGCGCTCTTCAAGGCGAACTATCTTGTCGGAATAGCGTCGGTTCGGCGTTTCGGTTATTTTCAGCGCCGGAACTTCGTTTTCCGGCGGCTCGTAGCGACGCGGCACTTCATCTTGCGCTTCAGTCTCGTCTTCCCGTTCAGCATGCCCCTCTTCGCTGAGAGATGTCGCGACAGTCTCAGTGTTCTCCGGGAGAGAAAACACCGCCGTCTCGTCAACCGTACTGTCTTGCGCCATGTCCAAAGCGTGGGCGTCCGAGCGCACATCGTCGACCAGGGTCAAACCCACAGCATGGGTATCCTCGACCGCATCTGCCAAGCGCACGATGCCGAAGCCTCGGAAGCCATCGAATTCGCGGGCGCGCGTATAGGTGGGCAGGGCCGCCAGATCGATCGGGACGGTCAGCGACGTACCTTCGACCGGCCAATAAATGGTCTTTCCAGACCACGTATCGCGCCGATTCAGGAGGTCGGCGATTTTGCCGTCGGGATCAAGGTTGAACAAGGCCGCTAGGTCGGCAAAGCTCATGCCTTCGACATTTGCCGCGTTCGGGCCGACCGCATCGGCAAACTCATGCGAAATCGAGGTGAAATGACCCGTAGCATCGATCTTCCACACGAAGCGCGAGGCGCGTCGGTTGGGTTCGAAGACGAAGGTGTTGTTTTCACGGGTGTCTTGTTCTTTTGCCAGAGACCCTTCGGCGATCGGAGGCTCAGAAAAAACGGGCTCGGCTTCGTCCTTCCCGACCACGTCCTCGACCTCCTGCTCAGCCGTGGGAAGCTCTGGTTCTTCGACATCAGCGAGCGGAGAAACGTGATCCACGACGACCAGTTCTTCGTCTGGCTGGGCGAGCGTCACAGGCTCTGTCTCGGCGGGAGCTTCGATTTCAGCGCGCTTTTCTTCGTCTCCATCCGGATCGACAGCGGTCTCGATATCGTCGCTCTCGTCTTGTCGTTCGGTGCTCCCCTCGATCTGCGCCACGGGCACTGGAACGTCAGCTACGTCTTGGGGTCCTTGCTCCTGAACCTCTTCGACCACCGGCGGGGCATCGATGATGGGCAAGCTTTCATGCAGGTCCAGTTTGGCTTCGGTGAATTCGCTGGAAGGATCGAGTGTTCCGATGACGGTTTCAACCACAAACAGAAGGTTAAGTTCAGGCTCTCTCGACAGTTGGCCGACCGCTGCTGGCAGATAACCTTTTCCTGCTGGCACCGGGCGTTTGACCAGCTTGCCGGCTTGCACCGACGCCATGGAAATGAGTGTGCGGGTCGTTCCTGCCGTGATACCCAAGGCTGAAAACCCTGGCGATGCCGCGATGATTTTGCTGTCTGCGTCCAGCACGGCCATGTGAACATCGGGATCGTCGAAGCCTTCGATCATCCGATGTGCACGCTCCTCCAGCGACAGCGTCGCCTGATCGACCGGCGCGGAAAACAGGATGGCCCGCTGGCCAGCTTCCGCCTCGATGATCTCGGCAGTGGCAACCGTTGATACACTTTTGAAGCCGGAATGGACGCGAATATTGAACTGCTGGCTGTCGCCGGTCTGCGTTAGCCGGGTAGCCGTTGCCGCCAACTGACGGAAAGTCACATCTTGCGGTTTTGGTCCGCGCTCCAGAAAATCATAGATCATCGGGGTGCCGAAAAGGGCAGCACCACGTCCATTGGCCCACAGCGTGTTTCGCAAGTCCATCGAAAACAGAGCCATGGCCTCACCGCGGCCAAAATGTTCGCGCACACGCTCATGAACTGCAATGTCGATAAATGGGTATTGAACGGCGGGCATGTGGAAACCTATTCTGGCACGACCTGACCTCATGCAACCGCACGACCTCATCATAAGGCATCATACAGCCTGCATCGGCTTGATGTTAACAGAATCTTAAATAACTTCCCAGCGTGGATCGGTCCATCATAAGCTGTGGGAATTGCCAAACACAGTTAATGCGCCGACCATGCGGATACTTATCAGATCCCCTCGAATGTGCGGTCTACGACACCGTTTTGCAACTGTCCTTCATCGATGTCTCACCGCAGTCCCGAGCTTTTTATCAAGCGAGGAATGATGTACCGAACAGCGGTTTCGTTTTCTGAGGATTTTCGGCAAAAATTGCCGAAGGACTTGCAAAGGTTCAAAACTTGCCGTATGTGAGCCCAAGTGACGCCGCCGCGGCGTTCCCTATGCGGTTGTAGCTCAGTTGGTTAGAGCGCAGGTTTGTGGTTCCTGAGGCCGGTGGTTCGACCCCACCCAACCGTACCACTTTTTAATCTCAGTATTGACGATGGATCTTGCCCTCGTGTTGCGTTTCTTGCCGTGAGCTCGTTATCGTCACGCTTTTTCGTCTTTTAAAAATCGGTTGGCTAAAATGTCAGGCGCTGGTATGGTTGCTTCAACGTAACCTTATGGACGCCAGCAGCATCGCTTCAAGCTTTCGCGCGGCGGAATGGACAAGACAGTGATCGACCCCGGCAACGGCCCAAAGCCGTCGGAATCAGGGGAATCGGCGGTGGAAAAAGGGAATGCGAAGCGTTCCCGTCGTGGCAAAAGCAGGCGTAACGGCAAGACCCGTAACGCTGGCTCTTCTCCGCGGCTTCACGGTGCCGAATCTCAAGTGGATTCCCCATCGCACAGCGCTCAAGAGCGAGACTCGGAGCCAAAGAAGCGCAAGCGTCGTAGACGCGGGCAGGGCGGGTCAAAGCCTCCGCAGGAAGCCGTCGTGGCCGCGGCCAGTAGCGAACAGGCTTCCCAGGCACCAAATCCTCAAGGCAAGCGCAAAGCCCGCAACGGAAAACGCAATCACCGCGGGCCGCAAGGCAGACCGCTTGTGCCGACCCACGCGCCGAAAGCCTGTGTTCGGCCGAATGGCTCCGTGTCTCCAATTCATGCGCCGTCACCGGTCGATCATGGCCGTCCCCATGTGCGTGCGCAGACAAACTATCGCGATACCGGTTTCGATGGTGGCGCGGACATGTATGCCGCGCTTGATCTCGGGACAAACAATTGCCGCCTCCTGATTGCTCAGCCGACACGCCCTGGACAATTCCGCGTCGTGGATGCTTTCTCACGCATCGTGCGATTGGGTGAGGGTCTGATATCCACGGGACGCTTGTCCGATGATGCGATGGATCGCGCTGTCGAAGCGTTGCGCGTTTGCGCATCCAAACTCGCAGGGCGCTCCATCCGTCGCATGCGGTTGATCGCGACCGAGGCCTGCCGTGCGGCGGCAAACGGCGAAGAGTTTCTGGCGCGGGTCACGCGCGAGACAGGTCTGCAACTGGAAATCATCAGCCGTGAGACGGAGGCGCGGCTGGCGGTGTCCGGCTGTGCATCGCTTGTGGGTCGTGAAGCGCGCTCTGTCGTGTTGTTCGACATCGGCGGTGGATCGTCAGAAATCGCGGTTATCCGCGTGGGTGACAACCGCTCCAACCGCCTGGCCAACCATATCACACACTGGACCTCGCTGCCGGTTGGCGTCGTCACCTTGTCGGAACGCCATGGTGGGCGCGATGTGACCCCTGAAGTCTTTGCCGCCATGGTCGGCGAGGTCGAAGGCTTGCTGGATGCGTTCGATTGCCCGCCAGTGAGTGAAATCGCTCACGAGGATTTTCATCTCATCGGAACATCGGGGACAGTGACCACACTTGCCGGCGTGCACCTCGATTTACCGCGCTATGATCGCCGAAAAGTCGATGGGCTCTGGCTGTCGGACGATGAGGTTACTGCGATGCAGGACAAGTTGCTGGCCTGGGACTTCGCCGGTCGCGCCTCTAATGCGTGTATCGGTCCTGATCGTGCGGATCTGGTCCTCGCAGGTTGCGCCATTCTGGAGGCCATCCGCAAGCGCTGGCCTTCCAGGCGCATGCGGGTTGCCGATAGAGGGCTTCGCGAGGGGCTTTTGACGGATATGATGGCAGATGATGGCGCCTGGCGCCGTACACGAATTCGCCGGGCACAGATGCAAGGCACAGCGGAACGGAAAATTTGATATGAGCAAAGCGCCCACGAGTACCAACCGTACCGGACGCAAGATCGGCCAGAAGGTGAAGAAGGCGAAGCTGAAGCCCTCTTCCCGCCGCTGGATCGAGCGTCACATCAATGACCCCTATGTCCAACGTGCAAAGCTTGAAGGCTACCGCGCCCGTGCTGCTTTCAAGCTGCTTGAGATCAACGACAAGCATCAGATATTGAAGGATGCGCGCCGGATCATCGATCTGGGTGCGGCACCGGGAAGCTGGTCGCAAATCGCCGCCAAGGTCACCGATTCGACCGAAGACGATATCCGCGTTGCGGCCATCGACTTCCTCGAGATCGAGGCTATTCCCGGCGTCAAGATCCTGCATCTCGACTTCCTCGATCCCAGCGCACCAGACCTTTTGATCGAATCCGTCGGTGGAACGCCGGATCTCGTTTTGTCGGACATGGCAGCGCCCACGACGGGCCACCAGAAAACCGACCATATTCGCACGATGCATCTGTGCGAAGTTGCGGCGGATTTTGCGGTACAGGTTCTGGCCGAAGGCGGTCACTTCCTGGCCAAGACCTTCCAGGGCGGCACGGAGAAAACGCTACTGGATATGTTGAAGCAGAATTTTAAGCAGGTCATCCACATCAAACCGGCTTCCTCGCGCTCGGAATCCGTGGAGATGTTCCTGCTGGCCAAGCACTTTAAAGGCCGTAAGCCAGCCGAGCCAGCCGCGCAGGATGACCACTAAAAGCGGAAGAGACGCGACCCGCCACGTCTCACTCCGCTGGCTGTGATGCTTTGCCACGATGTCCGGAGACGGCAGCGCCTGCGCTGCGGTCCATGGCAATCAACGGCAGAACGGCAAGCAGCGATACGATGGCGACAATTGTGAAGGCCGTGTGGAAATCCGCCAGCTGCAGGTGCTCACCCGACATGTAGCTGCTGACTTCCAGAATGGTGGCGGCAAAAGCCACGCCGAGCGCAAGGCTGATCTGCTGCAGCACGGATGCCATCGATGTTGCCTGGCTTGCCTGCGAATCGTCGATATCGGAATAGCCGAGCGCGTTTGTGCCTGTAAAGAAGAACGACCGTGCAAAGCCTGCCGTGACCAGAAAGATCATGATCAGAGCATAGGGCGTGTTGGGTGTAAAGAATGCGTTGGCGGCGGTGGTAAAGGCGCCCACGATGCCAGCCCCGATCAAAATCGTTCGAAAGCCTGTCGCTGCAAACACACGGCGCGCCATGAACTTGGTGGTGATGGCCCCAATCGCACCCGCAAAGGTAATCATGCCCGACTGGAACGGGTTGAGCCCAAAGCCGATCTGCAACATCAGCGGCATGAGGAAGGGAATGGCGCCGGTCGAAATGCGAAAGACGGTTCCACTGATCGATGCGGCGCGGAACGTGGCATTGCGGAAGATCTTGAAATCAAGGATCGGCGCGGGGTGCGCTCTGGCGTGCTGTATATAAAAATATCCGCAAATAAAACCGATGATGGTTGTCGATATTCCAACATAGGGCGGTAGCGCGGGCAGGCTGACCACTGAAACGCCGAAGACCACACCAGATGCGGCAATGCCGGATAGGATAAAGCCTTTCGTGTCCATTGGCGGGGGATTGGTCGTTTCGATTTCGGGCAAATAGATCGTCGCGAGCCAAATTCCCAGCACCCCGATGGGCACGTTGATGAGGAAGATCCAGTGCCACGAGAAATAGGTCGTGATGAATCCCCCGATGGGCGGCCCGGTGAGCGGTCCGACCAATCCGGGGATCGTCAGCAGTGCCATGGCGGAGACGAGTTCGGAGCGTTTCGTCGTGCGCAAAAGAACCAGACGCCCGACAGGTGTCATCATCGCGCCGCCCATGCCCTGTAGGAAGCGGGAGACGACGAATTCGACGACAGAAGAGGAGATCGCGCAGCAGATCGAGCCGATGACGAAAATGGCGATCGCGATGCGGAAGATTTTCTTGGCACCGAATTTGTCAGCCATCCAGCCACTGACGGGAATGAAGATTGCCAGTGCCACCATGTAGGAGGTCAGGGCCAGCTTCAGTGTGATAGGCCCGACATGCAAATCGGCAGCAATCGCCGCCAGGGATGTTGCGATGACGGTGGAATCCATCTGCTCCATGAAAAGAGCAACGGCAAGTATAAGCGGAATGACGCGGTTCATGGGGCGATTGCGGGAAGACCGCATCCTGATAAGGTCGTTGCGTGTTACCTACGCCTGTGCGTGCGGTTTGCCAACTAAACATTCGGCAATTTAGGGATTTCCATCACGTCTGTGTGAAACGGATCTTTCTGCACAATCTCGGCGTTCACCAGTGCTAATGCTGTTATGCAGAGGCGCATAATACCGGAGGACTTCATGAAAAATTTATTGACGATGAACAGGCGCAATTTGTTTGCCACCGCAGGACTTGGCGTCCTCGCTGCACCCTTCGTGTTGCGTGGTACGGCATTCGCGCAAGCCACCCAACCGCAAACATCCATGAAAGTCGATCACCTTATGCCACCCGAAACAAATCGCTTTAAACTCGGAAATTTCGAAGTTCTGGTCGTCAAGGATGGCTCTCGCCCCTCTGGCAAGCCGGGCGAGACGTTTGGCACCAATCAGAACGCTGAGACCATCGACGCCCTTCTGCAGGAAAATTTCCTGCCGACGGAGCAATTCGTCAACGGATTTTCGCCGGCGCTGATCAACACCGGTTCCGATCTCGTGCTATTCGATACCGGCTTCGGCGAGAGCGGTCGCGAAGCGGGCAATGGCCGCCTGCTGGAAGGCCTGACTGCCGCCGGTTACAAGCCCGAAGACGTAACCGTGGTCGTGCTGACGCACATGCACGGAGACCATATCGGCGGCCTCGTGGAAAAGGGTGCTCCCGCCTTTGCAAACGCTCGATATGTCATGGGTCAGGTTGAATATGATTTCTGGACGGATCCGAAGCGTGTCGGAACACCGGCCGAAGGGGGACAGAAGGCAGTTCTGGCAAACGTCAAGCCACTGGCTGAAAAAGCAACCTTCATCGGCGATGGCGCAACGGTTGTTTCCGGCATCACCAGTTCTGCTGCATTCGGCCATTCGCCGGGCCATATGATTTTTCATGTCGAGTCGGAAGGCAAGCATCTGGTGTTGACTGCCGATACAGCGAACCACTTCGTGCTTTCGCTTCAGCGTCCGGACTGGGAAGTGCGCTTCGACATGGACAAGGCGGCCGCTGCCGCCACCCGCAAGAAGGTGTTCGACATGGTCTCCACGGACCGGTTGCCGTTCCTCGGCTATCATATGCCGTTCCCATCGGTCGGCTATGCCGAGCGTCAGGATGTGGGCTACCGCTTCGTGCCAAAGTCGTATCAGTTCGACATTTGACATTTGCTGCATCGCTGCAACAGCAAGACCCGGAACGCGTTTCCGGGTTTTTTCTATTTCCTTCCTGTCATGAACGTGTTACCAGCCCTCGCCAACTTCCAAGCAATCCTTTGCAGGGCCGCCGGTGGACTTTTCCTTCCGGAACGGCTTGCATTTTCAAATTAGGAATTTGGCCATGGCTCGCATTATTGAAACACCCACCGGTCTCGATGCTCTGACGTTTGACGACGTGCTGCTTCAGCCGGGTCACTCCGAAGTCATGCCTGGCCAGACGAATATCTCCACCCGCATCGCGCGTGATATCGAGCTTAACCTGCCGATTTTGTCGTCTGCCATGGATACCGTTACGGAGGGGCGTCTTGCCATCGCCATGGCGCAGGCTGGCGGCATTGGCGTCATCCACCGCAACCTGTCTCCGGTCGAGCAGGCGGAGGAGGTTCGTCAGGTCAAGAAGTTCGAAAGCGGCATGGTCGTCAACCCCGTGACGATTGGCCCCGATGCCACGCTTGCCGAAGCGCAGGCCTTGATGAAGACCTACAGCATTTCCGGTATTCCGGTTGTCGAAAATGGTGGTTCGGGTGGTCATAAGACAGGCCGCCTCGTTGGTATTCTGACCAACCGCGATGTGCGTTTTGCATCGGATCCCGGCCAGAAAATCTATGAACTGATGACGCGTGAAAACCTGATCACCGTCAAGGAAAGCAGCGTCGATCAGCAGGAAGCCCGTCGCCTCCTGCACAAGCACCGAATCGAGAAGCTGCTCGTTGTCGACAGCGCCGGCAATTGTGTCGGCCTCATCACCGTCAAGGATATCGAAAAGTCGCAGCTCAACCCCAACGCTACGAAAGACGCGCAGGGCCGCCTGCGTGCAGCAGCCGCTATCAGCGTGGGTGCTGACGCCATAGAACGTGCCGAGCGCCTGATTGCCGCCGGTGTTGATTTGCTGGTGGTAGACACCGCGCATGGTCACTCGCAGCGCGTTCTGGATGCGGTCACGCAGGTCAAGAAGATGTCGAATTCTGTTCGCATCCTCGCCGGAAATGTCGCTACCGCTGACGGCACCAAGGCTTTGATCGATGCAGGCGCCGATGGCGTCAAGGTCGGCATCGGGCCAGGATCGATCTGCACCACACGCATCGTCGCAGGTGTCGGCGTTCCGCAACTCGCGGCCATCATGTCTGCGGTTGAAGCCGCGCGTGAGGCCGATATTCCTGTCATCGCCGACGGTGGCATCAAGTTCTCCGGCGATTTTGCAAAGGCCATTGCGGCAGGTGCATCCGCCGTCATGATCGGCTCACTATTGGCCGGAACTGATGAAAGCCCGGGCGAAGTTTTCCTGTATCAGGGCCGCTCCTTCAAGGCCTATCGGGGCATGGGCTCCGTTGGCGCCATGGCACGCGGCTCGGCGGACCGGTACTTCCAGGCGGAAGTGCGAGACACGCTGAAGCTGGTCCCAGAGGGTATCGAAGGTCAGGTGCCATACAAGGGTCCGGTATCCGGTGTATTGCACCAATTGGCCGGTGGCCTGAAAGCTGCGATGGGATATGTCGGTGGCGGCACCATCAAAGACTTCCAGGAGCGTGCGACTTTCGTGCGTATTTCCGGTGCGGGTCTGCGCGAAAGCCACGCCCATGATGTGACTATTACCCGTGAGAGCCCGAACTATCCCGGCGCAGTGTGATCTGTCGGCTAGCCATATGATATGCCGATAGATTGACGCTCTCCGAATGCTGGTTCGGGGAGCGTTTTTTGCTGAAAAGGAAGCAGGAAATGTCACCCACAACCGCAATGTTCTGGCCCATGATCGCTCACGCCTTTTTGGTCTTCGGTCTCTATGTGCTTCTTTTTATTCGTCGAAGAAAATATACTTTTATCAGCAAAGAAGACTTCAAGCGTTTTCGCGATACGGGCGAAGAGGCGCAGCAAAGCCGGTTGGTGAACAAGAACATCGCCAACCAGTTCGAAATGCCGATGCTATTTCATGCGGCGTGCCTGCTGCTCTACATCACGGATGCTGACAACATAGCGACCATTTTCCTCGCATGGATTTTCGTAGCCGGACGCTACGTGCATTCCTACGTGCATGTCACCAGCAACCGCCTGCGATACCGCGGGCCAGCTTTTGTCGTGAGCTTCGCAGCGCTCGTCCTCATGTGGGGCTGGCTGGCCGTCTGGTTGGCACTGGAGTAGTCTCGCAAGCCCCAGAGGATCGCGAAAAGTTGTTTCGCTAAAATCCTTAGACTACATCGCTTTTCCCGACTTTGCGTTACTGTCTCGCACGACAGTCAAGCGGGAGAACAAGATGACGGATGAACCGAAGATCACCCAGGCCATGATCGACGCCTATGACGATTACACACATCTCAGCCTGGATCGTCGCAAATTCATGGAAAAGCTGACGCTGTTGGCAGGCTCCGGTGCGGCTGCCGCGACGATTGCGCCTCTGTTGGGCGCTAGCGGCGCGCAGGCTGCTATCGTTTCTGAAGCGGATGAACGCCTGATGGCGCAGGATGTTACTTATCCCGGCGCAAACGGTGAAATGAAGGGCTATCTCGTTACGCCGAAGAACGCGTCTGCGTCGCTGGGTTCGGTTATCGTCATTCACGAAAACCGCGGCCTCAACGCACACATCCGAGATGTTGCGCGTCGGGTGGCTCTTGAAGGTTTCGTAGCGCTTGCACCGGATTTTCTGTCCGGGCAGGGTGGCACGCCTGCAGATGAAGACAAGGCCCGCGAGATGTTCAGCGGTCTCGATATGGCTGCAACCGTTGCCGATGCGGAAGCGACGCGTGCGTGGCTGGCCAAGCGCGATGGCGCAAATGGCAAGGTCGGTGCCGTCGGCTTTTGCTGGGGCGGTGGTCTCGTCAACCGTCTCGCGACAAAATCAGGAAGTCTGAATGCAGGCGTTGCCTATTATGGTGCGCAACCCCCTGCACAGGATGTTCCCGCCATCAAGGCACCCCTGCTTTTGCACTATGGTGGCCTTGATGAGCGCATCAACGCGGGTATCGACGCCTATCGCAACGCGCTGGAAACGAATGGAAAGACGTTCGAAATCTTAGTCTATGACGGGGTCAATCACGCCTTTAACAATGATACGTCCAGCGCGCGGTATGACAAGAAAGCTGCGGATCTGGCCTGGGGCCGGACGATCGACTTTTTCCGCAAAAATCTGAGTTGACCCTTCACCAGCCCGGAGCCAATTGGCCGGTGCGCACACGGGCAAGCTTCGGAAACGCCTTCATATCCTCATCCAGCTCGTCGGGAGCAGAGGCGAGCGATATGTTGTCGAGGCAGGCGGTGATGTGGTCGGTGATGGCATTGATGAGCGATGGGGAAAGGCCCGGGCGCTTCATCAGGCCTATCTGTACGGGCGGCAAAGGTGGAAAGCCGTCCGCTGCCGTCAACACCTTCATACCCGTTCGAAGCGTTGATTCCGGTAGGACTGAGACGGCCATACCAGCGAGAACGGCTGCGGCGATGACGGTCGACGACCAGCTTGTGAACAGAACCTGATAATCACGGCCATCGGCGTCCAGTGCCGAGGCAGCCAATTGTCGCCACTGGCAATCACGCCGCCCAACGGCGAGCGGCACCGGCACGTCATCGCGCAAGGGATGATTTGAGGAGGCTACCCAGCAGAGCGGCTCGGTGCGGACGATGTCCGATGCGCGGGTGCGCGGGTTATGAGTGACCAGCGCAATATCCAACTCGCCACGCGCCATCTTCTCCGCCAGGCTGACGGATGGTTCACAGACGATATAGAGCTCGACATTGGGATGCGTCTTGGCAAAACGACCGATGATTTCCGGCATGTAGCGGTCGGCATAATCATCTGGAGTGCCGATGCGCAGCGTACCTTCCAGCCGGTTGTCATCGAAGGCGGCAACCGCCTCGTTGTTCAGACGAATGATGCGGCGGGCATAGTGCATCAGCTTCTCGCCCTCTGCCGTCAGCCTGTTTCCACGCCCGTCCTTTGCAAAGAGCTGCTTGCCCAATCGTTCTTCCAAACGCCGCATCTGCATCGAAACCGCCGATTGCGTCTTGAACACGCGGTCTGCAGCTTTGGTGAAGCTGCCGGAATCGATGATGGCAATGAAGGTGTGCAACTGGTCAATATCGAGGGGTGAAGACATGGCTCTGGGATCCATAAGAATGATTGATGACTGACATTAGAAACATTCGTTGGACTGATCAATGGTCTTGCGACATTTTGACGCCATAAACACCGACAACCAAATGGTCATCCAATGGATGACCGAACCGGCGGCCTTACACGTGGGTGTACAGGCAGCGCCTCATCGTGCCTCATTGAAGGAATAGTGTCATGCGCACGGCAGAACGGAAGATGGAACTGGGTTTGATCGCACCACGCATCGCGACCTTTGAACAGGTCGTGGCAGGCGCCGGCAAAGGTTTCGTTACGTTTTTGCGCCGCATCGCCAATCGCATGGCCGCCAATCGCCTTCTGGACATGGACGATCATCAACTGGCCGATATCGGTTTGACACGGAGCGATCTCAAGACAGCGCTCGATACGGGTCTCTTGGACGATCCGACGACACGGCTTGCGCGCTGCGCCCGAATGGCGGCTGCAAAGTCGTTGTAAGTTTCGCCCTTATCAGTTCCCCCGCAGGGTGATTTGCCAATAAGCCCTGCCTTTGCCCGGTGCCTGCTCTCGAGCTGCACCGGGTTTTTTGTATCGTCGTTTTTAGTATTGGTATTCGTCGAAAACCGGCAACACCGACTTGTTCCAGCGACCGTTGTAAGCGGTCAACAAGTCTTCAGCCATTGTCACCTTCTTGGCCAGAACTTCGTCCAGCGGGTTCAGGAACACGCTTTCGTCCAGTCCATCTTCGTTAAGACGCTTGCGGTTGCGCAGGCCATCGCGCGAGATCGCTACGGTTTCGCGCGCGACGTCGAGCAGGGAACGACCCGCCACACTCGCCTTTAAACCTTGAGCAGGCACTGTATCGCGCATGGCGATAACGTCTTCGACGGTCCAGTCCTTTGTCAATTCGTCGGCAGCGGTCAGGGCGCTGTCATCGTAAAGCAGGCCGACCCAATAGGCGGGCAGGGCACAGATACGACGCCATGGGCCGCCATCAGCGCCACGCATTTCGAGGAAGCGCTTGAGGCGAACATCCGGGAACAACGTCGACAGGTGATTGGTCCAGTCGCCCAGATTGGGTTGCCAATCGGCAATCTGCCCCTTCAGCGCGCCGCTCATGAACTGGCGGAAGGTCATGTCGGTGCAGTCACGATATCTGCCGTCACGCACGATAAAGTACATCGGCACGTCCAGCGCCCATTCGACATAATGCCGGAAGCCGAAATCCTTCTCGAAAGTGAAGGGCAGCACGCCGGAGCGACGGTTGTCGGTATCGCGCCAGATGTCACCGCGCCAGGAAAGCAACCCGTTCGGCTTTCCTTCTGTAAACGGCGAGGATGCAAACAGCGCAGTGGCAACCGACTGCAATTTCATCGACACGCGCATCTTGCGACGCATATCTGCTTCCGACGAGAAATCGAGATTCACCTGGATCGTGCAGGTACGATACATCATGTCCAAACCCTGGGTGCCAACCTTGGGCATATACCGCGTCATGATGGCGTAGCGGGATTTCGGCATTTGCGGCGTTTCGTCATAGGTCCAGAGCGGGCTACCGCCGATGCCCAGAAAACGGATACCCATGGGCTCGGCGATCTCGCGTACCGTCGCAAGGTGCCGGTTGGATTCCTTGCAGGTCTCATGCAGGGTTTCCAGGGGTGCGCCTGATAGTTCGAACTGACCACCAGGTTCGATCGAAATCGCGCCCATGCCAGAGGGTTCGCTAAGCCCGATGATATTGCCCTCGTCAATGATCGGCTCCCAACCCATCTTCGCCTGCATGCCTTTCAGCAAAGCAGAGATGCTGGCGTCGCCGAAATAGGGCACCGGCTTGTTGCCGTCCTTGAAGAAGGCAAATTTTTCATGCTCTGTGCCGATGCGAAATTTTTCGACGGGCTTGCAGCCTTCCGCCAGATAGTCGATCAATTCCTGTGCCGAGGAGATGGGTGTCTGATCGGTCGTGTCGCGGGCCATGAAATTACCTTATGGTCGATGTTGCCTGTGAGGCTTTGAATTCGCTGATAGGGTGCCGCATCGCCGCACGCAAATGAATTTCTTTCAAGCATGGTTTGAGTGCGTTTGTTTAGCGACCTAACCGTGCCTCTTGGTGCATTATTTCCAGTCACCCAGCGTCGCCTGAATGACCGCAAGCGCTGCGACCCCTGCCGTATCCGCCCGCAGGATGCGGGGGCCAAGCGGAATGGGTGTGACAAATGGGTGGTTGCGTAGCAAGGACTGCTCCTCTTCCGAAAATCCACCCTCTGGCCCAACCAGCAAGGCGATATGCGTCTCCTCAATACGGTTGAGAACCGGCAACGGATTTTGTCCTTCGTCGCCTTCATCACAGTAAATGATGCGGCGGGTCGCGGGCCATGTTTCCAACAGATCTTTCAGCCTGACAGGCTCTTCAACCTGCGGCACGGCCAGGATACCGCATTGTTCCGCTGCTTCCACGACATTGGCACGCAGCTTGTCGAGATTGTTGATCTTGCCTTGAACATGTTGGGTCAAGACAGGCTGAAGAACTCCGGCCCCCATCTCCACTGCCTTTTGCACCACATAGTCCAGACGGCCTGTTTTCAGCGGTGCGAAGAGATAGTGAAGGTCTGACGCGGCGGGTTGCGGTCGCGTTTGCCGGGTGGCTGTCAGGCTTATCTTTTTGCGTGTGGGATAGGAAAGCTCAGCCTTCCACTCGCCATCACGCCCATTGAACAGAAGGATTTCGGCTCCATCCGCCATGCGAAGGACATTGGCCAGATAATTGAACTGGTCACTGGTTGTCTCGAACGCCGCACCGGCATTGAGGGACTGGCTGACGAAAAGCCGTTGCATTCGGAAATTGGCGCGCATGGTTCTCTTTGAATTTTACAGCTGAAGATCGCCACAGCTAGAGCCTGATGAAAAGAATATACATGATTCCATAACACGCTGCAGACAATGCCGCGCTGGTCGGAACGGTGATGATCCAGGCTGCGATAATCGTCATGAAATGGGAGCGCCGAACCAGATACCGGCGGCGCACCTCGGAGGTGTTTTCGGTGTCATCTCCGCTCTCGCTCTGACCATTGCCTGACTCTAACTGACGTCTGGCATTTTGTGTGTACCACTCGCGAAAAAAGCCGACGCCGAAGACGGCCCCGATCGCCGTATGGGTCGTGCTGACGGGCATGCCGAACCGGGATGCGACGAGGACAGTCAGAGCCGTTGAAACCGAGACGCAAAATGCACGCATCGGGTTGAGCTTGGTGATCTGCTCCCCCACCAGCCGGATCAGGCGTGGACCGAACAGGAGGATGCCACAGGAGAGGCCAAACGCGCCGATCAACATCACCCATTGCGGTGCCCGCGCGGTTTCACCAACGATGACGCCCTGGGTGGCACGCACAATGGCCACAACCGGGCCGATGGCATTGGAAACATCATTTGCGCCATGAGCAAAGGACATCAGGGCGGCGGCAAGAATGAGCGGCCATTGAAACAGTTTGCGCAGCGATTGGTTTCGGTTCTCAAGGCCCTGTGATTGACGCGCGATGAGGGGGATAGCGAGGCGCCAGTTCAAAAGGCCGACTGCCAGGCCAGACAATATTGCCGTTCCAAACGAAATGATGACCAAATGGTGGAGGCCAACCCAGATGAGATAGGCGGTGAAGACGCCGCTCATGATACCGATGAGCACCGGTACCCAGACTTGCGCAGCCGCAATCTTGTCGTCGCGATAGATGATGAATTTCTTGATGAAGGCAAGCAGAAGAATGGCAAAAAACGCACTGATGAAAGGCGTTGCGACCCAAGTCATGGCAATGCCGCCCAGGGAAAGCCAGTCGACCGCGCCAAAACCATAGGCAGCGGTGCCCGCGCCCGCGACCCCGCCAACAACTGTGTGCGTTGTCGAAATCGGGGCCCTGAGATAATTCGAAAGATTGACGAGCAAAGCGGCCGTGATCAAGGCCGACAGCATCGCCCATGCGAAGATCGAGCTATCGGGGATGGTTTTGATGTTGATAATGCCGCTGGAGATCGTTTCCACGACATTGCCACCGGTGATCACCGCCCCCATGACTTCGCAGACGGCGCCGATGATGAGCGCCACAGCGATCGGCATCGCTTTGGCACCGACTGCTGGGCCGACATTGTTGGCAACATCCTTGGCGCCAATGTTCATCGCCATGTAAGCGCCGATGACGACTGCTGCAAAGACAATCATGCCGCCAGGCTGACCGATGACGAAAATGCTAGCAACCAATGCCGAAATGATGAGGAACAACAGCCCCAGCCCCGGTGCCATCATACCACGGCTGAGGTGATAGCTGGCCTCTTCGACAAGCGAAAGCTTATCCAGGTCCTTGTCCAGTGTCGGCTTCATGCGGCCATGGGGTGGTTGCGCCATTGTTCTGCTTTCGGCTGCGGTGTTTACCGCATGTGCAGGCGCAAGCGGTTATTCAGATTTATAGATTTACGATGTCTTGCGTCGGTTGCTGTTGCGTTTGCGCCATTTGCTTGTCGAAGGAAAGGAAAAGTTCCTTCAATTCCGGTTCGTTGACACGGCGCGAGGCTTCCTGTGGCGTGACCCATTCCAGCGTTCGACTTGCGCGCTCAGGGAAATTCTTGACCATATCCACGACCTCAAGCAGATGGACCTGCACGCGACAAGGGACCTGCACGCCATTGCGCAGCTTCTTGTCATAATCAAAAAATCCGAAATGGTTCTTTTCGACGCGGCCACGGACACCGGCCTCCTCAAACGCCTCGCGTTCGGCGACGGCATGGGCCTTCTTGCCCTCCATAGGCCAACCCTTGGGAATAACCCATCGGCCCGTGTCCCGGCTGGTCAGCAAAAGCACTTCAACATCACCGGTCTTCTTTGCACGACGATAGCACAGAGCTGCGTATTGCTGTCGCGGAGGGCGACGCAAAATCAAGCAGACGTCATTTGCCAGTCGTGTCAACAGATTCAATTCATGAAGTCCTTATCTAAAAAATCTATATATAATACGTCCGGTATTACCGTCAGAACGCAACTCGTCCACCACAATCTATGGTATTAAACGATTCGCTTAATTGTCCTGCTGTGGAGGACCAAGGTCAATGCTGCTTGAGCTCGGGCTTAAGCATTTTTGATGTTGAACACATATTTGATGTGATCAGGCGAGGTCCTAAACGGACATCCAGTGCTTCAAACCGGATATAACGCCATCTGCCTCTTTTTCAAGTGCGAGATAGGCATGGCTCTGTTTCACGGCGAGTGCTTTCAGTTCAGGCAAAGCGTTTGCAACAATGATACCGCGCACGCCTGATAACTCGAACATCGCCTTGTCATTGCCTGTATCTCCGGCAACGGCGACCTCATCTAGGCCAATGCTCAGATGATTGCAAAGCCACCTGATTGCCGCACCCTTGTCAGCAGACCGTGGCAGGATATCGAGATCACGATTGCTTGAGTAGACGATGCGCGCATCGATCCCGCTATCCGAAAGCTGTTTCTCCAGCCTGGAAAGATCGGCCTCGCTCGCGTTGTCCAGGTACCAGCTTGACTTCAAACCATGCTGATAACGCTCGGGTTGAATGCTGATGCCAGGAACGTCTGAGATGAGGGATGAAATTTTTGCCGTGTCGAAGGCTTGGCCGAGCGAGGATGTGTAGGTCTGCTGCAACGAAGGCTTTTCGCGACACGACATCATCGTCCCCACGCCGCCGATCACGTAATCCGGTGATGGAAGAGGGACCTGCTCCATCAATTCGAGCTGGTCATCCAGAAGCCGTCCGCTGTTGAACACCAGAAGCGGACGGTTTTCATCCGGCAAGGACTGCCAGAAGTCGCGGAACCGGGCCGTTGCGGCGTTATCGCCGACAACGGTTCCGTCAAGATCAGTCGAGAAAATGCGAACAGGTTTCAATCGCCATCATTCCATGGTTCGGCCCAATCGGACTCTTCCAGCACAGGCATCATTGGTCGTCCCTCGACAACGGCCAGAAGCTGCTGAGCTATCCCTGTCCAGGTAAACAGGCTGCGGGCCTTGTGCGCACCCATGCGGGACAACCGCCCGTAGAGCCGTTCGTGCTTGAACGGTTTCATCATGGTAATGCCAAGATCTTCCTTGTCGAAGGGATCGGCAAACAGCGCATGGCGACCATAGCTGACGGCGCGGAAGAGGCCGCCATGAATGGTGACGACGGTCGGTGTACCGCTTGCCATGGCCTCGATAGCCGTCATGCCAAAGGGCTCATAACGGCTGGAAAGCACGAACATGTCGGCGGCGCGGTAGATATCCGGCAGATCCTCATCGGCAACGTAGCCAGAGAAGATAACCTTGTCCTCAAGGTTCAGAGAGTTCACCCGCGCCTTCAACTGATTGAGAATCGTGGTTTCCTGCTCGTCCATATTCTCGCCGCCGACCGCAAGATGCAGTCGCGCCTCCGGCTCTCGTTCGGCCAGGACCGAAAAGCCGTCGATCAACAGGTCGTATCCCTTATTGGTGGCGAGACGGCCAAGGGCAAGAACGGTCTTGCCTTCGAATCCGAAGCGCTGACGTAGCATCTGCCGTGATCCTTCCGAGACCGGGAAAAAGCGGTTGTCGTCGTATCCGGGTGGGATCATGTGGATATGCTTGCGCTTCAGGCCGTAATCTTCGATCAGCACGTCTAGCTGAACCGGCGTTGTCGCAATGACCATGTCGCAGCTGCGGTAGATGATGAGCTCGTGCTGAATGCGCTCCTTGAAGTTGAACTCCAGTTCAAACGTATCGGCCTTCTCAGGGTAATCCGTCTCCATCTGGCGCTTTTTCCAGATGCCGAGCGAGTGCGGTGTGTGGAGATGCGATACTTTCAACGCTTCGGACAGGCGCTGGCCGGCGACACCGGCGTCCCAGTAATGGCTGTTGATGAAGGAGTAGCTCAGGCTGTTCTTCTTGATGAAACGAAGCGCATTTTCGCACCATTCCATCAGATGGCGGTGAAGATATTCTTTAGGAATGAAGTCCTTGCCGCCGCAGGGAATGCGAACGACCCGAACTCGCTCATCGACTTCATCGATTTCAGGCTGGTCTTCGAACTGGCGTGTGTAAAGATCGACAGTATATCCGAGCTGACCAAGTTTTTTAGCAAGCTCCAGGACATAAACGACCTGCCCGCCGGTATCTGCTGCGCCAAGTGGCGGGTGTGCGGCTACGTAGCCATGTGTCGATATGAGTGCTATCCGGGGATAGCGTTCAGTTTCGCTCAAGGTGATCATAGCGTCCCATCGTAGTAAAAATTTCCAGTTAACACCCTAAAAAGCATGCGAAGCCGGAAAAGTTCCATCAAAAGACGATAAAAATTCTGAATTATGGTATCAGTAGGGCGCTGATGATAGCGGTACGGCAAGTCATGTGGTTCCGGCACCTTGCATCACGACAACAATCTCCCGTAACATCCCTCTATCTGTCGCTTGGGGTGGGGAGGCCTGTGAGCACCGATGTCGCAAACCATTGAGTTCCTGAAGCCGCGAACCTCCGTGCTCGAAAACCGCGCCAGGATCGTCGCCGACCTGGCCGATCTGCTTCCGCCAGAATGTTTGGTCCATGAGCCGCGAGAACTCGTGCCGTTTGAGACCGACGCCTTCGTTTCCTATCGCCAGGTGCCCTTGGCGGTCGCTTTGCCAAAGACGACCGCGCAGGTTGCTGCCGTCATGAAATATTGCCATCGCTACGGCATTCCCATCGTGCCGCGCGGAGCAGGCACATCCCTTTCCGGCGGTGCCATTCCGCAGGAAGACGCCGTGGTAATCGGTCTTTCGAAGATGACCCGGATTCTCGAAATGGATTTCTTCAACCGCGCAGCGACCGTGCAGGCGGGCGTCACCAATCTGTCGATTTCCGATGTCGCAGGCCCGCAAGGCTTCTTCTATGCGCCCGATCCCAGCTCGCAACTCGCCTGTACCATCGGCGGCAATATCGGCATGAACTCCGGTGGTGCCCATTGCCTGAAATACGGGGTGACGACCAACAATCTGCTCGGCGTGAAGATCGTTCTGGTCGATGGCTCGGTGCTGGAGCTGGGCGGCAAGCATCTGGATGCCAGCGGCTACGATCTGCTTGGCCTCGTCTGCGGCTCGGAAGGCCAGCTGGGCATCGTAACGGAAGCCACCGTTCGGCTGATTGCCAAGCCGGAAGGCGCGCGGCCGGTTCTGTTCGGTTTCGAGACCTCGGAGGAGGCGGGCTCTTGCGTGGCCGATATTATCGGTACGGGCATCATTCCCGTCGCCATCGAATTCATGGACAAACCCGCCATCGAAATCTGCGAGGCTTTTGCCAAGGCCGGGTATCCGCTTGATGTCGGTGCCTTGCTGATTGTCGAGGTTGAGGGGTCTGAAGACGAGATGGATGCGATGCTGGCCGATATCGTCGCTATCGCTCGCAGACATGGCGTCAGAACCGTCCGCGAGTGTCAATCGGCCATGGAAGCCGCTGCGATCTGGAAGGGTCGAAAATCTGCATTCGGTGCAACTGGCCGGATTTCTGATTATATCTGCATGGACGGCACGGTGCCGCTGAGCCAATTGTCGTATGTGCTACAAAGAACCGGCGAAATCGTTGACAGCCTCGGCCTGCGGGTCGCCAATGTCTTCCACGCCGGTGATGGCAACATGCATCCGCTCATTCTTTTCAATGCCAATGACCCAGAAGAGGCCGCCAAAGCGGAAGACGCGGGCAATCAGATCCTGAGGCTTTGTGTCGATGCAGGCGGTTGCCTGACCGGAGAGCACGGCGTTGGCATCGAAAAACGCGACCTCATGCGGCATCAATATTCCGATGCCGATCTGGCGCAGCAGATGGCGGTGCGATCTGCCTTCGACGAAGGCTGGCTTCTCAACCCCTCCAAGGTCTTCCCGCTGGCCGGGCGGCCTGCATCATGAAAGAAATGCTTCTGCCTGCAACCGAAGCCGAGGCGGCTGACCTCATTTGTGAACACGCGCAGTCTGGCCGTGCGCTGGCGATCATCGGTGGCAACACGCGCGTCGGTTTCGGCAATCGGGTCGAGGCCGAAGCGTGTCTTTCGTCACGCAACATGAGCGGCATCGCGGCCTACAATCCCGCTGAAATGGTGATGACGGTAAAGGCTGGAACGCCTGTGGCTGAGGTAGAGGCAGCACTGATATCCGCCAACCAGATGATGGCGTTCGAACCGATGGACCACCGTCCCGTCATGGGCACCGCAGGCGAACCGACCATAGGCGGTATCTTTGCCGCCAACGTGTCCGGCCCGCGCCGTTTCGTGGCTGGTGCCGCGCGCGATAGTCTGCTCGGCATTCGCTTCATCAATGGCAAGGGTGAGGCGATCAAGGCAGGTGGGCGGGTCATGAAGAACGTTACCGGGCTCGATCTGGTCAAGCTTCTGGCGGGTTCTTACGGTACGCTTGGTTTCCTGACGGAGGTTACCTTCCGCGTTTTGCCCATTCCGCCTGCGCAGGCAACGCTCGTCATATCCGGCCTTGAAGACGAGACCGCAACCCGTCTCATGGCCGCTGCCATGGCGACCAGCGTCGAGGTTTCCGGTGCCGCGCATCTGCCGGAGAGCGTAAGGTCGCGTTTTTTGAGCGGTTCGCTACCCGATGGCGCGGCAACCGTTTTAAGGGTCGAAGGCCTTGAGGCTTCGGTCAAGGTGCGGGTGCAAAAATTGCAGACAACCCTGTCCGAATTTGGGCCTTCGATTTTACAGGATGGTGAAAAGAGCACGCTCCTATGGCGCGAAATTCGCGACGTGACGCCGTTTGCAGCCGATCTCAGAAAGCCGCTCTGGCGCGTCTCGGTCGCTCCCTCGCAAGGTTACAAGCTGGTCGCAGCACTGCGATTGGAAGCGGGCATCGATGCGTTTTACGATTGGCAGGGCGGCCTTGTCTGGATGCAGATGGAGGCCGGTATTGAAGCTGACCTCCTCAGCCGACATATCAGGGCGCTGGGTGGTGGACATTCTACCTTGATCCGAGCCCTGCCCATAGCACGCCATGGTGTCGCAGCCTTTGAGCCGCTGACCGTTGCCGAACACGAGCTGACCCGCCGCATCAAGGCCAAGCTTGATCCTGTGGGAATTTTCAATCCGGGTAAGATGGGGATTTAGACATGCAAACCTCGTTCACCCCGCAACAACTCGCCGATCCCCATGTCGCGCAATCAGAGAAAATTTTGCGCAAATGCGTGCATTGCGGTTTCTGCACGGCCACCTGTCCCACTTATGTGACGCTCGGTAACGAACTGGATAGCCCGCGGGGGCGCATCTATCTGATCAAGGATATGCTGGAAAACGACCGCCCTGCGGACGCTCAGGTCGTGACGCATATCGATCGCTGTCTGTCCTGCCTTGCCTGCGTGACCACCTGTCCCTCGGGCGTGGACTATATGCATCTTGTCGATCACGCCCGCATTCACATCGAAAAGACCTACAAGCGACCGCTGATGGATCGGGTGATCCGCAATCTGCTCGCCTTCGTGCTGCCCTATCCACGCCGGTTCCGCACCGCGCTGAAGATGGCGCGGCTCGGCCGACCCGTCGCAGGACTTTTGCGCAAGAGCAAAGCGCTGAGGCCACTTGCATCGATGCTCGATCTGGCGCCCAAATCAGAACCAGCAGCGTCGGTTTTCGCAAATCCGGGTCTTCATGCACCAAAAGCCGAACAACGTGGACGTGTCGCCCTTCTGTCGGGCTGCGCCCAACAAGTGCTCGACCCCGACATCAATGACGCGACCATCCGGCTTCTGAACAGGCTTGGCATCGAGGTGGTGGTGCCGCAAGGGGAGGGCTGTTGCGGTGCGCTTGTGCACCATATGGGCCGGGAAGAACAGGCGCTCTCATCGGCGCGGCGCAATGTCGATGTCTGGATGCGCGAGGTGGAACGCGGCGGCCTGGATGCCATCATCATCACCGCATCCGGCTGCGGCACGACCATCAAGGATTACGGCCACATGTTGCGGCTGGATGCCGCCTACGCTGAAAAGGCGCGGATCGTTTCCGGGCTGGCAAGGGATATCACAGAATATCTGGGCGGGCTTGATCTGCCGTCTCTTGAGCGCAATGGCCTCACGGTCGCCTATCATTCGGCCTGTTCCATGCAGCATGGTCAGAAGATCACGGCCGTGCCGAAACTGTTGCTGAAGGCGGCGGGTTATACCGTTCGCGATCCGGCAGAGGGACATCTCTGTTGCGGCTCGGCCGGAACCTATAACATTCTCCAACCGGAAATTTCGGCGGAGTTGAAAGCGCGCAAGGTCAAGACTATCGAAGCCACGAAAGCCGATATCGTCGCCACGGGCAATCTCGGCTGCATCACGCAGATCGCCAGTGGCACGGAGATACCCATTCTCCACACGATTGAATTGCTGGATTGGGCTTATGGCGGCAAAAAGCCAAAGAAAATCGCGATGGTGCCATAAAAAACGGGCGGTCTGATCACCGCCCGTTTCTCATCGGTTAGCACCTGTGACAGTGCCTACCGCCCCCTGGCGTCCCCCGCCAAAAGAATATGCCGGAACTATTAAATCATTCATCCGCAGCGGCAAGCACGTTCACGTCTGGTTTCAACTCCTCGGCGTGAAGATTTATATTAGCGTTGCTATCAGATCACAATCACACGAGTGCCGACAGTCACGCGCTCATAGAGATCGGTCACATCTTCATTGCGCATACGAATGCAACCGGAGGAATTGTTGCTGCCAATGGTCCATGGCTGGTTGGTGCCGTGAATACGGTAAAGCGTCGAGCCGAGATACATGGCGCGCGCGCCCATCGGGTTTTGCGGCCCGCCTTCCATGAAGGCAGGAAGGTAATGGCCTTTTGCGGCCTCGCGGGTGATCATTTCGCGCGGCGGTGTCCAGCTTGGCCATTCATTCTTGCGGGTAATCTTGTGCGTACCGGCCCATTCAAAGCCCGGCTTGCCCACGCCAACACCGTAACGCCGCGCTTTTCCATCTGCCATCACGAGATAGAGAAAGCGGTTTGGCGTATCAATGACGATGGTACCCGGAGCTTCCTTGCCCTGATACTGCACCATCTGCGGTAAAAACTGCGGCGCGATCCGCAGGCGCGGATCACCTGTCCGTGCGGCCACGGCCTGCGCGCGCGGCTGAGCGATTGGCCGCTGGAACAGCGATGGGCGTGCGGGGCGCTGCGGATAAACGACAGGGCGAACCTGCGCGCCGCCAAGCTGCATCACCCAGGGTGCTGTCAGGTCTGGGCTGACGACGACCGGCGGGCGTTCCCGGTAACGATCATTGGCAAGCGCCGGCAGCGAAACGGCGGAGACGAAGCTCAGCGCCAGAAGAACGGATTTCATCGACATCGGGTGAACTCTCTACATGACACCGGAACATAATCGCCACGTTGCCACCTCCGCGACAGCGAATGGTAAATGGCACTTGATGAAAAGCTGCGATTTGGTCGAAACCTTTTAATAAGGTTAGCGGACCGTTTTGAAACACAGTAAATCAATGGTAATCACCGGCAGACGACGAAAAAGAGCGTGGTAGCCATGACCGAAACCGGACTTTTGACGGGCGAAGACGGCAAGATCCGTTGCTTCTGGCAGCAGGGATTGGCGGATTATGCGCTGTATCACGATGAAGAATGGGGACGCCCGGTCAAGAACGACACGCGCCTGTTCGAGAAAATCTGCCTGGAGGGCTTTCAGTCCGGCCTCTCCTGGTTGACGGTGCTGAGAAAGCGTGAGGCCTTCCGCGCCGCGTTCTGCGGGTTCGATTTCGAAAAGGTTGCGCAGTTCGGCGAGACGGATATCGAGCGCTGCGTCGCCGACAAGGGGATCATTCGCCATCGTGGCAAGATCGTCTCCACCATCAACAATGCCCGGCGGGCCATCGAGATGCGCGACGAATTCGGTTCACTGGCGCGCTATTTCTGGTCGTTTGAACCCAAGCCGGAGGAGCGTCCGCCGGTTTTCTATTACGCGACGCTGCGCGCCAACCCGATCACCCCCGCCTCCACGCGCCTGTCGAAAGATTTGAAAAAGCGCGGCTGGACCTTTGTCGGTCCGACCACGATTTACGCCTTCATGCAGGCCATGGGCATGGTCAACGACCACATCGAAGGTTGCCACTGCCGCCCACGCATTGAAACGCAGAGGCTGGAGTTTTCACGCCCGTGACCCGATTTCCCCACATTCTGCTTACGTCTCTCCTTGCCCTGTCGGTCGTGACGTTCGCTCAGGCGGAAGGCCGCAATGTCGACGGCATCTGGCTTGATGATGGCGAGAGCCTGAAACCTGCTACCATGCCGACAACCGGCCCGCTGGTGCTGAATGGCTGGACACGGCAGGGCAGGGGCGATGTCTATCGCCTCAAGGTTAAGGCTGGCGAGACCCTGAAGGTCACACTCACCAGCCGCAGCGAATTCGTGGTGATGGCCATTTTCGATTTCGCGAAACCGGAAGACGACGCGATCTTCTTTAGCGAAGCAGGCCGGAACACCGCCGTACTGACGCCAAATGCGGATACGGAATGGCTGGTACGCCCGATCCTGGTGCTCAGCTCATCCCGTCGTGGCCTCGGTGCGAATTACACGATTACGGTAGAAAAGCAGCCGTAGGGCCGACCCTCTTGGACACCGTCTAATAGCCTCTGGATTTCAGCCACTGCTGCATCATCGCGATCTCCGCTTCCTGCGCGGTGATAACCTCTTGCGCGAGTTTGCGGATTTCCGGGTCCTTGCCATACTGCAATTGAACCTTTGCCATATTGATCGCGCCCTGATGATGCGGGATCATGCCGCGCACGAAATCCACGTCGGCATTGCCGGTATACTCCATGGACATATCGCCATGCATCTTCTTGCTGGCCTCCATGAAGGCTTTGGTGGAAGCACTCTCGGTGGCGACAGCCTTTGGCATATCATGGCCCGCATGGCCGCCGCTGTCCTGAGCATAGGCTGGTATGATGAAAGTTGCGATCAGGGCGGTCGCGAGGGGAGTGGTCTTTAGGCGCATGCATGATCCTTCCTGTGGCTGATCGAAACTCCAATGGACGTGAACATTATGTCAGTTCGCTGGCAACGACCTTATGGATGATCTGATAATCGCGGCTTTCTTCACCAAACGGCACGACCGGCCAATCCCACCTGCGCGCGATGTTGGGAACAGTCACGCCGTGCAACAGGTCTTCGTGCTGATGCGGCGCGCCTTTTTTATCGATGACGTCGAAAGCGGTATCGGTGATGAGGCATGCCTTGCAGGGAAGACCCGACAGACCATCCAGATGCGCCTGAATGAGCTGCGGCAAGGTATCCTGCGGCATTGCGGGGGCTGGGTGCTTTTCCAGCCGGTTGCGAATCCCGGTGCCGATTTGCGACAGAAGGTTGGCGGACACGACGAAGTCGAGATAGGGCACCAGTCGCAGAAAGCCCAGCGGCTCCAGGGGTTTTCCCGCTTCCAGATCGCCATAGCCGGAGAGATCGCGGTGGTTCAGAACCACGGTTCTGCTGTGTCGCGCATAAAGCTTCGCACGAACGCTGGCCAGATGGACGAGATCGACCAGAACCACGGTGTCGAAGGCCGCAGCCAGCTGTTGCAACGGCACATCCCGCAAGAGGCCGGAGCCGAGCACGACAGCCGTGCGGCGCTGTTTCAGCTTGGCCGCAGCAGAGACAATGAAGCGCTGGCTGTTGTCCTCATGCTCGGCCCAGCCCTGCCTGCAACGGTTCGCCCGCGCCCAGAGATTGACGGAATAGCGGATATGAGGGCGAAATTCCGGCGGCGTCTTGCGGTATGTCGCGGCGTAATTAAGAGCTTCGAGGATCATGATCTAACGGTAGACTTCCCGGCGGTGACCGATTTCAATGACGAGAACCAACAGCTTATTATCCTGTATGTCGCAGAGAATGCGGTAGTCGCCGGTGCGGTAACGCCAGTAGTTGCCGAGTTCGGAGCCTTTCAAAGCTTCGCCTATCTTGCGGGGATTGTCGAGTTGCGCCAGTCGCTCATGAAGGAATGAACGGATACGATTACGGGTTTGCGGATCAAGTTTCTTGATCTGTTTCTGGACAACAATATCGTACTCAATTGTCCAGATCACGCCAGAACTCCTCGGCGCTTACAATCTTCGACTCTCCGCGCTGAATGCGCCGCGTGGCCTCTTCGGCCAGATACAAATCCTCCATATCCTCGATATGTTTTTCAATTGCCTCGCGGATGTAATAGGCGGATGTGCGGCCCGTGCGCTCGGACAGAGCTTTGAGGCGCTCATACGTTTCTTCGGGCAGTCGAATGGCGGTTTGTTTGCTCATGGGTCTCTTCTCCCGTCGGTCGAGTGGGATGCGTGTATCCCACCTAGCATGATTTCCCCGATCACGCCAGCAAAACCGCACCCCTGCGGCCTTGCCGCACAGGGCTTCATCCTCTAATAGACCGGCTTGATCTCAAGAGACAATTGGACCGGCATCATGAGTGAAAAAGCAAAAAAGCCTCAGAAACTGAAAGCCCGCCTGCCGCGCGGCTTCGTGGATCGCTCGAGCGCCGATATTCATGCCACCAATGAGATGATCGAGAAAATCCGTGGCGTCTACGAACTCTACGGTTTTGACCCGATCGAGACGCCGCTGTTCGAGTATACAGATGCACTCGGCAAATTTCTGCCCGACAGCGACCGCCCCAACGAAGGCGTGTTTTCGCTGACGGATGATGACGACCAGTGGATGAGCCTGCGCTATGACCTCACCGCGCCACTTGCTCGCCATGTGGCGGAAAACTTCAACGAGATACAGCTGCCCTTCCGCACCTACCGCGCCGGCTACGTATTCCGCAACGAAAAACCCGGCCCGGGCCGTTTCCGCCAGTTCATGCAGTTCGATGCCGACACGGTGGGGGCCGCAGGCGTGCAGGCGGATGCCGAAATGTGCATGATGATGGCCGATACGCTGGAGGCCCTGGGCATCAAGCGCGGCGATTATGTGATCCGGGTGAACAACCGCAAGGTCCTGGATGGCGTGATGGAAGCCATCGGGCTTGGCGGTGAGGAGAACGCGGCACGGCGGCTGAACGTGCTGCGAGCGATTGATAAGCTCGACAAGTTTGGACCGGAAGGTGTTAAGCTGCTGCTCGGTCCTGGCCGTAAAGATAAATCCGGCGATTTCACAAAGGGCGCTGGGCTAGATGAGGATCAGATTGAAAAAGTATTGAAGCTAGTTGATTGGCAAGCCAATCAGGTTAGTCACAAAAATACAGATAGTAATTTTATCCTTAGCTCGGTTAATCGCATTGATACGAGTGCAATTCGTTCGGAGAATAACGAGTCCACAAATGCATCACGCATTGAAATGCTGATGTTAGCATTTGGATGGAATAAATTAGCCGCGACAGGTATTGATGAATTGGCATTTATGTCCAGATTGTTTGACCTTGGAGGCTACCAAGATCAAATAACAATCGACCCTTCATGCGTCCGTGGCCTCGAATACTACACCGGCCCCGTCTACGAAGCCGAGCTAACTGCGAAAATTCCCAACGAGAAGGGAGAGATTGTACAGTTCGGCTCTGTCGGCGGCGGCGGTCGTTATGATGGTCTGGTGTCGCGGTTTATGGGCCAGCCGGTTCCGGCTACGGGCTTCTCCATCGGCGTCTCACGCCTGATGACGGCGCTGAAAAACCTTGGCAAGCTGGGCCAGACAAAGCCGCTCGCGCCCGTTCTTGTCACCGTCATGGATGGTGATGTGGACAGCATGGGGCGTTACCAGCGCTTTATACAGGCGCTGCGCAATGAGGGCATTCGTGCCGAAATGTATCAGGGCAACTGGAAGAAATTCGGCAATCAGCTGAAATATGCCGACCGCATGGGCGCTCCCATCGCCATCATTCAGGGCGGTGATGAGCGGGCTGAAGGCGTGGTGCAGATCAAGGATCTGATCGAAGGCAAGCGGTTGTCCGGCGAGATCGAGGACAATGCCACGTGGCGCGAAGCCCGTGTGGCGCAGGTCATCGTGCCGGAAGCGGAACTGGTTGCGAAGGTCAAGGAAATTCTGGCAACCCAGGCCGAGGATCGTCAGCGCGAAGCCGGAAGCAAGTGACAGGATGAGCATCATCGCCCTCGATCACGTTCAACTTGCCATGCCTGCAGGCCGTGAGGAGGATGCGCGTAATTTCTACGCTGGCCTTCTTGGATTGTCTGAGCGGGCAAAACCCGACAATCTGGCCAAGCGGGGTGGATGCTGGTTTGAAAGCGGCGCGGTGCGCGTTCATCTCGGTGTCGACGCGGATTTCAAGCCAGCGGCGAAAGCTCATCCTGCTTTTCAGGTCGAGGATTTGGCCCGTTTTCGGAAAACATTCGAGTTGGCAGGCCACCACGTGGTTGAGGATGAGCCGTTGGACGGCTATGACCGCTTCTACGTCTATGACCCTTTTGGAAATCGCATCGAACTGATGCAGCCGCTCCTCCGTGATGAAAAGTAGCATTTCATGCCCCTGATCGACATGCCGGATTTTGCCGGTGACCTCTTGGATGAATTCGATGCGCGTCGCACCAGTCGCGTGAGCACGCCTGTCATCCAGCCAGCAGAACCTTTTCTGGATATGGCAGGCGAGGACCTGCGGCGGCGGATTTTCATGACGGAGAGCGAAACGGGCGCGAGCCTGTGTCTGCGCCCGGAATTCACCATTCCGGTTTGTCTTCGCCACATTGAAACCGCCACCGGGACGCCCAAGCGATACTCGTATCTGGGGGAGGTCTTTCGCCAGCGGCGGGATGGGGCGAGCGAGTTTTATCAGGCTGGTATCGAGGATCTCGGCGATACCAATATTGCGGCCGCCGATGCCCGCGCGATCAGCGACGCGACCGGTATTTTGAAGCGCCTTTTGCCGGGTCGTAAGCTTGTCGTCACGCTGGGTGACCAGCAGGTGTTCGAGGCGGTCGTCGCAGCACTTGGCCTGCCGCTCGGCTGGCAGAAGCGGCTGGTTCACGCGTTTGGTGACACAGTTCAACTGGAAGCACTGCTGCAAAGTCTCGTCAGCCCCAAGCCGATGACAGGGCTCGATGCCCGCGTCGCAGGCCTGCTCGCAACGGGTGAGGAAAAGGTGCTGGTCGACTATATTGACAGCGTCATGGAAGACACCGGCTATTCCACCAATGCCAGCCGGTCCCCGCAGGAAATCGCTCGCCGTCTGCGCGAGAAACTGGCGCTCGCCGCGACGCGTCTGCCAGATGAGAGCTTCGAATTGCTGAAACAGTTCCTTGCCCTGCAAGCACCGCTATCGCAGGCATCGCAGACGCTTGCCGAATTTGCCGACAAGGCGAAGTTGAAACTGGACAGCGCGCTGTCTGCCTTTGATGCGCGCGTTGCGGCACTGGCCAATGGCGGTATCGATCTGGATGGCATCGCCTATCGTGCGGCCTTCGGGCGTCCGCTGGATTATTATACGGGCCTTGTCTTCGAGGTCGTCGTGGACGGTGAGGGGGCGGTGCTGGCCGGTGGTGGTCGTTTCGACCGGCTGATGACGCTGCTCGGCGCAAAAGACAAGATCCCGGCGGTCGGTTTCTCGCTCTGGCTGGATCGCATCGAAGCCGTGAGGGCCAAGCCATGACCATGACCATCGCCTTGCCCTCCAAGGGCCGCATGAAGGAAGACGCCTCCGCCATTCTGGAGCGTGCAGGCCTCAAAGTTCTGGCCATCGGCAATGAGCGGTCCTATCGCGGCCGGGTCGAGGGACGCGACGATATCGAAATCGCCTATCTCTCGGCATCCGAAATTGCCAGAGAAATCGGCAATGGCACGGTGGATTTCGGCGTGACCGGCGAGGACCTCGTGCGCGAGGATCTTGTTGATGTGGATAAGCGCGTCGAGTTCTGCGCGCGTCTTGGTTTCGGCCATGCCGATGTTGTGGTTGCGGTGCCGGAAATCTGGCTGGATGTGGACAGCATGGCCGATCTCGGCGACGTCGCCGCCGAGTTTCGCGCCCGCCACGGCCGCCGCCTTGCCATCGCTACGAAGTACTGGCGACTGACGCAGCAGTTCTTCTCGCGCCAGCACGGCATCCAGCTTTACCGCATCGTCGAAAGCCTGGGCGCGACCGAGGGCGCTCCGGCGGCGGGGCAGGCGGATATCATCGTCGATATCACCTCCACCGGCTCGACGCTGGCGGCAAACCATCTCAAAATTTTGACGGACGGCGTCATTCTGCGCTCACAAGCCTGTTTCATCCGGGCACGCAAACCGGAGCATGAAGGGGATGCTGTTGTGGCGGATATCGTTTCACGTCTGACGTCTGCCCTGTAGAAAACGACGCTGGATATCAAAAATACAAAAAAGCCGCCGGAGCAATCCAGCGGCCTTCTTTATGAATTGAGCATCAGCTTACGCGTGGGCGAGGCTGAGGCCGCGGCGGGCGTCGAGCGAATAGGCTCCTGCGCCGAAAGTGGCAAGCAGGATGTAAGCGCCAGCCAGCGTAATGTTCTTCATCAGCATGATGCCGTTCAGCGTGTTGATCCAGCCCAGAGCCGCATCAGGCCAGCCGGGAACGGCAACCGTGCCGCTGTGGAACACGAGACCGGTGAATACGCAGAACACCGCCAGCGCCCAGGCGGCGATCTTTGTCTGGAAACCGACGAGAATGGCAAGACCCGCAACCAGTTCAAACAGACCAGCCAGATAGGCCAGCGCGGTTGCAGCAGGAAGGCCAGCGCCGGTGATCATGCCAGCCGTACCGGCAGGATCGGCCAGCTTGCCGAAGCCGGACCAGATGAAAATGAAGGAGAGAAGAATGCGTGCGAGGAGCACGAGTGCGTTCTGGCTGCTGGACATTGGGTGTCTCCGAAGGTGATGCCGGGTGGCAGGAATGTGTGCCCAACATATGCGCCAAATTGCCCCGTTCGCACAGATGAACAACTGAAGACTATTTGTTCACTATTTGAAGACAGTGGTAGGTATGGTTTGGCTCAGAGATGTGGCCTGACCCGGCTTCTTATCAACCAGCTTCCAGGCCCAAGTGCTTTTATCTCATAAGGCGCGAGATCTTTTAGTGGCACGAATATTGATGACTGACGGTGTTCTATGATCAGTCCCGCCGCTTTTTCGATGAAGGCGTACTCGTCACATGCCACTGTCGTGCCGGAGCGAAGCGGCACAATCTTGTCGGCCTCACATGCAATAGCGTTGTTTTTATGTGGGAGGAGCATAGACAGCACGCATCCGCCAACGAGACACAGAACGATAAAAACACCGTGACCGATAGCCCCTCGAGCCAAAAATCGCGGTGTGAAATAGAGAACAACTCCTGCAGCGATAAGGTAAATTATGCCGCTTAGCCCTATAATGAAGAGCAGAGGAAAACAGAATAAAGACAGGCCGAGAGTGATGCCAAAAAACGGCTGCTCAAATATCCAACGTGGAAATTCCCAACGCCGCTGCTCAAGATCGACTGGGTGAGCTTCAAATATCCGACCGAAACATAGTAATATATTACACATTACTAACGACTTTAAGCTGAAAAGCTCGGCCCAAAGGAGAGTGAGGAGTAGCCTGACGTCGTTTGATGGCACAGGTACGGGCACACTAGCAATGCTGTAGACAGTTGATCCAACCGCGAACATCAAGGGCGCTGCTAACACTAAGAGACATCGTCTGCGAGCAAACGACAACGACGTGGGTGGGCTCTTGGTTATTTGCTCGGCTTCAGACACCTAATCTCCAATCCAAGGGTTGCATTTAGCGCCCTAACTCGCTGAACGATACTGTGCCAGTGCGATAGCCACAACAAAAAAGGCGGCCCGCAAGGACCGCCTTTCGTGTTCCGGAGGGTATCGACTTCTTAGAAGTCCATACCGCCCATGCCACCGCCTGGCATAGGAGGCATTGGAGCGTCCTTCTTGGGTAGCTCGGCAATCATGGCTTCTGTCGTAATCAGCAGGGAAGCAACCGAAGCTGCATTCTGCAGGGCTGTGCGAACAACCTTGACCGGATCGACGATACCCATGGCAATCATGTCGCCATACTCGGAGGTCTGGGCGTTGTAGCCCCAGTTCTCTTCGTTCTTCTCGAGGATCTTGCCAACAACGATGGAGGCTTCGTCACCTGCGTTTTCAGCGATCTGGCGAACCAGCGACTGGAGAGCGCGGCGAACGATGTTGATGCCAGCTTCCTGGTCGTCGTTCGCACCCTTGACGGTGATCTTCGTGGAAGAGCGCAGAAGAGCTGTACCGCCGCCTGGGACGATGCCTTCCTGAACTGCAGCGCGCGTCGCGTTCAAAGCGTCGTCGATGCGGTCCTTGCGTTCCTTGACTTCGATTTCCGTGGAGCCGCCAACGCGGATGACGGCAACGCCGCCAGCGAGCTTGGCAAGACGTTCCTGCAGCTTTTCGCGGTCGTAATCGGACGATGTTTCTTCGATCTGAGCCTTGATCTGCGCAACGCGGCCTTCGATGTCGGACTTCTGGCCCGAACCGTCAACGATCGTTGTGTTTTCCTTGGTGATCGAGACCTTCTTCGCCTTGCCGAGCATGTCGAGCGTGACGTTTTCGAGCTTGATGCCGATATCTTCGGAAATAACGGTACCGCCGGTCAGGATCGCGATGTCTTCGAGCATGGCCTTGCGGCGATCGCCGAAGCCAGGAGCCTTGACAGCAGCAATCTTCAGGCCGCCACGAAGCTTGTTGACGACGAGCGTAGCAAGAGCTTCGCCTTCAACGTCTTCAGCGATGATGACGAGTGGCTTGCCGGTCTGAACGACAGCCTCGAGAACGGGCAGCATGGCCTGAAGGTTCGAAAGCTTCTTCTCGTGGAGAAGAATGTAAGCGTCTTCCAGGTCAGCAACCATCTTTTCAGGGTTGGTGACGAAGTAAGGGCTGAGGTAGCCGCGGTCGAACTGCATGCCTTCGACGACTTCGAGTTCAGTCTCGGCAGTCTTGGCTTCTTCGACGGTGATAACACCTTCGTTGCCGACCTTCTGCATGGCTTCGGCAATGTCCTTGCCAACCTGCGTGTCGCCGTTTGCAGAGATCGTGCCAACCTGTGCAACTTCTTCAGACGTGGAGATCTTCTTGGCCTTGGCCTGAAGGTCCTTCACGACTTCGGACACTGCCAGGTCGATACCGCGCTTGAGGTCCATTGGGTTCATGCCGGCTGCAACAGCCTTGTTGCCTTCGCGAACGATGGCCTGTGCAAGAACGGTCGCAGTCGTGGTGCCGTCACCAGCAATGTCGTTGGTCTTCGAAGCAACTTCGCGGACCATCTGTGCGCCCATGTTTTCGAACTTGTCTTCAAGTTCGATTTCCTTGGCGACGGAAACGCCGTCCTTGGTGATGCGCGGTGCGCCGAAGGACTTGTCGATGATGACGTTACGGCCCTTCGGACCAAGCGTTACCTTCACTGCGTCTGCGAGAACATCGACGCCACGAAGCATCTTTTCGCGCGCTGTGCGGCCGAATTTAATTTCTTTAGCTGCCATTGTAGAAAACTCCCGGGCTCATGGCCCATTGGTTGTCATGGAAAAGTGAGAAGAACCGGCTCGATCAGCCGATAACGCCCATGATGTCGGATTCCTTCATGATCAGAAGGTCTTCGCCGTCGAGCTTGACTTCAGTGCCGGACCACTTGCCGAACAGAACGCGGTCGCCAGCCTTGACATCAAGAGGAACGAGCTTGCCGCTATCGTCGCGAGCGCCGGTGCCGACAGCGACGATTTCGCCTTCCTGCGGCTTTTCCTTGGCGGTATCAGGAATGATGATGCCGCCCTTGGTCTTTGCTTCAGACTCAACGCGACGAACGACGACGCGGTCATGCAGCGGACGGAAAGTTGTGCTTGTCATTGTCTAATCCCTCGATCAAATGACCTGTACGGACCACTCAAAGGTCCGCTTGATAAGTGTTAGCACTCCTCATTGGAGAGTGCTAGCGAGGCAGAGATAGGGGTGTCTCCAAGGGGAGTCAAGAACGCCCTGTCGGAAATATTTCATATAAATTGGTTATCAGTCGTTCATGACAGATTTTGTAAGCCCGCCACCAACTGCCAAACCGACCCTGAAAGAACTCACCTCGGTCTTTGCCCGTATCGGCTTTTTGAGCTTCGGAGGGCCAGCAGGTCAGATCGGCATGATGCACCGCGTTCTGGTGGATGAAAGGCGTTGGGTATCAGACGCCCGCTTCATGCACGCCCTCAACTACTGCATGCTGCTGCCTGGCCCGGAGGCGCAGCAACTCGCCACCTATATCGGCTGGCTGTTGCACGGCGTGCGCGGCGGTATAATTGCCGGTACGCTGTTCATCCTGCCCGGCTTCGTCACCATCGTTGCTCTTGCCGCTGCCTATTGCCTTTATCAGGACACCCATTGGCTGCCCGGTCTTTTGTTCGGACTGAAAGCCTGCGTGCTGGCCATCGTAATCGAAGCCTTGATCCGCGTGGCGAAACGCGCCTTGGTCAGCCGCTTTCTGGTCGCCATCGCTGCCGCCGCATTCATCGCGCTCTTCGTTTTTGGCCTGCCGTTTCCACTCGTCATCCTGGTCGCCGGTCTGCTCGGCTTTCTGAGAGGGCGGCGTGGTGACCAGGCCGAGCAGGCACACACAGACCACGAAAATGATGCAGCTCCCGTGACGTTTCTGTCGCGGGTGATGGGGCTTGTCCTGGGTCTGATGATCTGGCAGATCCCGCTCGCCGTGATCTATCTCTTCTCAGCGCCGGAAACCTTGGCGACCTTGCAAAGCTTCTTCTCGCGCATGGCGGTGGTGACCTTCGGCGGGGCCTATGCGGTGCTGGCCTATGTCGCGCAGGTGGCGGTGGAAACCCATGGCTGGCTGACAGCAGGCGAAATGCTGGATGGTCTTGCGCTGGCTGAGGCAACGCCGGGGCCGCTGGTGCTGGTTCTGCCCTATATCGGGTTTCTCGCCGGGTTTCGTCATGCGGACTGGCTGGACCCGATGGTGGCGGGCGTTCTAGGCTCGATGGTCACGGCCTGGGCGACGTTTGTGCCGAGTTTCATCTTCATTTTTCTCGGTGCGCCCTATGTTGAAAAGGTGCGCAACAATTCAACTCTGTCGGCGGCCTTATCAGCTATCACGGCGGCGGTCGTTGGGGTCATCCTCAACCTTTCCATCTGGTTTGGCTTGCATGTGCTGTTTGCGCAGGTGGAACGCATTGCCATCCTGCCAAGCTTCGGTCCCGGCATATCCTGGCCGCTCTGGAGCACGCTCGATCCTTTCGCGAGCGGCCTTCTGGTCGTATCCCTGCTGATGCTAACGCGCTGGAAACTCGGTATGGTGCCGGTGCTTGCACTCGGCATAGCAAGTGGTGTTCTGCGCCTCTGGCTGATCTGACGCGTTGGTGGGCGACCCAACTGCACCATCGGGTCGGTTACCTCAACTTGATCACTTCTCTTGATCGATGGCGCCGAGATCGAGGGGTTCAGCCGCAGCGCTTGAGGACACATGAGGCGTGCCATCGCGGTATGCCACTTTGTAGAAGACGGGTTTTCGTGTCTGCGCTTTGTTCGATACAAAACCTTTTTGCTTGTAAACAGCGTGACGGTTTGTCATGTCACGACCAAGCATTGTTTGTGAAAATCTGGCATCTTTGAAAGTCTGGAAGCATCTCATGGCCCACCGCATTTCCACCCTTGGCGAAATCACAGATCGGTTCGACGTCGTTCTCTCAGATGTCTGGGGTGTGCTGCACAATGGCGTCAGAGCCTTTCCCGACGCATCTATTGCCCTGGAAGCGGCGCGCAAGGCGGGCAAGACCGTTGTGCTGATCACCAATTCCCCGCGACCGGGCCCCGGGGTCATCACGCAGCTGCGGGCGCTTGGTATTCCCGACACGGCCTATGATCGCATCATCACTTCGGGCGATGTGACGCGTGAACTGATTTCACAAGGGCCGCGAGACATCTTCCTGTTGGGCCCAGAGCGTGACATGCCTTTGCTCGAAGGTCTTGATATCGACGTGGTGCCGGAGGCAGAGGCGACAGCCATCGTCTGCACCGGATTTTTCGATGATGAAACCGAAACGCCGGAAGATTATACGGATATGCTGAAAGGCTTCATCGCCCGTGCCGTACCGATGATCTGTGCCAACCCCGATCTGGTGGTGGAGCGCGGCGAGCGCATCATTCCCTGCGCCGGTGCCCTGGCCGCGTATTACGAGCAGCTCGGCGGTGAGGTTCGCATTGCCGGCAAGCCACATTCGCCGATCTACGAGGCCTGCCTTGCTGCGGCCAAAGAGGTGCGCGGCGAATTTGCTGGCGATCGCGTGCTGGCCATCGGCGATGGCATGCCGACGGATGTAAAGGGCGCCATCAATGCAGGCCTCCAGCTTCTCTATATCAGTGGCGGCATTCATGCGGCCGAATATACGCTGGATGGCGAAACGGACGAAGCGTTGATGAATGCGTATCTGAGAGGCCAGAACGCAGCCCCCGGCTGGTGGATGCCGCGTCTTGCCTAACAGTGTGGCACCAGCATAGAGTTTGTCCATGACCGTGTTTCATCGCAATGAAAAGAAGGAACTGCTGCCCGAAAACCTGAAGGGCGGCGTTATCGCCATTGGCAATTTCGATGGCGTGCATCGCGGTCACCGTGCCGTGCTGGACCGTGCGCTGGAGCTTGCCGCGTCGCGTGATCTTCCCGCTTTGGCGTTGACGTTCGAACCGCATCCACGCACCGTCTTTCGTCCGGAAACGCCTGTTTTCCGGCTGACGCCCGCTTCCGTCAAGGCGCGGGTTCTGGAAGTCGAGGGCTTTCATTCTGTGATCGAATACCCCTTCGACCGGGATTTTTCGCAGCGATCGGCGGAGGATTTCGTCAAATCCATTCTGGTGGACTGGCTGGGTGCCAGCGCAGTTGTCACCGGCGTGGATTTCCACTTTGGCAAGGGACGCGAAGGTGGCCCGGCCTATCTGATGGCCGCGGGCAAGAAACACGGTTTCGATGTCGTTCTGATCGATTCGTTCCGCGATGAAGGTGCCGAAATCGTTTCCTCAAGCCGTATCCGAGAATTGCTGGCGCAAGGGGATGTCGTCGGTGCCGCCGGTCTCCTGGGTTATCGCTACACGGTCGAAGCCGAAGTGATCGGCGGGCAGAAACTCGGTCGCACGCTCGGCTACCCCACCGCCAACATGGCGTTGCCGCCGGAAACGGAATTGAAGCCCGGCATTTATGCCGTGCGTTTTCGACGGGCGGATGGCTCGCTTCACGATGGCGTTGCCAGTTTCGGCTATCGCCCGACCGTAACGGATGATGGTGCTGCCCTTCTCGAAACCTTCATCTTCGATTTTTCCGGCGATCTCTATGGGGAAATCTGCTCCGTTTCTTTCTTCGGTCACCTGCGCGACGAGCTGAAATTCGATGGCCTTGAGACGCTGGTGGCGCAGATCAAACAGGATGAGGACGAGGCGAGGGCGCTCCTGTCAGGTGTCAAACCTCTGGGCAAACTGGATGCACGAATTGCTTTTTGAAAGCATGGGCGTTTGTGTGACATCTATTCTCTTTTCAAACGCAGCAAAAACACATAAACAGTCGCCCATGTACCAATTTCGGCTGACGTTCATTTCCCGAATTATTGGCCCGGCCTTTTGCGCGCAGTAAGCAGCCGAAAGGTCCGGGTTTTCGGCGCTTGCTCAAGCATTTTCAGCAAAAGTGCGCAGCGGTTTTGCGTACGGACAATGCGATATAGATACACTGAGCGCCCTCCGCTTTAGCCCTCTTGCACTCAAGACGGCGCAACTTTTCAGCTTTGTTGAACAGATATGCGCCGCATAACGGTATGATCATGAACGACACCGCAGAGACCATCGACTATTCCAAAACGCTGTACCTGCCGCAGACGGATTTTCCGATGCGCGCCGGTCTGCCGCAGAAAGAGCCTGAAACGGTTGCCCGTTGGCAGCAGATGGGTCTTTACAAGCGCTTGCGCGCTTCCGCCGCCGGTCGCGAAAAATTCGTGCTGCATGACGGCCCTCCCTATGCTAACGGCAACATCCACATCGGCCACGCGCTGAACAAGATCCTCAAGGATGTCATCACCCGCTCGTTCCAGATGCGCGGCTTCGACGCCAATTACGTTCCCGGCTGGGATTGCCATGGTCTTCCCATCGAGTGGAAGATCGAGGAAGCTTACCGCGCCAAGGGCAAGAACAAGGACGAGGTTCCGATCAACGAATTCCGCAAGGAATGCCGTGAGTTCGCGGCTGGCTGGATCGAAAAACAGTCAGCCGAGTTCAAGCGCCTCGGCATCGAAGGCGATTTCGACCAGCCTTACACGACCATGAACTTCCACGCGGAAGCCCGTATCGCTGGCGAGCTGCTGAAGATCGCCAAGAGCGGCCAGCTTTATCGCGGATCGAAGCCGGTCATGTGGTCGGTGGTCGAGCGTACGGCTTTGGCCGAGGCTGAGGTCGAGTATGCGGATGTCGAGAGCGACATGATCTGGGTGAAGTTCCCGATCCGCTTTGCTCCGGAAGCTACTGAGGTTCAGCCTGGAAGCTCTGCATTAGAGCAATTGAATGCGAGAGCAGTCGCACTCGGCGCACCGGTGTTTCCGGATATGGCTGGATCCTCGGTCGTCATCTGGACTACAACCCCCTGGACGATCCCCGGCAACCGCGCCATCTCCTTCTCCTCGCGCTTCCCTTACGGCTTGTTCGAAGTCGAAACGGCTGAGAACGACTTTGGCCCACAGCCCGGCGAAAAGCTGATCTTTGCGACGAAGCTGGCCGACGAAGCGGCGAAGAAAGCGAAGCTGACATTCAAGCTGGTTCGTCCTGTCACAGCGGAAGAACTGGGCGCGATCACCTGCGCCCATCCTCTGGCTCATCTTGGCTACGACTTCGACGTCCCACTCCTAGATGGCGATCACGTCACCGATGACGCAGGCACCGGCTTCGTCCACACCGCACCAAGTCATGGTCGCGAAGACTTTGATGCGTGGACTTCAAAGGCTCGCGAGATCGAAGCGCGTGGCATCTCGTCGAAGATCCCGTTCCCGGTTGGCGATGACGGTTTCTATACCGAAGACGCGCCCGGTTTCGGCCCTTCGGCTGAAGGTGGCGCTGCCCGCGTCATGGATGATAACGGCAAGAAGGGCGATGCAAACGAGCGCGTCATCAAGGCGTTGATCGGCGCCAACAATCTGTTTGCCCGGGGCCGTCTGAAGCACAGCTATCCCCATAGCTGGCGCTCCAAGAAGCCGGTGATCTTCCGCAACACGCCACAGTGGTTTGTCTATATGGACAAGGAACTGGGCGATGGCACCACGCTGCGCTCGCGTTCGCTCTCTGCCATCGATGACACCCGTTTCGTGCCCGCTGCCGGACAGAACCGTCTACGTGCCATGATCGAGAATCGCCCGGACTGGGTGCTCTCGCGCCAGCGCGCCTGGGGCGTGCCGATTGCTGTCTTTGCCGATGAAAAGGGCGAAGTGCTTGTTGATGAGGACGTCAATGCCCGCATCCTTGAAGCCTTTGAGGCTGAAGGTGCCGATGCGTGGTTTGCCGAAGGTGCGCGTGAGCGGTTCCTCGGGACACGTGCCGGTGAGCCGTGGGTGCAGGTGCGGGATATCCTCGACGTCTGGTTCGACAGCGGTTGCACACACACGTTTACGCTGGAAGACCGTCCTGACCTGAAATGGCCAGCCGATGTCTATCTGGAAGGCTCCGACCAGCATCGCGGCTGGTTCCACTCGTCGCTGCTGGAAAGCTGCGCGACGCGGGGCCGTGCGCCTTACAACGCCGTCGTTACCCATGGTTTCACCATGGATGAGCAGGGCCGCAAGCAGTCCAAGTCGCTTGGCAACGTGGTTGCTCCGCAGGACGTGATGAAGGAATCCGGCGCCGATATTCTGCGCCTCTGGGTCATGACCACAGATTACTGGGAAGACCAGCGTCTGGGGAAAGCCATCATCCAGACCAACATCGATGCTTACCGCAAGCTGCGCAACACGGTGCGCTGGATGCTGGGAACGCTGGCGCATGACACCGGTGAAGAGATCGCCTATGCCGATCTGCCGGAGCTGGAACAGCTCATGCTGCACCGTCTGGCTGAGCTGGATCAGGTTGTGCGCGAGGGTTACGACGCCTTCGACTTCAAGAAGATCACCCGCGCGCTGATCGATTTCGCCAATGTCGAGCTGTCGGCCTTCTACTTCGATATCCGCAAGGATGCGCTCTATTGCGATGCCCCGTCTTCGCTAAGGCGCCGCGCATCGCTGTCGGTCATCGCAAAGCTGTTCGATTGCCTCGTCACATGGCTCGCACCCATGCTGCCGTTCACGACGGAAGAAGCGTGGCTTTCGCGTTACCCTGATGCGGAGTCCGTGCATCTCGTCCAGTTCCCGGAGGTTCCTGCGGAATGGAAAAACGAGGCGCTGGACGCCAAGTGGGATAAAATCCGCAAGGTGCGCACGGTGGTGACCGGCGCTCTGGAAGTCGAGCGCCGGGAAAAGCGCATCGGCTCCTCTCTGGAAGCGGCTCCCGTGGTTCATGTTGCGGATGCTGAACTGCTGGCTGCGCTGGAAGGTCAGGATTTTGCGGAGATCTGCATCACCTCGGCCATTTCGGTGGTCTCGGGCGAAGGTCCGGCAGATGCGTTCCGTCTGGGTGATGTGCAGAAGGTGTCGGTCGAGCAGAAGCTGGCGGAAGGGCGCAAATGTGCCCGTTCCTGGCGTATCACCACCGATGTCGGCTCCGATCCGGCCTTCCCGGACGTCTCGGCGCGCGATGCTGCGGCACTCCACGAATTGGGTATCGCTGCTTAAGAAAAGTACCGGGTGAATTGCACTTTAGGCGTTCATCCGGTAAACCTGCCTGAAATTGGCCGGATTTTAGCATCAATGCAAGCTACCGGTCGCGGGACGGTGACAGCATCAGGGCGGAAATCGGCATCGATTTTCGGAATGCATGATGCGTTGAATTAATATAAAGAGCGCTCTGTGAGCGTCCATATGGGCGCAAGGCGCTTTGGGGCGGAAGGGTTTCCATGAGCATGACGCAGAGATTTCGCATCTACGGCACGATTTTTGGTGCGGTTTCCGCTAGCCTTGCGCTCAGCGCCTGCACGAGCCCGACATACGGAACGGGTAAAACCTCTGCCGAACAGCTGGTGGACGATCTGGGCAATGCAACGTCCATTACCGGCGATCAGAGCAAGCGGAGCCTGAAATACAATCCGCGTCCCGGTCTCGTCGTTCCCGCCCAGGCGCGTGCTGGTCAGCTGGCCCAGCCACAACAGAGCCTTGCCAACCGCGAGACGAACCCGCAATGGCCTGAGACACCGGAAGAAGCCCGCGAGCGCCTGCGCAAGGAAGCGGATGAAAACCGCGATAACCCGAATTACCGCTCGCCATTGCTCGCAGGCAACGGCACCAACGGCCAGATGACTGAAAGCCAGAAGTGGGAAGCCTTCCGCAAGGCCAAGGCCGACGCGCAGGGTGGCACGATTGTCAACAACAACCAGCGCAAGTTCCTCACCGATCCGCCGGTAGAATATCGCAACGTGCCCCAGGATCAGCTGGCCGATCTCGGCGAGCCGGAAGCGAAAAAAGAAAAAGAGCGCAAGAAGAACGCTGCCATGGCCGGAACCGGCAAGAGCTGGTGGAACCCGTTCCAGTAAAAAAAGGGATGGGCGGCAACGATTATTGATCGCCGAACGCCAACGGCTTCCAGAAAAGCGGATTGCGACCTCCGTCATCCTCGGGCGTGACCCAACCATCTAACGAACCATGACATCCAACGTGGATAGATCCTCGGCTCAGGCCCGAGGGCGATGCCGAAGTTGAGGAGACCACGTCTTACTCCCCGCGCTTCCCCTGAAAAAACGCACGCAAAATCTCCGCACTCTCCACTTCCGCCATCCCCGAATATACCTCTGGCGCATGGTGGCATGTCTGCTGGTTGAAGAAGCGCACACCGCTCTCCACCGCGCCGCCCTTGGCATCGTTTGCCCCGTAATACAGTCGGCGGATGCGGGCAAAGGATATGGCGGCCGCACACATCGTGCAGGGCTCAAGCGTGACGTAAAGGTCTGCTCCGGCAAGCCGTTCCTGCCCCAGTTCTTCACACGCCATGCGAATGACAGCGATTTCGGCATGGGCGGTCACGTCGTTGAGTTCGCGTGTCCGGTTGCCTGAACGCGCAATCACGCGGCCGTCCAGTACCAGCACTGCACCGATCGGCACCTCGTTTCTAAGGGCCGCAGCCTGCGCTTCTACCAGCGCAAGGTCCATGAAATGCGTCGTTTCCGCCATTGTTGTTGCAATTTCCTCTTAACCAGTGCCGCGCGACCTGATAGGACACGGCAAACAACAGGCAAACAACAAATGACATTCAAAGACAAGCCGAAGCGTGGCAGCGGCAAACCATTCGACCGCGACAGAAAGCCGACATCGTCGGCAAAGCCTGACGCGGCGCGCGAAAAGAAGCCATTTGTCGCAAAGACCGAGACCGTGGCGACGGAAACGGCGGCGACGAAACCCGAGCGCATCTCCAAGATCATGGCGCGTGCAGGCGTGGCCTCGCGCCGCGATGTCGAGCGGATGATTATGGAAGGCCGCGTTTCGCTGAATGGCGTCAAGCTTGAAAGCCCTGCGGTCAACGCCACTCTCGATGACAAGATCGAAGTCGATGGCGAACCGATCCGTGGCGCCGAACGGACGCGACTTTGGCTCTATCACAAGCCATCCGGCCTTGTGACGACCAACTCCGACCCCGAGGGGCGCCCGACCGTCTTCGATAATCTGCCCAAAGAGCTTCCCCGCGTTCTGTCCATCGGGCGTCTGGATATCAACACCGAAGGCCTGTTGCTGCTGACCAATGACGGCGGCCTGTCACGCGTTCTGGAATTGCCGACCACCGGCTGGCTGCGCCGTTACCGCGTTCGCGCCTATGGTGAAGTCGATCAGGCCGCGCTCGATAAGCTGAAGGACGGCATTGCCGTCGATGGTGTTCTCTACGGAGCCATCGAAGCGACGCTCGACCGCACGCAGGGCCACAACGTCTGGATCACCATGGGTATTCGCGAGGGCAAGAACCGCGAGATCAAGAACGTGCTGGGCGCGATCGGGCTTGAGGTTAACCGTCTGATCCGCATTTCGTATGGTCCCTTTCAGCTGGGTGATCTGCCGGAAGGCCAGGTGGTGGAAGTGCGTGGACGCATGCTGCGCGACCAGTTGGGCCCACGCCTCATTGAAGCCGCCGGGGCCAATTTTGATGCGCCGATTTATGATGCCGTTGCCGAAGACGATGACGTCCCCGTCCAGCGTCCCGTAAAATCCGAATGGACCAAGCGCGGCGATGCGGAGCAAAATCCGCGCGGCGGCAATTTCGCTGAAAAGCGAGACAATCCTCGCGACCGCGCGCAGGGCAAGCCGGATGCCAAGCGTCCTGGCAAGCCTTTTGCCAAGGGTCGTGATGACGAGCGCGATGACGACCGTCCCAAGCGTCCGCAGATGGGAAGCAACCGCACCGCCAATGTCTGGATGGCGCCGGGTGCCAAGCCAACGCGTGACGGCAAGGAGCGCAAATCTGTGCGCGCGGAAGCCGAAAGCGTCTTCAAGCCTTCCGCCGAGGCAGATGCTCGCCGCGCTATCGTCAGACACAGAGACGTTGACGGCGAGTGGATCCGCGCAGACAAGCCCGCGCAGGACGAAAGCCGTGGTCGTGGCAGAGGCGAGCGTGGCGAGAAATCGTTCGGTGATCGCAAACCCCGGGACACAGGCGGTCGTGGTGATCGGCCCCGTGGCGACAGGCCCTTCAGCGCTCGTCCAGATCGTGGCGATCGGGCCCGTAGCGGTGAGCGCAGCGAACGCCCTTATGGCGACCGCAAGCCACGCGATGGCGCAGAGCGCGGTGACCGTTCACGCGGCGAACGTTCCTTCGGGGATCGTCCCGCCCGTACGGAACGACCGTTTGGTGACCGTCCCGCCCGTAGCGAGCGTCCCTTCAGCGACCGCAAGCCGCGAGAAGAGGGCGATCGCCCCCGTGGTGAACGCCCGTTCGGCGATAAGCCGCGTGGCACGAAACCTTTTGGTGACAAGCCGCGCGAAGGCAGGCCTTCCGGCGGCAAGCCCGGTGGTTTTGGTGGCAAACCGGCTTTCGGCAAGCCACGTGGCGATCGTTCCGAAGGTGGTTTTTCGGGCAAAGGTGCCGGGAGCGGCAAAGGTCCGGATCGCAAGGGGCCTGGAAATGGTCCTGGCGGCAAAGGTCCGGGTGGAAAACCTTCTGGTGGCAAGGGAATGACGCGTAATGCGGATCGTAGGCGGTGAGTTTCGCGGCAGGTCACTCGCCGCTCCGAAATCGAATACAATCAGGCCCACGATCGACCGTACGCGAGAAAGCCTCTTCAATATCCTGAGCCACGCCTATCCGGAAAGTCTTGAGGGTACGCGCATTCTCGATGTCTTCGCGGGTACTGGCGCGGTCGGGCTTGAGGCTTTGTCACGCGGTTGCCGCGTGGCTTTGTTCGTTGAGAACGGTGTCGAGGGCAGGGGCCTGTTGTGGGAAAACATCGATGCTCTGGGGCTGCATGGTCGCGCGCGTATTTTGCGCCGCGATGCCACCAAGCTCGGCAGCGTCAATAACATCGAACCCTTCGATGTCCTGTTTGCCGACCCGCCCTATGGCTTCGGTCATGGAGAGAAATCCATGCTGGCCGCACATCTGGGCGGCTGGCTGGTACCGGGTGCGCTTGCCATTCTCGAAGAGCGAGCCGATGTGCTTGTAACGGTCGATCCGGCCTTCAAGCTACTGGAAAGCCGCACCTTCGGGGATTCTGTCATGCACTTTTATCGCTACGAGCCTGAAGCGTCTGTTTGACCGCAATGACGCGCGACCTTGAGCGCGCGTCACTCTCCTGTCGTCTTTGTGTCATAGAGCGGGACAGCACATGACACGAAGGAGAGGCCGCACCCGTGGCTGATAAGAAAAAGAAGCTCTCTGGCAAGAAACGCAAGCGCAAAGACGCAGCGATAGACAATCTTGTACCAGAGGTGCGTGATCCGACATTCGCGTTGGCCCTGGGGGGCGGTGGCGCACGCGGCATCTGCCACATCAATATCGTCGAAGCGCTGGATGAGCTCGGCATTCGCCCGACGGCCATCGCCGGCTCGTCCATCGGCTCCATTATAGGTGCCGGCATGGCCGCCGGCATGAGCGGCCGCGATATCCGGGACTATACTCTGCAATTGATGGGCAGAAAGGGCAGCGTTGCCAACAAGCTCTGGAGCCTGGGAGCTGCCTCGATGCGCCACGCCGTATCCGGCTTTCGTCTGGGGCAGTTCAATCTTGAGCTTGTTCTCGATGCTCTTCTGCCATCGGCCATGCCAAAGACCTTCGAAGGACTGAAAATCCCGTTAAAAGTGACAGCGACGGATTATTATGCGCAATCGGAGGTCATCGTCGAAAGCGGCGATCTGCGTCAGGCGCTGGCAGCCTCCTCCGCCATTCCTGCCCTGTTCATGCCAATCCGCATGAATGATCGCATCATGATCGATGGCGGTATCTTCAATCCCGTCCCCTATGACCATCTGCTGGATAAGGCGGATATCGTGATCGCGGTGGATGTTGTCGGTGGTCCCGAGGGCGACGGCACGACGATGCCCAGCCGCTTCGAGAGCCTGTTCGGCGCCAGCCAGTTGATGATGCAATCGGTAATCTCGCTGAAGCTGCGCATGCATCCGCCGCATATTTTTCTGCGCCCGCCGGTCAATCGTTTCAAGGTTCTGGACTTCCGCAAGGCGCAGGAGGTCTTGGCGGAATCTGAGATAACGAAGGACGATCTCAAGCGGCAGATCGAGCGCCAGGTCGAGCTTTATCACCGTGGCCACGGCGTGGAGGTATAAGCATTTCGCTCAATTACCGGTGAAATGCCGCTTTGGCCTTGATGCGGCAGGTGCACCGCAATAAATGAAGGTCAACGAAAGGCCCATCTTATGTCCTCAGATATCGATTCCTCCAAGCTACTCGATCGTGCCAGCCAACTGGTCGATATGGCCCGGCGCGCTGGAGCCGATGAGGCGGATGCCGTCATCGTGCGGTCCCGTTCGCAATCCGTCGGCGTGCGGCTTGGCAAGGTTGAGAGCACCGAGTCCGCCGAAAGCGATGATTTCTCCCTGCGTGTCTTCGTCGGCAAGCGGGTGGCCAGCGTGTCGGCAAATCCCGGCTTCGACCTGAAGACATTGGCTGAACGTGCGGTTGCCATGGCCAAGGTTTCACCGGAAGACCCCTACGCCTGCCTCGCCGACAGCAATCGGCTCGCAAATTCCTACGACGACCTGCAATTGTTCGATCCGACCGAGATTTCTGCTGACGAGCTGCGCGAAGCAGCGTTGGCGGCAGAAGAGGCGGCGTTGGCTGTTCAAGGCGTCAGCAATTCCTCGGGCGCGGGTGCGTCCAGTGGCATGGGCGGTCTGGTGCTGGTGACGTCCCATGGTTTTTCTGGCAGCTATCTGGGCAGCCGGTTCGGCCGCTCCGTCAGCGTCATCGCCGGTGAAGGCACCAGGATGGAGCGTGACTACGAATATGACAGCCGTCTCTATTTTGCCGATCTCGACAAGCCCGAAGATATCGGTCGTCGTGCCGGTGAAAAAGCCGTCAAGCGCATCAACCCACGTCAGGTCGATACCGGAAGCAATATCACGGTCGTGTTCGATCCACGGATCGCTCGCGGCTTCGTCGGCGGCATTGCGGGCGCTATCAACGGTGCTTCCGTTGCCCGCAAGACCAGCTTCCTGCGTGACAAGATGGGCCAGCAGGTGCTGAAGAAGGGACTGTCGATTACGGATGATCCACAGATCGTCCGCGGCCCGTCATCACGCCCTTTCGATGGTGAGGGCGTTCGTGGCGAGAAGCTTGTGATGATCGAGGACGGCGTCCTGAAGCATTGGTTCCTGTCAACATCGACCGCCCGAGAAATTGGACTTGAAACCAATGGCCGTGGTGTGCGTGGGGGAACATCCGTATCTCCGGCCTCTACCAATCTGGCGCTGGAACCGGGCGATATCTCGCCACAGGATCTGATCGCCCAGGTCGGCACCGGCTTTTACGTCACGGAGTTGATCGGCCATGGCGCAAATCTGCTGACAGGGGAGTATAGCTGCGGCGCAAGCGGTTTCTGGATCGAAAATGGCGAAAAAGCCTTTCCGGTTTCGGAAGTGACCATCGCCTCCAATCTCAGGGATATGTTTATGCGCGTCACACCTGCAAACGACATAGACCGCAAATACGGCGTGGCAGCCCCGACGATTGCTATAGAAGGCATGACCATAGCGGGACGCTGATACCGTCAATCAACGGTTGCTTTGGCGCTTGCACCATGCGCATGTTCGGGGACTGGAAACCGGCCTCAGTCGAGGCCCGCGAAATGAACGACGATATAATGAGCGATACAACAGGGGCAGACTGGCGCTCCGATCTCGACCTAATCGTGGATGCTGCCCGGCAAGCGGGCCGCGTTGCCCTGAAGTTTTTTCGCAAAGACCCGGAAGTCTGGTGGAAAAGTGGCCATTCGCCCGTGAGCGCCGCTGACTATGCCGCCAACGAGGTGCTGGCCACTATACTCCAAAAGGCGCGCCCGGATTATGGTTGGCTTTCAGAGGAAACCGACGACAACGAAAACCGGCTGTCCAAGGAAACCCTTTTTGTGGTTGATCCGATCGATGGCACGCGCGCTTTCATCAATGGCAAGGACACATGGTGCGTCAGCGTGGCTGTCGTTCATCAGGGACGCCCGGTAGCAGCCGTTCTCGTGGCGCCCGCATTCGACGAGGAGTTCACGGCATCCCTTGATGCGCCTTCCATCAAGAATGGTCAGGTTCTGTCGACCTCGTCTTCCATTGTCGGGCAAATACAGCTGGCTGCGCCGGACGTTGTGATCGCTCGGCTGCCAGAAAATCTGAAGTCGCGCATTCATCGCATCCCGCATGTGCCATCTCTGGCTTACCGGCTTGCCATGGTGTCGGACGGCCGCATCGACGGCACGTTGGTCATGGCCAATGCCCATGACTGGGATTTGGCTGCAGCCGACCTCATTCTCGAACAGGCTGGCGGAAAGCTGGTCGATCTATCGGGAAATCCCCTCATCTACAATCGTGCCAGTGTCCGTCACCCTGAACTATGCGCCGCAGCACATCATATCTTGCCGGAATTGTTGGCGTCTCTGAACCTATCTGCCAGAGGTTGATTTTCACGACGAAATATCGCAGATGAGAACCTCTCCGGGCAATAGACCATTAGAAAGAAGAGAAGAAAAATGACTGTAGCGGGCGACCAGAAACAGCTTCTGCATCTCGTATTCGGCGGCGAACTCGAAAATCTTCAGGACGTACAGTTTCGCGATTTGAAGGCGCTGGACATCGTCGGTATCTATCCAGACTATGCAACGGCACTGACCGCCTGGAAGTCAAAGGCACAGCAGACTGTGGATAACGCCCATATGCGTTATTTTATAGTGCATATGCACCGCCTTCTCGACCCGCAAAGCAATTAAGCGCTGCTTTTTGACTATATTTGTACTATAGCGGACAGAGGTTGATGCAAGCGAGTCTCTTTGGCAGAGATTGCAGCCTCCAGGGGCGTCGGAATTTTCGCCGGTCCGTGTCTGTCTGAAACAAAAAAGACGCATTTTTGTAACAAACCGTTTCCACGCATCGACCTGAAAGTCGCGAGGCTGCTTGGAAGCGACGATGCCGAACCATAAAGACTGAACACGCTGACATCTCGCGTTTCTTGAACGCGAGATGTCAGCGGAGATCACAGGGGAAAGCTTTGCGCGAAATGATCGAAGGCAGCATGTCATGAACAGCCGAATCGTACGTTTCGCCCTTTCGGGTTACAGAATTGCAGGGGCCGCAGCCTATCCCTTCGCCCGTCCCTACCTCATGTATCGCTCTGCCAAGGGCAAGGAAGACAAATACCGCCGCATGGAGCGTTTCGGTTATCCCAGCAAGGAGCGCCCGCGCGGCCCTCTGATCTGGTTTCACGCCGCAAGCGTGGGAGAGACACTGGCGCTCGTTCCGCTCATCCGAGAGATCAGAAAACGTGACATTCACGTTCTTTTGACCACAGGCACCGTCACCTCCGCAGAGCTCAGCCAAACGCGCCTGGGCGATGATGTGATCCACCAATATGTGCCGCTCGACGTCAAATTCTCCATCTCCCGTTTTCTGACATACTGGTCACCGGACGCGGCTGTTACCGCCGAGTCCGAGATATGGCCTGTGACGATGATGGAACTGGAGCGTCGCCATATTCCGCAAATCCGTGTCAACGCAAGGCTTTCTGACCGGTCCTTCGGGCGTTGGCACAGCCATTCCGCGTTTGCAGAAGCGCTGTTCAGCAAATTGGCCCTGGTCGTCGCGCAGTCGGATGTCGATGCTGAACGCTTTCGTGACCTCGGCTCATGGCCTGTCGTCGTCTCCGGCAACCTGAAAGGCGACACAGACCCGCCGCCGTGTGATGCGGCTGCCCTTGACACCTGTCGCCGTCAGATCGGCAATCGCAAGACCTGGGCTGCCATTTCGACATTCGATGGCGAGGAGAAGGCCGCAGCGACTGTTCATACGGCGATCAAGTCGCGCAACGGGCAACTCACCATTATCGTCCCACGTCACCCCGAACGGGCAGACGAGATTGAAACCATGCTGAAAGGTATGAACCTGACGGTCGCGCGCCGCAGCCGCAATGATGTCATTACGCCGCAAACGGATATTTTCCTTGGTGATAGCATCGGCGAAATGGGTCTTTACCTTCGGCTTACGGAGCTTGCCTTTGTCGGGCGTTCGCTGATGGCGGAAGGTGGGCAAAACCCTCTGGAGCCAGCCATGCTCGGTTGCGCGGTTTTGTCCGGCGCCCATGTTCAGAATTTTCGAGAAGCCTATCAGAAGCTGCTACGCTCTGGTGGTGGACGTATTATCCGCGATGTAGAAATGCTGGCAAAGGCCGTGCACTACCTGCTTGTAAACGACAATGAGCGCTACAAGATGATCGATGCAGGCGGCAAGGTCATTCAGGATATGCGCGGCGCCTTGTCTTCGACCATCAAGGCTTTGGAGCCCTACATAAATCCGTTGACGGTGACCGCTAAACTCCAGCCGCGCAGCGCGGTCGGCTGATCGTGGGCACGGCTGAAGCTCCTAGGTCGGCTGCGGCCATTGCTGCCATCCTGTTCGACAAGGACGGTACACTCATTGGCTACGATGCGAGTTGGGGGCCTGTGAACCGTGAACTGGCCGCGATTGCCTCGCAAGGGGACGCGGAACTGGCAAACAGGCTACTATCCTCATGCGGTATGGACCCTTTGACTGGTCATGTCATGCCAGACAGTCTGCTTGCCGCTGGCAACACCGTGCAAATCGCCGAAGGTCTGATTGCCGCCGGCTCACCTTGCGACGTGTCTGAACTCACAAAACGCCTTGACCAGCTTTTTACCAATGCCGCTGAAAAATCGGTTGCTGTGACAGACCTCAAAGCCTTCTTCGCGCGATTGAAGGGCAGGGGCTTCAAGCTGGGCATCGCCTCCAGCGACAACGAAGCTTCCATTCTCAAGCTTGCAAGACGCTTTGGCTTTGAAGCGGACCTTGATTTCGTCGCAGGCTACGACAGCGGGCACGGCACCAAACCGCAGCCGGGCATGGTCCTTGGCTTCTGCCAAACCCTCGGTTTGGCCCCGGAACGTGTGGCTGTGGTGGGTGATAACAATCACGATTTGCACATGGGCAGACATGCAGGTGCCGGTTTGCGCATCGCTGTTCTTACCGGCACGGGTTCGAAACAAAGCCTGTCGGCAGATTGCGATTATTGTTTCGACGACATTACCGGCTTGGAAGACCTGCTGCCTCAGCGTCCTGCATCTTGAGCCGTGAGCAATTGGGCTTATCTCTTTGTCTCCAAGGGGAGAGGAAACCAAGCGGCGCTGGCATGCCTTTGCCATGGCGTTGCCAATAGGCAGAAGTCGCAAAGGACCATGATGTCATTCCGCTCAAACCCGCGTCCTTTGCAAAATCCTTACCTTTCTGGCAGATACCTGCGGTAATCGATGAGGGGAATGCGGGGTTTTTAGGCTTATGGTTTCGGAAGCACCGCCATTCTGGTGGGAAAAATCCGGTTGGCAGGCGTGGGCGCTGGCGCCGTTTTCGTTCGTCTACGGCAAAGTCGCGGGCCGTACGATGAAGAGGGCGAAGCGGGCATCCGTTCCCGTTCCCGTCATCTGCATCGGCAACTTCACCGTCGGTGGTGCGGGCAAGACGCCGACCGCGATCGCCATTGCCAGAGCCGCCCTCGCCAAAGGGCTGAAGCCCGGCTTTCTCAGCCGTGGGTACGGCGGCACGCTGGATGTGACCACACTGGTTGATGCCCACCATCACCGCTCTGCCGCGGTGGGTGATGAACCCCTGTTGCTGGCACGCGAGGCAACAGCCGTCATTTCCAGAAAACGTGTCGAGGGCGCAAAGCGTCTGGTTGCAGAGGGGGTCGACCTCATCATCATGGATGACGGGTTTCAGAGCGCTCGGCTGACACTGGATTACGCTCTTGTTGTTATCGATACCCAGCGTGGTATCGGTAACGGCCATCTCGTTCCAGGCGGTCCCGTTCGCGCACCGCTGGACGAGCAGATGCGCCAGCTCTCGGCCATTTTGAAAGTAGGTGACGGACAGGCGGCGGATGCTATCGTTCGTACGGCGGCGCGTGCAGGCAAACCCGTTTTCGTCTCGTCTATCCGGCCCAGGCCCCAGCCCAATTTTGCGGGTAAACGTGTTCTGGCCTATGCCGGCATTGCTGATCCTGACAAATTCTACCGGACGGTCGAAGCACTGGGCGCTGAGATTGGAGTGAAACGGGCGTTCTCGGATCACCACCATTTTAGCGATGAGGAAATGCGTGACCTGCTGGACATGGCCAGCAAGAGAAATCTGCTGCTCGTGACCACTGCCAAGGATGCCGTTCGCCTGAATGGACACCACGGCGCCGCAGCCGAATTGCTCTCCAGCACCCTCGTCATCGAAATCGACATGGTCTTTGACGATCCCAATGCTGCACATGTGATGATCGATACCGCCATTGCGAATTATCGCCGACGACGGCTACATAAAATCTAGCTCGACAACCCTCAATCGATGAATCTTGCGCGCTCCACGGAACAATCCGATCCTTGGCGAGCTTTCATGAGAACATGAACATAAATAGTGTTCGTAAGAGAGTTGAGGAGGAATTTATGCCGCAGGGTCCAGAAAAGAAAGTTTTTACTCCAACGGAAAGCCGCCAAGGTTTTAAGGGAAGCCCGGTGCTGGTGATTCTGGTGATCAGCCTCGTGCTGGCGGGCGCAGTCTGGATGGTTGCCGAGACCTGGGGGGAGGCCACAGCGCCCGCGACCACTGAGACGCAGCCCGCGCCAGGCCCGTCCAATGCGCCCGCCGATCCCGGCGCCCGCGCAGCCGGCTCGTTCGATAACAACACGCCATCTGGTGCGGCACCGGCAACAGGTGGCACCGACAGCAACCCCAATCCCGGCCAGCCAGCCCGACCCGCTCAGCCAGCACCATAACCCAGCACCGTGAAACAGAAATAAAAAAAACCGGGCGATGCCCGGTTTTTTAGTGTTCTGAGGTCAACCGGGCATCATGCCCGGCTCACGTGATCTTCAGCACCTTAAGCAGCTTTCTGCGCCGCTGCATTGACGGACTTGCCGGCAAGCGTGGTTAGCGCTTCGTCTGTCTTGGACTCTTCCTGCAGTGTCGCGTCCAGAAGCGGAACGACCTTGTCGTAGCCAAGCTTCTGAGCCCATGCCTTCAGCGTGCCGTAACGGGCGATTTCGTAATGTTCCACCGCTTGTGCGGACGAAATCAGGCCTGCGTCGAGCGCCTGGGTACCCTTGTAGTCTTCGATGATCTCTTCGCCTTCCGCGAGAATACCCTGGATCGCTTCGCAGGTCTTGCCTTGCGCGCGCTTTCCGATCAGCTCAAAAACCTCCTGGAGGCGTTCGATCTGCCCCTGGGTTTCTTCCTTGTGCTTTTCGAAAGCCGCCTTCAGTTTCGGGTCGGTTGCAGCACGTGCCATTTTCGGCAGTGCTTTCAGCACTTGCCGCTCGGCATAATAGATGTCTTTCAGTGTGTCATAGAAAAGGTCGTCGAGTGTCTTCTCGGCCATTGTTAGCTCCCATTGAAAAACGTGCGATTGATGATGCACGGGTCTTTAACAGGGAGAGATACGCATAGTTCCTGATGGGTTGCGCGCAATGTTAATTATATTTTAGAAATATATTTTTTAATTGTAAAATCAGGTGCTTCGCCGTTGGTTGGGCAGGGCGCCTGCGCGCTTCTCCGCCTCAAAGGATGCAGCGGCATCGGCATAGGCTTCCTGTCGCACAACGCTCCAGTAGCGCAGTTCATCCAGTGGAATGAGTTTACCGGTCATGGCGCAGACGACATGGGAGCCGGTTTGCACGATGCGCATATCGCCATCGAGATATTCGACCTTCGCTTCACGATGGCTTCCGCCTTCAAATCTGTTCATACCTGCGTCTCCGTGGATGCTACCTTTTTAAAGACGGCTTTACCGGAATGCCAGCCCGCGAATTGCCCATAATCTCAACTTCTGCCAAAAAGTTTTTCGATATCCGCAAGCTTGAGCTCGATATAGGTTGGACGTCCATGGTTGCACTGGCCGGATCCCGGAGTGTTTTCCATTTGCCTCAGCAGGGCGTTCATCTCTTCAGGCCGCATGCGTCTGCCCGCGCGCACCGACCCATGGCAGGCCATGGTGGCCGCGACATATTCGAGTTTGTTAGCCAGGCTGCCCGCCGTATGCCATTCTGCAATCTCGTCGGCCAGTTGCCGCACCAGGCCTTGCACATTGACCTCACCCAGCATGGCAGGGGTTTCGCGCACAGCGACCGCACCGGGTCCAAATCGCTCGATGGACAGTCCCATGCTATCGAACTCGCCCGCATGGTCCATCAGCCGGTCGCAGTCCTCCTCCGGCAGATTGATGATTTCTGGAATGAGCAAGACTTGCGAGGCGGGCCGCTTGGAATGCAGGGCTTTGCGAATTTCCTCGAAGACCAGCCGCTCATGCGCTGCATGCTGATCGACGATGACGAGGCCGTCTTCGGTTTGCGCCACGATGTAGTTGGCGTGAACCTGCGCGCGTGCAGCGCCCAGCGGATAGCGCGCTGGCTCCGACACCTGCGTTGCATTTTCGGGGGTGTCATAGCGGTCCGCTCGCGCCGTCGGCATGGTGATGTCTGTAAAGCGGGACTGGTCTGTTTCCTGCAGCGCCACACCACCTTGCGCGGCAAGCGGTCGGGAGGGCGAAGTGGCTGGCGACCATGCCTGCGAGGCAAACGGCCGAATATTTGATGGGCTATAGCCGGGACGAAAGGCATTCATCATCTGCGCCGCACCGGTGGTGGACGCACGATCGCCCTCGCGGCTCAGCGCCTGGCGCACAGCGCCGACGATCAGTCCACGGACCAGGCCGGGATCACGAAAACGAACATCGGACTTGGCCGGATGGACGTTGACGTCCACGAAAGCCGGATCGAGCTGCAAAGACAGAACCGCAATCGGGTAGCGGCCATGCGGTATGGTTTCGGCATAGGCGCCGCGGATGGCGGACAGCAACAGCTTGTCCTGCACAGGGCGCCCGTTCACGAACATATATTGATGAGCCGAATTTCCACGGTTAAAGGTGGGTACGCCAGCAAACCCCGAAAGCGTAACGCCCTCTCGTTCGGCATCGATCTCGATGGCATTGTCCTTGAAATCGGCTCCGAGAATTTGTGCCATGCGTGCCAGATGGTCGTCACCGGTCGTTGGAAATTCCAGCGTCGAACGGTCGGTGCCCGATAGCACGAAGCGGATATGGGGAAAGGCGATGGCCATGCGCTTGACGATTTCCGTGATCGCACCTGCCTCAGCCTTCTCGCTCTTCAAGAATTTCAGCCGTGCTGGCGTTGCGAAAAACAGGTCGCGGACTTCAACGATCGTACCGGTATTGGAGGGGGCGGGCCGGACAGGCGACAGTTTTCCACCGGCCACCGAGATGATCGCGCCCTCCGCCGCGCCCTGCTGGCGGCTGGTAATGGTCAGTTTGGCAACCGAGCCGATCGACGGCAGCGCCTCACCACGGAAGCCCAGCGTACGAATGTCATCCAGCGTGGCTGATATTTTGGACGTGCAGTGCCTACGGATTGCCAGCTCCAGATCGGAGGGCGACATCCCACATCCATTGTCGGAAATGCGGACAAGACCCTTGCCGCCGCCAGCCGTTGCTATCTCGATGCGCGTGGCGCCGGCATCGATGGCATTCTCGATCAGTTCCTTCGCGGCGCTGGATGGACGCTCTATCACCTCGCCGGCGGCGATCTGGTTGATGAGCGTTTCTGACAATTGCTTGATGGACATGGTGCTATTTTCGTGGATTCGGGCCGGTTGTGAAAGGAAAATCGGTGCACGCCCGTCAGATGTGCCCGTTGTCCCGCCAATTCTTTCGCAGCGCACAGCGTTAAGTGGGTCTTAAGGTAAAACTTCTAAAGTCGGATCAACTTGAAATGAGTGCAGAACCAAGTCCCTTCGGCCGGTCCGAAGGGTATGCGACGGAAAGCAGGGTCCCGTCCGCATAGCCAGGAAATCTGCTTCAAGCCACCAGCCCGCATGTCCCATATCGTCAGCCATTTCGGTGCGGCCCCCGGCCCGTTTGAAAGTATAATTCGCCTTGAGACGTGCGTGTGAGGTTTTACGATGAGTGCGATGGCGTCTGTTCAAGCAGACACTCACGCTGTCATGCTCGACGTGATCTGCGACGCGATTTCGTCTGCCCTCATCATTTACGATCGCGATGATCAGATCATTTTCGCCAGTCGTAGAATCCTGAGCTATTTTGCGTTGTGCGAAACCAAGATCGCAGTCGGAACCCGCCTTCGTGATTTTTTGGCATCCCTGTATGATTGTCAGAAGGTTTCAGATGCGCAAACGTCGCCCCACGATGTCGAGCGGGAAGACTGGATCGCCGATCGACTGGCATCTCATTGGAAGGAACGGTCGGAGTGCGTAGAGCATGCCGCCGGTGACCGTTGGCTGCGCCTCATGAAACGACGCATGCCATCTGGTATGGGTATCTGCGTCATATCCGACATTTCTGAACAGAAGAAGCGTGAGGATCAATGGCGCTGCGATATCGAACGTGTGCAGTTGACTGAAGAAATTCTGGATACGTTGCCCATTTCGATTTTCGTCAAGGATTTTAACACCACCTATGTCGCTGTTAACAAGGCTGGTTGCACGCTGATGGAGACATCTGCCGACCTCATCCTGGGGCGGACGGTGTCTGATATCCACTCCGATCCGCTGGCCTCCCGCATCGACGCGATGGATCGCCACGTTCTTGAAACGGGTTTGCCCGGTATCCTGCCGGAACGCGTCACCCGCGTGAGTGGTGAGGAAGTCCTTGTCATCACCCGCAAGCAAAGGGTCGGCAAGCCCGGTCGCTATTTCCTCGTCACCACCATGGATGACGTGACAACCTTTGCAACGGCCGGCGTGGATGGCAGCCGAGTCATCCCCGGTCTGGAGCATATGACCTTTACACCATCGTCCTACATGGACGACGAGTTTCATCAGGCATCGCAAATATTGAAAGGCCGAGCCGTCCTTCTGGTGACGCCCAATGCCCAGCTCGGTGAGGTTGCTCACGAGAAAATTGTTGCGCTCGGGGTTGATTGTGCGGTTGCATCGGGCCGGGCGGAGCAAAAAGCCTTCATGGAGTTCGCTGCCTCAGCGAATGTTCGCATCGACCTTGTGATTGTCGATGTGCAACTGGAGATGGCCTGCCTTGATGTGTCGCATGCCTATGGTATCGATACGATGACGTTCGATGATGTCCAGCTGGGAAGCTCGCTCATCGACCAGATGACCCGCCATTTCCGTATGCGCGGTCAGGTCGCCAATGGGGCGCCGACAGATGGCAATTGGGAAATTACATCTGCCCCAACGCCTGTGATCGTCAAAAAAACCGGGCTTGATGTCCTCGTGGTCGAAGACAACAATATCAACCAGATCGTCTTCTCGCAAATCCTCGAGGGTCTGGGCCTGAGCTATAAGATTGCTGCCACAGGCAGGGATGCCATCCGCGCATTTGATCAGGAAAGACCATCCTTTGTCTTGATGGATACGACGCTGCCCGACTTCGATGGCTTTGAAGCAACGCGAAGACTGCGCAAGATGACAGTGACAGAGCGTACCCACATACCGATCATCGGTGTCGTATCGTTGGCCTTCGATGGGGATCGTCAGGCGTGTATCGATTCGGGCATGGACGATATGTTGCTGAAACCCGTCAGCCCAGACATGGTGGAAGCCTTGTTCAAGCGCTATTTGCCTCAGCAAGTCTCTGGAATGGTGAGTTGATACTGATAAATAAGCATTTGCAAAATCAACTAACGCTAAAATCAGTGGCTATTTGTGGAACTTCAGCGATAGTGATTCTGGACGAACGACTCATTTTGAAATCCGTACTCTCCCACAATTTATCGTCCAGGATGCGCGAATGAAATCGCCAGACCCCAATGCGCCGCAGGTCAGCCAGCACGAATTGCAGGCCATGGCATACAGCGATCCGCTCACGGGTCTGGGAAACCGTTACCGCCTGCGTGACAGGGTGCGCATGCTGGCTGCCGAACGCTCCAGCGATCCCGCACCTTTCACAATCGGTGTCGCCAACATTGACGGCTTCAAACCCATCAACGATCTTTTCGGCGTGGCTGCCGGCGACGAAATCCTCTGTCAGGTCGCCCATCGCCTCAAGGCCTGTGTGCCGGATGGTGCCATCGTCACTCGCCACGAGGGCGACGAGTTTGCATTCGTGTTGCCGCTGGTCTTCGAACGGGTCGGCGCTGAGCGCGTGGGGCAGATGATCAAGGATGTACTATCAGCGCCTTATGATCTGGGGGACCGCAATGTCCGGCTGTCGTCGTCCTTCGGCTTTGCCGTCTATCCTTTCGCAGGCGAGGATTTCGAGGATTTGTTGAAAAGTGCCGAGACGGCGCTTTACCGCTCCAAACGGCGGGGGCGCGGTCAGATCACCGTCTATTCGCGCGAGATCGCACAGGAAATGAAGCGCGCCACGCAACTGGAACAGGCGCTTAGAAATGCCATTATCACCGATTCCGTCGACGTGCACTTCCAGCCGATCGTGCGTTTGAGCGATGGAATTGCTGTCGGTTTCGAGGCTTTGGCTCGCTGGAACGATCCGGATCTCGGCTTCGTCTCTCCAGCGACCTTCGTACCCTTGGCCGAAGAGCGCGGCTTTATCGATGCTCTCTCGGAAACGCTGCTGCGCAAGGCGGCCGAAGCGGCACTGTCATGGCCGCGCGAACTGTTCCTGTCTTTCAATCTATCGTCTGCTCAGTTGATGGACCCGGGCACAGCGGAAAACATTCTGTCCATTTTGCGACGGGTGGGGCTTGATCCTCGGCGGTTGGAACTGGAAATTACCGAGACGGCGGTCATGACGTCCGCTGAAACCGCCCAACGCATCATCAGCGACCTAAAGCGAGAGGGCGTTCGTATTTCACTTGACGATTTCGGAACCGGTCAGTCCAGCCTGGGAAGGTTGCGTGACTTCTCCTTCGACAAGGTCAAGATCGATCGGGCCTTCGTGTCGCGGATCAGCACGGATCGCCCTTCGGAGCACATCATAAAGGCCATCGTCGCCATGTGTGACGGGCTTGATCTTGAGGTCGTCGCAGAGGGGATAGAAGACAGAAGCGAGGCAGAGAAACTTCGCAGTCTGGGTTGTGCAATGGGGCAGGGCTACTTCTATGGCCGCCCGGTGGATGCCGCAACCACCCACCGTTATCTTCAGGAGAACCATCGCGAATTGTCTCCGCAGAGCCGCGATTTCGGATAGTCTTGGAGACGGGCTCGATCAGACTTTATAAGCCTGATCGAAAACACCCTTGACCTCTATTCCAACATCGACAGTGGTCCCATAAAGCGGATTGGCCTTGATCGTTTCTGCGTCTAGACCCTCGCAGGCCGATGTCACAGCCAGGCGGTTGGCGGATGCGCCAAAAAACGCAGGGCAGGTGCTTTGGGCAGCCGGCACTTCATAGCGGTCCAGATGGAGACCCTTGGGCGAGTAGCGATCCACTGCACCCATTCCCCAGCAGGCGTTCCAGATATTGCCGTCCGCATCGCAGACAGAGCCGTCACTGCCGCCTTTCTGACCAGCCCGGTCAATCAATACGGTGCTTGTGCCTGTGGGAAGCCCCGTTGCAGGATCAAGCGGCACCGACATGAGCTGATTGATCCGTGTGTCGACATAATATCCGGTGGCACCGTCTGGTGAAAAGCAGATGGAATTGGAAATGCTGATGTCGGCAAACAGCGTCGTCACCACGCCCTTGGCAACGTGGTATATGCTTCCAGCCTTGTCTTCCGCCTTCTTGCCCATGGTGCCGATCCACAACGCGCCGCTCTGGTGCACGCGGCCGTCGTTTGAGCGGTTGCCTGGCTTGCCCGGTTCGAAGTCCGCATGAAGAAAAAGGTCGCCGGTTGCCCGGTCACGAATGAAAAGCCCTTCTTCCGATGCCAGCAACTGTCTTTTGTCATCGATCCGCGCGACAACGCTTGCCATGAAGGGCAGGGCGTGAACCGTCTTAGTATCGGTTTGCGGGTCGTATTCGTGCAGCTCTTTCCCAAGAATGTTGAGCCAGCACAGTCTACCCGTGATCGGATCGAAGCTTGGGCCTTCACCCAGCAGCATCTGGGTATGATCCAGCACCGTCCCGGCAAATGGGTGAATGTCAGCCATGTCTATGCTCCCACCGCTATGTCATACGCCTTTATGGTGAGAACAGCACGTTCCTGCACCTCTGCAGCCGTCATTCCGGGTTTGTAGAGACTGGTGCCAAGGCCGAATGCAGTGACTCCGATGCTGGTATAGTCGCTGAAATTCTTGTCGGAAACGCCGCCGACTGCCGCTACCAGCGTGTCTTTTGGCAATATGGCGCGAATGGCAGTGATGCCCGATGGCCCAAGAACGCTGGCGGGGAAGAATTTCAGGCCTGTCGCCCCTGCCTTCAGCGCCAGAAGTGCCTCGGTTGGTGTCAGAACGCCTGGCATGGTGACCATGCCTTTTTCGCGCGCGGCGGTGATGACCTCGACGTCCACGTTAGGGCTCACCATGAGTTTGCCGCCCGCCGCATCGAGATTGGCAACATTCTCCACGGTCAAAACAGTGCCAGCGCCGATGAGGGCATCTGACGGCGCAAGCTTGGTCGCGATTTCGATCGAGCGAAAGGCGTCCGGCGAATTGAGTGGAATCTCGATAGCCCGCAGGCCACTTTCCAAAAGGCCTGTCACGACGGCTTCCGTCTCTTCCGGGCGGATGCCGCGAAGGATGGCGATGAGTGGGTACTTCATATCTGGGAATGGAATGCGCATTTCAGGTATTCTCCTCATTGCCAAATGGCGTTGGCAGCTGCCACAAGCCCACGGCGAACGGCGTCATCGGCGTCGATGGTTACAAAGTCGATAGATAATGCGGCAAAAGCCGCCTTGTAGAGTTCTCCCAGCGCACCGGATGCGACCAGGATGACCTTGGCATCGTTGCGCCCACTCGAACGAGCGCCCGCAATCTCAAGTCCGATCATCGTACCGGACAGTTTCGCTTTTGCATCTGTGGCGGAAAGTCCATGCAGAAGCTGCCCGGATCGGACCGTAAACAGCCGGTTCGTTGCCATTTGCGGGTTCTCGTAACTTTCAGCGACGGCGCCCTGGAACGCGGGAAGATCACCAGCGACGGTTTCCGCACCCTCCACCGCATGCGACAGGATGGAGTGCTTCGAGATCACGTCGAACAGTTCACCGGTCATGTAGGTGGAAAAGCCGGTGACCTTCAGATTGCTGACGCTGACCCATTTCGAATGGGTGCCGGGCATGCAGACAAGCTGCTCGCCGGTCGCGTAATCAGCGGATAACGCACCGAGAAGCTGGGTTTCTTCGCCACGCATCACATCTGGCGTATCCTGCGACCGTTGCGCCAGTCCCGGGAGGATGCGGATGTCGGCAGCCTCTCCCGGCACGCGAACCGCACCTTTCAGCACATCTGCCAGATCAGCGGGTACGTCCACATAACCTGCCTCGACCCAGCCCTGGCGAGCACCCGCCATGCCACAGACAACGACGGGCAGGTCAGACGGTGCGGAAAGGGCAGAAAGATGTGAAGCCAGAACGTCGGGAAAGCCGGTCCGCATGGCAGTGGTCATGCCTTCGCCACTGCGCCGCTCGCCCAGTATCTCACCGGATTTGCTCATAAGCCAGAGCCGGAAGCTCGACGTTCCCCAGTCCACGGCAACAAATGCGGCATCAGCCATTAGAGAAGACCTCCATCGATAATCAGTGTTTGGGCCGTCATGGCAGCAGATGCCGATGAGGCCAGAAATAGGCATGGGCCGACAAGATCATCGGCAATCAGGGTGCGCTTGAGGCACTGGCGCGCGACGGTCTGCGAAATAGAGGCGTCAGTCAGCCACAATTCCCTTTGTCGTTCAGTGACGATCATGCCGGGTAAAATGGCGTTGACGCGAATATTTTCAGGTCCCAGCCTGCCAGCAAGGCTCTTCGTCAGGCCGATGATTCCAGCCTTGGCGGTGGCGTAAGCGGGCAGTTCACCCATGTTCAGCAGATAGGAAATGGACGAAAAGTTGATAATCGACGCACCTTGCGCAAAGCGCAGATAGGGAAGCGCCGCTTGCGTGACGAAAAAGACTGGTTTCAGATTAACCGCATGGTTCGCATCCCAATAGTCGCTGGTAACGGTGTCGATATCGTGCCGATCGTCCCGGGCGGCATTGTTGATAAGCACCTTGATGCCACCCAACGCTTTGGCCGCCGTTTCCACCGCCTGTGCCAATTGTGACTGGTCACGAAGGTCGGCTTTGACGAAGGTGACGGAATGAAGGCTTGTCACCGACAGTCTCTCGACAAGCGCCTCGCTCGCTGCCTGATCGATATCGATAAAGGCGACTTTCGCACCGCGCGCTGCGAAGGCCGTGACAAGGCAGGCGCCAATGCCTGAACCACCACCGGTTATCAGCACGCCCTGATCCTGAAATTCGGAAAGCTGTGCCAGAAACTCTGTCGCCATGACGTCCGATGCGGATTGCAAGTTCCATTATTTGGAACTATGTTTCATTTAACGGAATATTGCCTCCGACCTCCACCCAAAGTCAAGTGCGACCACTGCGCACGCGGACATTAGCATGGCACTCAATGATATGAAGACGATACGTCACAGCAGCACGGGAACGCTTGGTAAAGCCATATCGCTTCTGGAAATGGTCGTCATGTCGTCTCAGCCGCTTCGTTTTACCGATATTCTGGACCTTTCCGGCCAACCACGCGGCACGCTCCATCGCCAGTTGGTGCACCTGCTGGAGGAAGGCTTGCTGGAGCAGAACGAAGATCAGACATACAGCGCAGGGGTGCGTCTCCTCACCTTTGCCGCTCAGGCCTGGAACACGAACGATCTCCGATCCATCGCGGCACCGCATCTTCGCCTCCTGCATGAGAAAACTCAGGAATCCGTTCATCTTGGCGTTCTGCGAGGCGCGGAAATCGTCTATCTCGACAAGATCGATGGAAAGCATGCGGTGCGGATGCACTCGCAGATAGGACGCGTCTCTCCGGTCTATTGTACAGGTGTTGGAAAAGCTGCTCTCTCACTCTTGTCGAAACAAGAGCTGGATGACGTCATCGATGCTATCATCTTTCGGGCTTTCACGCCCAGCACCGTCAAGACCGCTGCCGAGTTGAAAAAGCAGGTTGCCGAAATCCGACATCGTGGCTTTGGCTTTGACCTTGAGGAACATGAGACCGGCATTCAGTGCATCGCGGTGCCGGTTCATGCGGCTGGCACAAAAAATCACGCTGCAATTTCGGTGACCGGGCCGGCCTACCGCCTCACCAAGCAGTGTTTGGAAGGGTGGGCGGACCTCATTAGAGGGGCGGCGAAGAATATTTCCAGCGATCTGTCTGTACGCCTTTCACCCGCCCATTCCTAAGTCGCACTCCCCAGCCGAGCGTTGGCTGCAGGTCACGACCGGACTGTTCGCAAAAGGCAACTTTTGTGTGCAAAAAAATTAAACGGTTATTTATTGGTGCTGGAATTGCATGTATAGACTCTGACAGAAGCCTAAATCGCAAAGAAATATGGATGATGTCCAAGCCAGATTTTTCCAGTCCCGCACCCTTGGTAGCGGAGTGTGCTCAGGAAGTGGCGGAACTCAAAACCCAATTCGACATCTTTCGTTTTCTGAAGAGGGTCACTGAATCCTTTTCGATGAGAGCCTTCATGGTGGTCAACCTTCCTACCAACACGTCGCTGGAATTGTCGGATTATACCATCATAACCAACTGGCCTGCAGAGCTTTTGCATCAGTACGATCATGAAGGATTGCTTACCCGCAGCAATGTGCTGCGCAATTTGAAGCATTCCAGCGTTCCATTCTGGGTCAACAAGGAGTTCGTGGTTCGCGGTCACGATGAGGCATCCATCAAGAGCATCATTGAACTCTTTGATCGCTTTGAAATGATCAATTCCATATGGTGTCCGGTTCAAGATGCAACGGGTCAGCGCGGAGCCATATCCTTTAGCGGAAACCGATCAGCTTTTTCTCCAACAGAGATGGCCGAGATTGCGTTCATCTCCGCCCATGTTTTCAGCCGTCTCGCTTATGTGCGAAGTCTCGATGCGCGTATTCCCGATACATTGACGGACCGTGAAATCGACTGTCTGAACTGGACGGCGGCGGGAAAGACAAGTGTGGAGATCGCCGAAATCCTCAGCTTATCAGAGCATACCGTCAACCATTATCTGAACCGTGCAACCAAGAAGCTCAATACTGTCAATCGCACCCAAGCGGTCGCCAAGGCTTTACGTGTCGGTTTGATAAAGTAGTCATTTTTTCCATTTTTCGATTGTTATCTTCCGCTACGTAAGCAATTCTCGCTTTTACTTGCGGCAGAGGAGATTCGTTTGTCGGCGTCGAAGAACTTCAAAGCTGGATTTTCTCCGACAGTTGATTGTGCGACGCTTGTTGTTGCTGTTGAAAAAGGGTTTGCGGCCGACGAGGGCGTGACCCTTGAATTGCTGAAAAAAAACAGCACGGACGAGCTTCTGGCCGAATGGAACAGAGGTGCTCTTCACGGTCTCCATCTGTCGGCATCCTTACCCGTCGCCTCGGCGCTCGGTCTTCCTGTACTTCCCGCTGACCTCATCGCGCCCTTCGTTTTGGCCACTGGCGGCGCGACTTTGGTCGTATCTCAGTCTTTGCACAAAGATCTGGTCGGTGAGGGTATGAAAATACCTGATCCCGCAACAGTCGCGCGGGCGCTGGCTCGTGTCGCCCTCTCCCGCCAGACCTCCGATCTTGCCCGGCTGGTCTTTGCCGTCGAGCATCATTTGTCCGTATCGGCATTCGAACTGCGCTATCTGCTGGCGAGCGCACGTCTTCCCGCCGATTGCGAGATCAGCTTTATGCCGACGTTCCCCGCCAATATGCCGGATTTGCTGGAGAATGGACAGATCGACGGCTTTTACGTTGCCGAGCCTTACGGCAGCGCCGCTGTCTTACAAGGGACCGCTCGCATCGTAACCACAAAATCACATATCTGGCAGAATGCACCTGAAAAGGTCTTGGCAGTCTCGCAAGACTGGTCAGAGGCTTATCCTGCGACGCTGGAGTCGCTTCTGCGGGCGCTGTATCGAGCGGGTGAATGGTGCGCCAGCAGCGCCAATTACGAAGAGCTTTCCGATATTCTTTCAGCGGCGGATTACCTCGACATGGATCGCGATCTCATATTGCCGGCACTGACCGGCTATATCTCGCATTCACCCGCCCGGATGCTGGAATGCAGCAGCTTCTTTTCCACCAGCGGCAAAGCTGCCAACTTTCCCTGGCAAAGTCAGGCACTGTGGTTCTTCAGCCAGATGTTGCGATGGAAAGATTGCCCGCCGGAGTTTGCCGACGACGCGAAAATCTACGAGGCAGCAAGCCAAGCCTTTCGCCCCGATATTTTCCGCAAGGCCATGCGACCGATTTTCGCACCGGTTCCGACAGCCAATCTGAAGGTCGAGGGAACATTGAAAGCGCCGGTGCATGTCGGGGCGTCCCGCTCCGGCCTTGTTCTTGGGCCAGATGCTTTTTTCGACGGCAGCATTTTCGATCCTGAAAAAATCGACACCGGCGACGAAAACTGACGATTGACCGTATGGTCACGCTTTATCGTTGGCGAAACTCATCCGCTTGGTTATTGAAGACCGGCGGATGGGACAATGGATAGTGACATGACACAGGTCGACAAGAAACAGATCGAGCAGGCACTGGAAAGCGTAGCGTATCCGGGCGGCGATCAAAGCATCGTTGCGCTTGGCATGGTGTCGGAAATATTCATTGCGGACGCCAAGGCTTATTTTTCCATCACGGTTCCGGCTGAGCAGGCCGATTCGATGGAACCCTTGCGGCTTGCTGCGGAAAAGGCAGCGGCCGGTGTCTCCGGCATCAAGGCTGCGATGGTGACCCTCACGGCGGATCGCAAACCGGGCACAAGCCCCTCACCACAGCCGGCGCCGTCTCAGCCAAAAGCACCCCCGCAGCCACGCCCCAAGACCGGCGTACCGGGCATTGGCGCGATCATCGCTGTCGCATCCGGCAAAGGTGGCGTTGGCAAGTCCACCACCGCCGTCAATCTTGCTCTCGGCTTACAATCGCTGGGTCTGCGCGTGGGTATTCTCGACGCCGACATCTATGGGCCATCCATTCCACGCTTGCTGAAGATATCCGGTCGCCCGCAGCAGGGTGAGGGCCGCGTCATCATGCCGATGGAGAATTATGGCCTCAAGGTCATGTCCATGGGGTTTCTGGTAGATGAGGAAGCGGCCATGATCTGGCGCGGACCGATGGTACAGTCCGCCTTGATGCAGATGCTGCGGGAAGTCGCCTGGGGCGATCTGGACATTCTGGTGCTGGATATGCCACCCGGCACGGGCGACGCGCAATTGACCATCGCCCAGCAGGTTCCGCTTGCAGGCGCTGTCATCGTATCAACCCCTCAGGACCTGGCACTCATCGATGCGCGCAAGGGCATCACCATGTTCCGCAAGGTCGAGGTGCCGCTTCTGGGGGTGATCGAAAACATGAGCTATTTCATCGCGCCTGATACCGGCACCCGCTACGATATTTTCGGTCACGGTGGCGCGCGCGCAGAAGCAGAACGTATCGGCGTTCCATTTCTGGGGGAGGTGCCGCTGACGATCTCCATCCGTGAATTGTCGGATGCCGGAACCCCGGTCGTGATGGCGGAGCCGGAGGGCCCGCAGGCTCAAATCTACAGGGATATTGCGCAGAAAGTCTGGGCGGAAATCGGTGCCGGGAAGCAAAAAACTGCACCGAAAATCGTATTTGATTAGAATTTATCGATGCGCCGGGTGCATAGCACTCGGGCTTTCGCACCGCTTGACAGTTCGCGCCCGCTTAGAGAAAGCGAAGAAATTTCCCGTATCTTAACTACCGTCGGCATCTGCTCTTTAACAGTTCAATGGTTAAGCTGTTGAAGTTGATAAATTTTATGAGTGGATTTCGTGTCTTGTCTGAACATTTGATCCGCTTTCAAGTCATCATAACTTCGCCTCAACCTTGTGACGAATCGACCGTGCCCAAATTTTACCCCTTGATTATTGAGGCCATTGAGAGCATAGCCCTGCGCCGTTTGATCCCTCGTCCATCCCGGGCGTTTGCGGAAGCCACACATGATGTGTTAGAGCAGCGTATCGACCCTTGTCGATGTGCTGACCGGAGAAACTGATTGATCAAAGCCTATCGCTCGAATTGCGAGGCAATCAGCCTGTCGGCGGACCAGAAGGTCACGCAGATTTCGGATGATATTGTCTGGATCGATCTTGTGAACCCGACACGGGATGAAGAAATCAAGGTCGAAAAGCTGCTGGGCGTTGAGCTTCCCACGCGCGAGGATTTGAAGGACATCGAGCCTTCGAGCCGCCTTTTTATGGAAGAGGGCAATGTTTTCATGACCGGTTCGCTGGTCTGGAACGCGGATTCGAAAGATCCGCGCCTGACCGACGTCGCCTTCATTCTGGCTGGCAAACGGCTCGTGACCATCCGCTATGCTGAACCGAAATCCTTCAACCTCTTTATCGCAGCCATCACCCGCGTGCCGCACGATATGCGCAGCGGCACCGCATTGTTGTTGAAGCTTCTCGAAACCATCGTTGATCGTACCGCCGAAATTCTCGAAAATTCCGTTGTCCGCATCGACGACGTCGCCGCAGGCATTTTTGGTGACAAGGCACGCAGCAAGCGCAAGGCGCCGCGATATCTGGAAGACAAGCTGGCCGACATCTCTGCCTATCACCGTCTGATATCGAAGGTGCGCGATAGCCTCGCGTCGCTTGCCCGCCTTCAGTCCTTTTTGCAGGCAACACCCAATGTTCAGCAAGACAAGGAAGCCAAGGAAATGGGTCGCTCCATCGGGCGCGATATCCAGTCCCTGTCCGAGCATGCCTCGTTTATTTCAGGAAATCTCACCTTCCTGCTGGACGCGTCGCTGGGCATCATCAATGTCGAACAGAACGCCATCATCAAGATTTTCTCCATCGCGTCGGTCGTTTTTTTACCCCCGACCCTCGTGGCATCCATTTATGGAATGAACTTTAATGTCATGCCGGAGTTGCAGTGGACCTATGGGTATCCACTCGCGGTCTTCGTCATGCTCATCTCGGCCATCATTCCGTTCATCTTTTTCCGCTGGAAGGGCTGGCTTTAACCGGTCAGGATCACAATGTCTCATGCCATGGACAAGGACTGCATCGAAAAGCCTGGTCCCGACGATCACAGTCGGAAAGGCTTTCTTGCTGCCATGCTGGGTTCGATCGGCGTCGTCTACGGCGACATCGGAACGAGCCCTCTCTACGCCTTTCGCGAAGCGTTGAAACCCATCTCGCACGATGGTGTGACGGAAATGGAGGTTATTGGCCTCATTTCGTTGATGATCTGGTCACTCACCATCATTGTCACCATCAAATACATCTGTTTTCTGCTGCGCGCAGACAATGATGGCGAAGGCGGCACGCTGTCACTTCTGGCGCTTTTGATGAAGAAAGCAGGCAAAAAACGCGGCGTGCTCGTCATGCTAGGTTTGATTGGCGCGGCATTGTTTCTCGGTGATGCCATGATTACGCCGGCACTTTCCGTGCTATCGGCGGTCGAGGGCTTGAAACTCGTGACGCCGCAGATGGATGAATTCATCATTCCCATCTCGGTCGGCATTCTCGTCGGCCTCTTCGCCATCCAGTCTCACGGTACAGAATTCGTTGCCAAGTTCTTTGGTCCGATCACCGCTGTCTGGTTTCTGGTCATGGGCTTTGTCGGACTAACCCACATTTCGGACGATTACAGCATTCTGTATTCCTTCAATCCGTGGCATGCGGTCGAATTTCTGCTAGCCGAAGGCTTCTACGGGATCGTCGTTCTTGGTGCCGTGTTCCTGACGATCACAGGCGCGGAAGCCCTCTATGCTGATTTGGGGCATTTCGGTCGCAAACCCATTCAGTGGGCATGGTTTGTCCTGGTTTTTCCGGCTTTGACCCTCAATTACCTCGGCCAAGGCGCGCTGGTTCTGAAAGATCCCGCGGCCATGTCCAACCCATTCTACCTGATGTTCCCGCAATGGGCGTTGCTGCCAGCCGTTATTCTGGCAACGGCGGCTACCATCATTGCGAGCCAGGCGGTGATCACCGGCGCGTTCTCGCTCGTTCGTCAGGCCATAAACCTTGGCTATCTGCCGCGCATGGAAATCCTGTTCACGTCGGAAACCAACACCGGGCAAATCTACCTTCCGTCGGTCAACACGATCCTGTTGTTCGGCGTCGTTGCGCTGGTGCTCACCTTCAAAAGCTCGGATGCGCTGGCAACGGCCTACGGTATCTCGGTCACCGGTGCGATGGTCGTCACCAGCCTGTTGTTCTTCCAGTTTGCGCGTAGCCACTGGAAGTGGTCTCCGCTGGTTGCAGCCTTGGTCATTTTCCCCTTCATCTCACTCGAAATGATCTTCCTTGGTGCAAACCTGCTGAAAATCCATGACGGTGGCTATGTGCCGGTATTGCTGGCCATCGCCTTCACCATCATCATGACGACCTGGCAGCGGGGATCGAAAATCCTGTTTGCCAAGACCCGCCGCACGGATGTGCCATTGAAGGCATTCGTTGCTTCCGTCGAGAAGGAAAGCTCTCACGCGCCCGTGCGCATTCCCGGTACGGCGATCTTCCTGACCGGCGACCCGGAAACAGCACCTGCGGCCTTGCTGCACAATCTGAAACACAATCACGTCCTGCACGACAAGAACGTCATCCTGACGATCCGCACCGAGGACACGCCGCGTATTCATCCGGACAAGCGCTATACGATCACCAAGATCAGCGAGCGCTTCGTCGTCGTCGAACTGCATTTCGGCTTCATGGAAACCCAGAACGTCACGCAGGCATTGGGTTATCTGCGCCGCACTGGCTACAAGTTCGATATCATGTCGACATCGTTCTATCTGGGCCGTCGCAAACTCGTCCCCGATCCGAAGTCCGGCATGCCTGGATGGCAGAACCGGCTGTTCATCGGGCTGGCTGAAACGGCGGCAGACCCGTCCGACTACTTCCGCCTGCCAGCAAACCGCGTGGTCGAACTCGGATCTCATGTCGTGATCTGATCCACCATGCTATTTTTGAGAGCTATCGAGCGCCATTCTTCGGGAGAAGAATGGCGTTTTTCGCAGGGTCACACGTTAACGTGACACGTTTCGCCCGAGTACCGTTAACCAAGCATCAAGGTTAATGAGAGATTATCCGGTCATACCAACTGTTTGAGTCTGTGTGCCGGAGTGCGGGTTTTGCGTTCGAAAAATGTATCGCGTCGCGGGTTCTTCTTTTCGTTTGAAAAATGGACATCGCCTGTCATCTTCGGTCTCGCCGCATGGCTGGCCTTTCCATCTCTCGCTGCGCGTGCCGATCTTGCCTCGCTGCTGGCGGGGCTCGATGCAGGCGGCGAACAATGGCGCATGGTCTTGACCAACTCGCCGGCAGGTTCCGTTCACAATGCGTCACTTGCATTCAACAATGCTGATGCCGCACCGGCGCTGAGTGGGTCCGGAATGATTACAGCAGACGGTCGGAAGGTAGCCTTCGTCACCGGCAAGAACGGCAAGGAGACCAGCCCCGATAGCGATCGCGTCAATCGCGCTGCCAAAAAGGGCCGTATCGTCACCACCGAAATCATGCAGCCACCGAAAGCCTTTACCGCAGGCTCCGTTCTCAACCGCACCAGCATGCTGGACACCAAGCCCTTAAAGGGAACCGATCGTACGGCATTCGTGAAGTGGAAGAAGAGCAAGGACATCGAGCTGGCATCCTTCTACTTCCGCCGTGACGACAAGAAGGTCGAAAAGAACGTCTCGCCCATGGTGGCTGAGTTGATCACGAACCGTAACGCTGATGTGCTGGCCACCGCCTATGCGCCCGCAGCGCCTGATTTCGCGCGCGAATCGCCCTTCGATGCTATTTTGAAGAAGCCTGAGGCAGGCCGTTTCATTCCCAAAATCGCGTCCGATGACCACGCCTGGGCGGCAACGCCGCTTCCGGCAGAGGTGTTTTCCGCTGCCGAACAACAGTGTCTCGCATCCGGCATCTACTTTGAAGCGCGCGGCGAATCGGTAAAGGGACAGGCTGCCGTGGCCCAGGTCATCCTCAACCGTGTCCGCAATCCCTCCTATCCGAAAACCATCTGTGGTGTGGTCTATCAGAACAAGGATTGGCGCAATCGTTGCCAGTTTTCCTTTGCCTGCGACAATATCAAGGACCGCATCAACTCCGAACGTCACTGGAAGATGGCCCGTGAAGTGGCCATGGCGACCTCTGCAGGCAAGATCTGGCTGACAGAAGTTGGTTCCGCGACCCATTATCACGCCGTCTACGTCCGTCCTGCATGGGGCAAATCCATGAAGAAGGTCGGCAGAATCGGTCTTCACGTCTTCTATCGTACCTATGGCGGTGGTTGGAGCTGATATTACGGGGTTTTTACCGGGATAACGCCACGAAAATTGCCGATTCCGAACGCCATTGCGGCCACAAATTCCAAAATCTAAAGCAAGTCTTTGTTTTAAATGAATAAATTTGTATTCCGCGAAGCGCCCCCGGTGCCTTGACTAGAGAAGTCCCTAAAACTATGTTGCGCGCGACTTCAGAGCGGGCTGGAACAGGCTTGAAGCCCTGCCGTTTACAACTCCAAAGAGTTCTGGCAATGCCAGTATGGAGACAAAGGGTGGGATTTGGCCATGACCGGCAACCGTAACGATAGTCTGGATGAGCGCCGCAAGCGCCTTGCCGATGAGTTGGCAAAGGTGAAGGCGGAGGACGACGCGGAAGCGCGGACGGAGCAGAACGCAGCGGAGACCCGGAAGGGTTTTGCAATGGCGATTAAGCTCTCTTCCGAATTCATTTCCGCAGTCATCGTCGGCGCGATGCTGGGTTATCTTCTGGACCATTTTGCTGGCACGTCGCCGTGGGGGATGATCGTTCTTCTTCTTCTCGGGTTTTGTGCGGGCGTGTTGAACGTTTTGCGTTCCGCCGGAGTGGTGGCCAAGCCGCCGCTTCTCGAAGGCGGACTGGGAAAAGACAAGGGTGGGAAGCAGGGCGACTGATACGCTCCTTCCCATAGACAGTTAAGTGCCGTCACGAGCGGCAACAGGTAAGAGGGCAGCCGGTGGCAAACGATCCGACGCATCAGTTCATTGTACAGCCGATCATCCCGATTGAAATCGGTGGCGTGGATTTCTCGTTCACCAACGCGTCTCTGTTCATGGTTGCCACTGTCGCTGCCGCATCCGGTTTTCTTTATTTCGCAACGTCCAACCGCGGTCTGATTCCCGGCCGTATGCAGTCCGTTGCCGAAATGTCCTACGAATTCATCGCCTCGATGCTGCGCGAAGGTGCGGGCAAAAAGGGAATGGTCTTCTTCCCATTCGTCTTCTCGCTGTTCATGTTCGTTCTGACGGCAAACCTTCTGGGCATGTTCCCATACTTCTTCACCGTCACCAGCCAGATCATCGTGACCTTTGCGCTCTCGTGCTTGGTCATTGGAACGGTGGTCGTTTACGGTTTCTATAAGCATGGCCTGCATTTCCTTGGCATCTTCGCGCCGCAGGGTGTTCCGGCAGTTCTTCTTCCGCTCGTGTCATCGATCGAAATCATATCCTTCCTGTCGCGTCCGATCAGCCTTTCCGTTCGTCTGTTTGCGAACATGCTGGCCGGTCACATCACGCTGAAGGTCTTCTCGGGCTTCGTCGCTTCCATGGGTGCCTTGGGCGCCCTTGGTATCGGTGGCGCAATCCTGCCACTCATCATGACGGTCGCAATGACCGGTCTGGAATTTCTCGTCGCCTTCCTGCAGGCATACGTCTTCGCGGTACTGACTTGCATGTACCTGAACGATGCCGTGCATGGTGGTCACTGAGAAGTAAAGTCGCTGGCCCCGGAAACCGGGTGTCAAAAATAGCCGCAACAACCCATTCTAAGGAGCTTAACATGGAAGCGGAAGCAGCAAAGTACATCGGCGCAGGTCTCGCATGCCTCGGCATGGCTGGTACGTCCCTCGCTCTCGGCCGTATCTTCGGCGATTTCTTGTCGGGCGCACTGCGCAATCCATCTGCCGCTGACAGCCAGTTCGGCCGTCTGGTATTCGGCTTTGCCGTCACGGAAGCTTTGGGCATCTTCTCGTTGCTCGTCGCTCTCCTTCTCCTGTTCGCTGTCTAATATCAGCATCAGGTTTGGATCACGGCTCGCACCGCGTGCCGTGATCTTTCGCATTTGCACGACCCCTGGAGGTGAGCATGTTCGTGACCGAGGCTTTGGCCCAGTCAGCACCGGCGACAAGTGAAACGAATACCGGAACTCCGGCTATCGGTCAGACTGCCCCGGAAGCAACACATACGGAAACCGGAGTGGCACACGATGCCGGTCACGGGTCCCCTGTGTTTCCACCGTTCGATCAGTCCACTTACGCATCCCAGCTTCTTTGGCTGGCCATCACGTTCGGCCTTTTCTACGTGCTCATGAAAAAGGTCATCGTGCCGCGCGTTGGCGGAATTCTCGAAGACCGTCATGGCCGTATCGCACAGGACCTCGATGAAGCATCCCGGCTGAAGGCCGAGGCAGATGCTGCGATCGAAACCTATGAAAAAGAATTGAGCGCAGCGCGCGCCAAGGCCGGTTCCATCGCCGCTGCCGCCCGCGAAGCAGCGAAAGTCAAGGCAGATGCAGATCGCGCCGCAATCGAGGCTGACCTTTCCCAAAAGGTCGCAGCGGCGGAAGCACGCATTGAAACGATCAAGCAGCAGGCATTTGCCGATGTCGGTACCATTGCCGAGGAAACCGCGACCGCGATCGTCGATCAATTGATCGGCCTCAAGGTCAAGGATACGGATGTGAAAGCCGCAGTGGCCGCCGTGTCCGTTGTGAAGGGAGCTTGATATGGCGTTTGATGCAACATTTTTCGCCCTCGTCGGTCTTATCCTTTTCTTCGTCCTGATTGCCTATCTCAAGGTGCCAGGCATGCTGGCAAACTCGCTTGATGAACGCGCTGGCAACATCAAGGAAGAACTCGCCGAGGCAAAGCGCCTGCGTGAAGAGGCTCAGCATCTGCTGGCCGAATATCAGCGCAAGCGCAAGGAAGCCGAAGCCGATGCAGCCAATATCATTGCGGCTGCCGAGCGTGAAGCGGCTGCCCTGACATCCGAAGCCAAGGTGAAGACGGAAGAATTTGTCGCCCGTCGCAACGCTTTGTCGGAACAGAAGATCAAGCAGGCGGAAACGGACGCAATAGGCGCCGTACGTTCCGCCGCCGTCGACCTTGCGATCGCCGCGTCCGAGAAAATCCTCGCTGAAAAGACCACCGCTGCTGCAAAGGCCAAGCTTTTCAGCACAGCAGTGAGCGAAGTCAAGACCCGTCTGAATTAAGAATAGACGGTCGGCCGCGTTAAAGCCCCACCCGTTTCCAAAATTTGTAGCCCCGCTGAGCAATCGGCGGGGCTTTTTGTTGGTGTATTGCGCGCTGATTGCTCCGAGAGTTTGGTGCAGATGCTCGACGCTATCTATTGCTCAAGAAATTGATGAGTGGCGTCGAGCTGGCCATTCGGTGTTGCTTCCTACGGAACCGCTCAGAAGGGGCTATGGATTGAGTGTATTACGCAAATGAAATTTAATGAAATATCAATAACAAAAAAATAATATATCGACGTATTCAAGGCATGAATTGTATTCACGGCAATGTTCCGACAATCCGCGCTTTTGGCTACTACCAAGTCTTGAGTAAAGACATACTGCCCTTGCATCGTCCAATATTCACTTTGAGGGACTATTATGAAGCTATCCATTGGTATTGTTCTTGCTGGTCTCTCAGGCGTCATGTTGTTGGTTGCAGGTGTGCAGGGAATGGCCTCGATTTCCTCCCTCAATCAGATCAGAGGCGGTATCGATACCATCGTGGATAGCCGCGTTCCGTCCTTTATCCTGTTGGGCAAGATCAATGGGCAACTTGGCGACGTTCGCAACGCCCAAAGTTCGATCGTAACGTCTAAAACCGATAGCTGGCTGCAATTCGAAGGACAAATGCAGGCCACCCGTGCGGCGCTGGATGCGGATATGCGTACGTATAAGAGTTATCTCGTCGATGAGGCGGACAAAAAGTATTTCGCTTCATTCGATGAAAAATGGAAACTGGCAGAGGCACGCTGGAACGACGTGAAGGCGTTGCTGGCGGCTGGAAAGATCGAGGACGCGCGGGCAAGTTTCGTTGGCGAGGCCCTTGCGGCGTACGGTGAAGCCAAGGCGGTTTTGCAGTCTGCAGTGGATGATATGGAAATGGATGTCCGGGGCGAGGGTGAAGTCACGGCACAGGCTGCCGCCTCTGCCTCTACGCTCAACTATATCTCACTCGGCATTGCGCTTGTCATTGGTGTCGGCGCTGCTCTCTTCGGAAATTTCCATCTTGCCAGACCGTTGGTGCGGATGACCGGTGTGATGCGTCGTCTTTCGGATGGTGACACGGATATCACCATTCCTGGAAGCGGCAGGAAAGACGAGATCGGTGCGATGGCGGGAGCTGTCGAGGTCTTCCGTCAGAGTGCTATCGAAAACAAACGTCTGGAAGCGCAGGCGGAAACAAACCGTCAGCAAGCTGAGGTCGAGCGTCTTGCCACGCAGCAAAAAGCTGAGGCTGATGCAGAGGAAAGACTGCGGATCGCCACATCTGGATTGGCGGATGGCTTGCGCCGCCTGGCTTCCGGCGATCTCGCCTTCCAGATCAATGACGTCTTCGCGCCGGATTTTGAGCCTTTGCGTCAAGACTTCAACCGCTCGCTCAAGCAACTGGGCGCCACTATGTCGGAAATCGCCCATTCCATTGACGCCATGAACAATGGGACTCGCGAAATTGCGGACGGATCGGCTGACCTGTCGAAACGGACGGAACAACAGGCCGCAACCCTTGAGGAAACTGCGGCCGCGCTCGATCAGATCACCGTCAATGTCAGCAACTCCACCAAACGTGTGCATGAAGCACGAGGGGCAGCAACCGAGGCGAACCGCGCAGCCAAGGTGTCGGGTGACGTCGTCGCCACCGCTGTCGATGCGATGCACCGGATAGAGCAATCGTCAGGGCAAATCTCAAGTATCATCGTCGTCATCGATGAGATCGCGTTCCAGACCAACCTTCTTGCCCTCAACGCCGGTGTTGAGGCCGCTCGCGCGGGCGAAGCTGGCAAGGGCTTTGCGGTTGTGGCCCAGGAGGTGCGTGAACTCGCACAACGGTCTGCCAAGGCCGCCAAGGAAATTAAGGAATTGATCGGCAAGTCGTCGGTGGAAGTCGAGAACGGTGTCAATCTCGTGCGACAGACCGGCGATGCGTTGAAAACCATCGAAAGCCACGTGACCGTCATGAACGAACACATGGGCGCAATTGCCTCGTCCGCTCAGGAACAGGCAACGGGTTTGGCAGAGCTCAACACAGCCGTCAATCAGATGGACCAGACCACCCAGCAAAATGCTGCAATGGTGGAAGAGACGACCTCTGCGACATCGGCGCTGGCAGGCGAAAGCGAAAAGTTGCGGACGCTTCTGCAACAGTTCCAGCTTGCCCAATCGGGGTCGCAGGGTCGTGATCATGGTGTTTATCAGGTGAGGCGCGCTGGCTGATAGACAGCGCTCACTCCACGCGCATTGGGCTGAAACTCATGCGGTGAAGCGGACAGGCGCCATTGGTCTCGATGGCGCGCAGATGTGCCGGCGTGCCGTATCCCACATGCGCTTCAAAACCATAAGCCGGATAGATTGATCCGGCCTTTTCCATCATCCTGTCACGGGTCACCTTCGCGACGATGGAGGCGGCGGCAATCGAAACCGATCGCGCATCGCCCTTGATCACTGCTTTGCCGAGGCAGGGTATGCCGGGAGGAATATCACGTCCATCGGCGAGCACGAGAGCGGGCGCGGTCTGAAGTCCAAGCACAGCCCGGCGCATGGCATCCAGGCTGGCCCTCAGAATGTTCATCCGGTCGATGAGCAGAGGTCCGGATGAGGCGATGGAAACGATGGATGTTTCCAGAATCTTCTCAAACAGAAACGCGCGACGCGCCTTGGACAGCTTTTTCGAATCGTTTAGCCCATCGGGTATGTTGTCGGGATCGAGAATAACGGCGGCGGCAACGACGGGTCCGGCCAGCGGGCCGCGCCCAGCTTCATCCGTCCCGGCCACTGGCCACTCACCACGCTGTTTCGCCTCAAGCTCCAGACTAAAATCCGGGCCGGAGTTTACAAAGTCAAAGAGGGCAGGAGAATCGGATGCTGTGCGTCGTTTCATTGGCGGAAACTGACACAGGCAACCGATCTCCTGCAAGCCCCCGGTCGCAGGGTGTGCAGCAACCCACGGGGCGGAGGGGTGCTGGCTGAGGTCTCATGACCTCAAGCTCTTCTCATCGGGGCGGAAGAGCGAACCCATGCGAGGCGGCAGATCACCGGGGGCGTATAACCCGTAGCGCAGGGCATAGACGCTACGGGTATTCTTGAACATCAGCCAGAACCGACCTTCGATTTCAGGCTTTTCCGATTGAGCGGCAAGCGCAATCTCCTAGCGCATGCCGTGATTTCGACCATCATATTGGCTTCGACTGTCACAGCAGCGACAATTGCACGCCTGCACCTCCAGGCGCGATAAACAGATCGTCGCGAAGATGAAGGCCTCGGCGGATGAGCCCAAGCCTCTTTGTCGTCATTTCGAAACGGCGACCAATTTGCCAGGCATACGGACCGGCGCCCTTCATCCGTTTGCCGAATTCCGCGTCATAATCCTTGCCGTCGCGCATGGAGCGCACCAGGGACATAACGTGCTGGTAGCGATGCGGATAGTTGCGCAGCAGCCATTCGCGAAACAGGGGGCTGACCTCCAGCGGCAGCCGCAGCAATACGTACGACGCCTCCGTTGCTCCCGCCGCCTTTCCAGCTTCCAGCACCCGTTCGATTTCGTGATCGTTCAACGCTGGAATGACCGGCGCCATCATGACAGCGGTCGGTATTCCCGCATCCGTCAGCGTCTTGATCGCTTCCAGCCGCTTGGTGGGCGTAGAGGCACGAGGCTCCATACTGCGGGCAAGCTTGCGGTCCAGCGTCGTTACGGAAATGCCGACCTTCACCAGCCCTTTTGCAGCCATCGGGGCAAGGATATCGATATCGCGTGTAATAAGGCCGGATTTAGTGACAATGGCGACCGGATGATCAGCCTTTGCCAACACCTCGAGGATCTGCCGCATGATGCGCCATTCCCGCTCGATGGGCTGGTAAGGATCGGTGTTGGTGCCGATGGCAATGACACGCGCCTTGTATCCCGGTTTGGCAAGTTCCCGTTCCAGAAGCTTTGCGGCATCCGGTTTGGCAAACAGCTTGGCCTCGAAATCCAGTCCAGCTGACAGGCCCATATAGCTGTGACTGGGTCTTGCAAAACAATAGATGCAGCCATGTTCGCACCCTCGATAGGGATTGATAGACCGGTCGAAGGGAATGTCCGGCGAATCATTGCGGGTAATGATCGTGCGCGGTTTCTCCACCTGCACCTCAGTGCGAAACTCGGGCAGATCCTCTATGATCTGCCAGCCATCATCGACGGCTTCATGCTGAAGGGTCTCGAAACGCCCACCGGGATTGATGCCCGCTCCACGCCCGCGCCGACGATCGATCTCGATCCGAAGACCGGATGCATCGGCCAGCGCATTGGCAATATCTGGCGTATGACCCGGCTGGAATGCAGCCTGCCCGGAAAGCACATGTTGTCTCATCTGGATGCTCCTGACCGGCATGAACCGGCTGTGTGGATGTCTCGATTCTTAAATTAAAAATGAGAACAAGACAAGAACAAAATGCAAAAACACGCGATAGCTATTTCTTTTGCATTGCGGTAGGAATCCCATCGATGAAATATTGTAGCGGCGCGGGTTTTTGTGTTTATTGCCCCCTCGGGGATCACATATGTTGACAGTCATCATGGAATGCCGGGATCAGGAGCCTGAGCTTGCTCACACTCTCGCGACGCTCGTCTCGGGCGCGGTTGAGGGGCTGGTCAGTGACGTCATCATATTAGATCACGCCTCCAGCGACGGATCGTCGCGTGTGGCCGAGGCCGCAGGCTGCCGCTTTCATACGGAATGGGACATCAAGGATATCATTGCCTCGGCGCGGGGCGAGTGGATTTTGATGATGGAGCCGGGTAGCCGCCCGCAAAGCGGCTGGATCGCCGATGTCAGCGAATACATGGCGCTGAGCAAGCTGCCTGCGCGCTTTGCGCCTTCGCGTCATTACCGCCCATCCCTTTTGTCGCGCTTCATCCAGCGCAGACCGCCGCTGGAATATGGCCTGTTGTTGGGGAAGCCCGAAGCACTGTCGATTGCCAAGTCCGGCATGCGGCTCGACCATTTCCCCAAATCACAGAAAACCCGTCGCCTCAGCGCCGAACTGATTCCCTCATGGGTGCTGCGCTCCGCCCGGTAGTCGGTCTCAAGCCTTACCGCGCTTCAGATGTTCGTCCAGACGCGGCATGATTTCCACGAAATTGCAGGGCATGTGGCGGTAATCCAGTTGCGCTTTCAAAATTCCATCCCACGCATCCTTGCATGCACCTGGAGAACCGGGCAGTACGAAAATGAAGGTGGAATTCGCCAATCCCGCTGTCGCGCGCGATTGGATGGTGGATGTGTTGATCTTGTCATAGGAAATGCGGTGAAACACGGCTGAAAAGCCATCCATCCGCTTTTCGAACATCGGCTCCAGCGCTTCTGGGGTGACGTCACGTCCGGTAAAGCCTGTACCGCCGGTGGTAATGACCACGTCGATCTCATCGGATAGCGTCCAGCGTCGTACCTGCGCCTCTATAGCGGCCTTGTCATCCGCGACGATGGCACGGTCCACAAGGACATGCCCGGCCTCTGCAATGCGGGCAACCAGTGTATCGCCTGATCGGTCGTCTGCTAGGGTACGGGTATCGGATACGGTCAGAACCGCGATGCCGATGGGAATAAACGCGCGTTCAACAGTCATCTCGCAGGTCCGCCTATGGTTTTCGTTGCCTGAACATACCAGTCTGGACGCTGCCGGCGAAGCTGATCAGCGGCAGATTTGGCGTCTTCGATTGTTTTAAAAATCCCGAAACAGGTGGCGCCGGAACCGGACATACGAACGAGCTGAGCGCCTGCTTTACGCAGCAAATCGCACACGTCATCAATGTCGGGAAGAATTTTGCGTGCAGGTATCTCAAGATCGTTGCGACTTTTGGTGAGGAAAGGCATCCACGTATTGTCATCTCTGTGTTCAAGCGGGGGATTTGTCTTGCTCTTCAGACGCTTGAACACCTCCGGCGTGGAGACCCCCTTCAGTGGATTGGCAAGAACCAGCGGTATGACCGGCATGTCATCGATAGTGCTGATGTCTTCACCAATTCCGCGAGCGATCAAGGGTTGGCGGGCCAGGCACATCGGCACGTCTGCCCCGAGTTTCAGCCCAATCTCCGCGAGCTCCGCGTCTGCAATGTCGATGTTCCAGTGACGGCGAAGCCCTCGTAAGGTCGCTGCCGCATCTGCGGAACCTCCACCAATGCCGGAGGACACTGGAAGGTTTTTTTCGAGGTGAATAGCAACCGGTCGGGCACGCGCTCCAGCGGCTTCGCGCAACAGGTCGCGTGCCTTCAAAACGAGATTTTCTTTGGTAGTCGCTTGTCGAAGCACATCGGCGAAAGAGCCTGAGATGGAAAACCCATCCCCTGGCGCGTCGTGAATACGAATGACGTCGCCCGCTTCGGTAAAGGTCACCAGCGTATCCAGCAGATGATACCCATCGGTCCGCTGGCCCGTCACATGTAAGGCAAGATTGATCTTGGCAGGAGCGGCTTCCGTTGTTTCGACCGCTCCCACAGGCTTATGCGAAAACATTATGCATCAGGACTTCTTGTCCGGGGCAGGGGCTGGCGCGACAGGTGGCTGCGGCGTTGGTTGATCCTTCTTGGCAGTGTTCTGCGCATCCTTTTCCAGAGGCGGCAGGCCATTCGCGATCTTTTCCTTCACCTTGGCCTTATCGACATCGTCGCTTTCACCAATCAGCGCGCGGTTCCACTGGTAGACGGCCTCGATCTTGCGGCCGACGCGCCAATAGGCGTCGCCCAGATGGTCGTTGATGGTCGGGTCGCCGGCGCGCAACTCGATGGCGCGTTCCAACTCCGTCACCGCCTCATCGAAAGCACCAAGGCGGAAGTGCGCCCAGCCAAGCGAATCGACGATGTAGCCGTCATTCGGGCGCAACTCTACCGCACGACGGATCATGTCGATGCCTTGATCGAGGTTCATATTCTTGTCCACCCAGGAATAGCCCAGATAGTTCAGAACCTGCGGCTGGTCCGGGTTCAGCTCCAGCGCCCGCTTGAAGTCTGGCTCTGCCTTGTCCCACTGCTTCAGGCGCTCATAGGCAATGGCGCGCTGGAAAAAGATGGTCCAGTCAGTCTTCTTCGGCACCGCACCGATGACTTCAACAGCCTTGTCGTAATTGGCCGCCATCGCCGCGTAATCCTTCGCATCGGACAGGACAGAGCCATAGGCGAGATAGGAACGGATATCGGACGGATCGGATTCCAGAAGGGATTTGAGATGCTTGCGCGCCTCTTCCACCTTGTCCGTCTGTGCCAGCGTCAGACCCAACTGCAGTTCCGAGATACGGTGCATCGGCGAATCGGTTGGAACCTCGCGATAGAAAGCGATTGCACGGTCAGGCTGCTTCTGCGCTTCTGCGAGCCCGCCCAGAAGAATCAGCGTATCGGCGCTTTTCGGGTCTAGCGCACGGGATGTCTGGAGATAAAGCGTGACGATTTCTTCCGCACCCTCGCGGTTCAATGCACCGGCGATGGAGAACATGACGGCCGCCGCACCCTCGACGGGCGTCTGCACCTGCTGCTCGGGCTTCTCACCCTTCTCGATGCTCTGGCGCAAGGCCTTCAGCGGCGCATAGTTCGGCGCGAACGTGTCTCCCACAGAGATCGTGTCGAGAGCTTTCTGCTTATTGCCGGCATTGGCTTCCAGCCGCGCGAGCGCCATCACGGCGCGCATATAGGTGTCGGTCGCTGTGGCACCGCCTTCACGGTCGGTCACGGCGTCGTTCAGGCTCTTGCGGGCCGCGTCCGTGTTGCCATTTACCAGCGCGATCGCACCGGCATGGTATTTCTGGAAGATCGAGATCCAGCCGGGCCCCTTCATGCCATTCACGAGAGCCAGGGCTTCCTTGCCCTTGCCCGCACCGGCGCGCGCCCAGGCGGTCAACAGCGTGTTGACCATACGGTCCAGATCGTTCGGGCCAGTGTATTTCAGGATTTTTTCCGCGCTGGAAAATTCCTTGTGCTTGATAGCGGCCAGCGCCCGAATGATGGTCGTCACACGCTCGACGGACGAATCCGACTTCAAGCTGTCGGCAATTTTCGCACCCGCCTCGAAATCACCACTGAGCAACTGCGCAATCATCAGGCGCTGGCGGATTTCAACGTTGGCCGTGTCGAAATCCAGGGCTTTCTGATAAAGCGTGATGGCGGTCGCGTAATCCTGATCCACATCAGCCGTGCGGGCTGCCAGAAACGCGCCAGAGAATGTGTTCACCTTTGCAGGGTCGAACGTAACTGTTTCAGCGGCCTTGTCTGCCGGCGTCGTCTCGGCAAAAGCGGTGGAGCCTGCACCAAGAGAAAGGACGGCAATAAACGCCGCGCCGCAGAGAAGACGAAATGCTGGTTTGCGCCGCATGAAGGAACCTTTGCTTTTGTGCATATGCACCGAAAAATCAGTTTCCCGCCTTACAGTTCGGGGCAAATCCATTGCACCGGAACGCTGTAATGCTTGAATTGAGCTAGATTGCCTGGATCGAAAACGATTCAGGCAATCACATATCAGGTCACGATAGAATGGCTTTTTTGGAGCAAGCCTGCAAGAAATTCCACCCATGATTTCCGTATTGTGACATGTCGACATCGCAGAAACGCAGCGGATAGGGTCCGCGATGCGCCGAAAACCGTCTCAGTTTACGCGCTCGATGCAGAAGTCGATCACTTCCATCAGGGCTTTCTTCCACGGGCTTTGCGGCAGCGGCGCCAGTGCATCGCGGGCAATGGTGCCATAGTGGTTGGCGCGGCTGATGGTGTCGACCAGACCGTTGTATTTCTTGATCAGGCCGAGCGCCTTTTCCAGATTTTCATCCGTGCTTTCGCCCTGCTCGATCGCGCGTTTCCAGAATTCGCGCTCCTCTTCCGTACCGCGGCGATAGGACAGAATCACGGGCAGCGTAATCTTGCCTTCGCGGAAGTCGTCACCGGTGTTTTTGCCCAGATCAGCGGCTTTGCCACCGTAATCCAGGACGTCGTCCACCAGCTGGAAGGCAAGACCGAGGTTCATCCCGTAAGATTTCAGCGCACTGCGGGTCGCCTTGTCGGTCTTGGCAACGATTGGCCCCACTTCGGCTGCTGCAGCGAAAAGAGCGGCGGTCTTGGCGCGGATGACCTGAAGGTAATCGTCCTCGGTCGTTTCCATGTTCTTGGCAACGGAAAGCTGAAGAACCTCGCCTTCTGCAATGACGGAAGCGGCGGTCGACAGCACGTCCAGCGCATCCAGCGAGCCGACATCCACCATCATGCGGAAGGCCTGGCCGAGAAGGAAATCACCGACCAGCACGCTGGCCTGATTGCCCCAGATGGTGCGGGCGGTGGATTTACCGCGGCGCAGATCGCTCTCGTCTACAACGTCGTCATGCAAAAGCGTGGCCGTATGCATGAACTCCACGCTGGTCGCCAGCTTGATATGGTGGTCGCCCTGATAGTTGAACATGGCGGCAGAGGCGAGCGTCAGCATCGGCCGAAGGCGCTTTCCACCCGACGAGATCAGGTGGTTGGCCACTTCGGGTATCATCTGGACATCGGAACCCGCTTTGGAGAGGATAAGCTGGTTGACCCTTTCCATATCTGGACGGGTCAGGTCGACAAGCGGCTTGACGGATGCGAGTTTGTTTTTGCTTTCTTCAAGCGGTATGACGACGCCCAACGGACCGGACTCCTGTTCGATATTGGCGCCGACAATAGAAAGCGGCGGTGCAAGCGGCAAGGGGCGAATTGTCTCACACCGTTCAAAAAGATGGTATTTGGGGTGGAAACTGACCTATGCGTGAACTGATCCGTACAAACGACGCCGTTCTCTTGTCCTTTGCACAGAGCCTGATGAAGGATGCGGGCATTCATAGCCTCATTGCCGACCAGGGAATGAGCATTCTTGAAGGTTCACTCGGGCTTCTGCCGCGTCGCTTCCTGGTGGAGGAGGATCGCGGAGACGAGGCGCGTCGTATCCTGATCGATGCCGGGCTGGCAGACGAGCTCCGCGAAGACACGGTCTGAAACCCAATGGCACCCGACGTTTCCGAAACAGTCGATGCGTTTCATCGCGGTCGCTTTCAAATATTGCAGCCAAAGGGCAGGGGCCACAGGGCGGGGATGGATGCCATGCTGCTTGCTTCGCTGGTGGCGGACGATAGTGCCTGTCGCGTCGCCGATCTTGGTGCCGGTGCCGGCGCCGCGGGTATGGCGGTGGCATCGCGTCTGGAAAAGGTTGACGTGACACTCTTCGAGCTATCTCCGGAAATGGTGGATTTTGCGCAACGCAGCCTGCGACTTCCAGCGAACGCCGCCTTGGCCAAACGTATCTGCGTAAAACAGGCAGATGTCACCTTGCGTGCCGATGTCCGAAGAGACGCCGGTTTGCTCGACAATCATTTCCATCACGTCATCATGAACCCGCCCTATAACGACGCTGGTGACCGAAAGACGCCAGACGCGCTGAAAGCCGCCGCCCATGCCATGACGGAGGATCTCTTCGAACATTGGCTGAGAACCGCCGCCGCCATTATGATTCCCGGCGGCCAATTGTCTCTCATCGCCCGTCCTCAATCGATAGCCGACATCATCGCGGCCTGCGGTCGTCGCTTCGGCGGCCTGGAAATTACCCTGATCCATCCGCGTGCGGGCGAAGACGCGGTGCGGATGCTCGTCACCGCCATCAAAGGATCGCGAGCCCGCCTGACCTTCCGAGCGCCGCTGACGATGCACGAAAACGACAGCAACGCATTTTTGCCGCTGGTGGACGATTTGAGCAACGGGCGGGTTGGGTATAAGCGCAAGGATGGAACCACAGCAGACAACAGGCCGCGACCCTCATCCTGAGAGCCAAGACGAAGCCGGAGCCTCGATAGAGGGGACAGACAAGAGGTCGTACAAGGGCAGACCCCAGCCGCGCTTCACCAAATTATCACCACCTCGCCATTGTCTTTGCCCCCGCCATACCCACATCGGTCCCACAGGAATGACGATGAGGATGAAATGGCTGGATTTTTGAAGCGACTGGTGCCGAAGCGTTTCCGCAAGACGGAACTGGTGATTCCCGTGGTGCGCATGCACGGCGCCATCATGGCAGGCGGCAGTCAGTTTCGTCCGGCGCTCAATCTGGCGTCTTATGCACCGCTTCTAGACAAGGCGTTTGCGATGAAAGAGGCGCCCGCCGTTGCGATCACGCTGAATTCCCCTGGCGGCTCGCCAGTCCAGTCGCGGATGATCTACAACCGGATCCGCCAGTTGGCCGAGGAAAAGAACAAGAAAGTTCTGATCTTCGTAGAGGATGTCGCAGCATCCGGCGGCTACATGATCGCCTTGGCGGGCGATGAAATCATTGCCGACCCCACCTCTATCGTCGGCTCCATCGGTGTCGTTTCCGGCGGCTTCGGCTTTCCGGAAATGCTGAAAAAGATCGGCGTGGAACGGCGCGTCTATACGGCCGGTCAGAATAAGGCGATTCTTGATCCGTTCCAGCCCGAAAAAGAAGGCGATATCGAGTATCTGAAGTCGCTTCAGCTCGAAATCCATCAGGTTTTCATCGATATGGTGAAAATGCGTCGCGGTTCGAAGCTGAAGGAAGATCCTGCTATTTTTTCCGGCCTGTTCTGGACAGGCATGCGTGGCCTCGACCTCGGTCTCATCGATGGTTTGGGCGATATGCGCGACGTCCTGCGCCGACGTTACGGGGACAAGGTCAAGCTACAGCTGGTCAGCGGTGCGCGCAACGTCTTCGGCAAGAAACTGCCGGGTGTCGATCTTCACGCTCAGTCAATCGCCGCATCGGCCGCCTCGGGGCTTGCGGAGGTGGCGGAAGAAAAGGCAATGTGGGCGCGTTACGGATTCTGATGGACAAACGATAAATGGCCCAATTAATCACGCTCGCCCTGCTCATGTTCGGGGCGATCATTCTTTACAAACGTTTCGTTGGCGATGCAAAAAAACTGTCCGAGAAAACCAAACGGCAGGAAAAAGAGCGCGAGACGGGCGCAACAGGTACGTTGATCAAAGACCCCGCCACGGGGGAATACCGAGTGAAAAAGGAAGACGAGGTTTAACCCCTGTCGCAGAGGCGGCTACCAGCCACCGCCGCCACCGCCGCCTCCGCCAGAGCCAGACGAACCGCCGCCGCTTGAGAAGCTCGAGGATGAAGACGAACTTGTCTGCTGCGGAATGGTGGACGCAATAGTCGAGGCCATGGTGGAGGAGAACCCGCCGATGCGGGTTCCGAAATTGCTGTAGTTACCGCTGTACCATCCCGGCGAATAGTCGCCCGCCTTCGCGTCCGCCAGCCATGTTTCGAACGCCTCGCTCCAGGGCTTCTCCACGCCCAGCGCCACGGCGTAAGGCAAGAGCGTTTCGAAATGCTGCGGCGACATCTGCGGCGCGCCCTGCATGTTCATCCGGTCTTTCTCCGCAACCGTCAGGTAAAGCCGCAGGCCATCAATGCCATCCATCAGCTTGCGCCCAAGGGGTGTCGGAGCACCCATCAGCATCAGGAACACAATGTTGGTGGCGATGATACCCGCGACGGACATGATGGCAGGCAATTGCAGGGCTTCGAGCTTTTCCAGCGAAAAGACGGTCATCACGCCGGCAATACCGGAGATCAGCAAGGACGCCACCAGCGCCAGAACAACGATCATCCCGATGCGCTTGAGCAGAGAGCCACCCCGCGTCAAAGATTTCCCGAAGGCGAATGCAAAAATCGTTCCGACAAAGGACAGGATGCCGATGACAAAGGTCGCAACAAGGGCCTCCGGTTCGAAATTACCAAAGAACAAGACGGCGATGACGATGAAGAAGGATAGGAAAATGCCCAAGACCACAAAGCCGACATTCTCGCGGTAGTATTTGCCACTATGTTCCGTTTCGATCGCCTTGCGGAAAGCATTGCCGAGCGATACGACCCGCGATCCGTTTTTCTTGTTGATCTCGAACGCCATGCCCGGTTCATCAACGGTGTTGATGATCTTTGCCTCACCCGCCTGTAATTTGCCCTCGATTGGCTTGTCGGTGCGGCGAATGATGAGCGAATTTTTCAAATCCTCCAGCACGACATAGCCCTTGACCGCAAGGTTGAGCGATGCGGCGGAAAACGCTGTCCAGCCATTATCGGAAAAGCCGTGATTATCGACATAGTTGACGAGCGCAGGCGACAATCCCTCCGGCGCATCCCAGCGCGGTACGATAATGCCCTTGGCGGGATCGCGGCCAACGGCTGACCAGGCCCGATAATAATAAAGCAGAATCAGAATAAAGCCGGAAACACCCAGCACCGAACCCAGATGGTCCTGCCACCACCAACTCCGCGCCTGCGCAGCCGTCGGCGCATTGATCGCACCCTTGGGAAGTTTTACCGCAATCGTCATGCCTTCGCCCTGATAAAAGGGACGGGTGGAGGCGAAGAAAACCTCGTTGCCCTCGGTCATGACGCGGGCATCCTTGCCCTTCGAACCAAAAGGTCCGGTGAAGACGGCGGTGTCGGTCGGTATCACGCCCTGTGGCAGGGAGACGGTGGCCGAGATGTCGCGCATGGCAAACTGCCAGCCATTGCCGGTCACGTTCCAGGTCAACTCGTCATAGCCATCGAAATATCGGATCTGCCGGTCAGTGGTATAGGTGATCTGGAACACATGGTCGCCGGTGGGCAGAAACCGGTCGGCATTGCCGGTGTAGATGCGGATACCGCCATCGATGTTTTCGGTGCGCCAGTCCTCCGGCGAGCCATCCCGCTCCACCGAGAGAACATGAAAGCCGACCTTGGTGCGGTTGCCGTTCCCGTCCAGCACATAGAGCGGAAAGTCCCGGAAAATACCGCGCTTGATCCGGTCACCCTCGGCGCGCGCCGTAATCGTCTCTGTCACCGTCAGCTCACCGCTTTTGGCGACATCCACGACGGAATGGTACGAGCTGATGAACTCCTCAGCCGCCGCGGGCAGGGCCGCTAGCATAAAGACGAAAAGCGCTAGATATCTCGCAGCAATGGTCTTCACGGGCGTCCCTTTCTGTGTGTCAGTCCTGTCCGGTTTCGCTGTAGCTCACACCCAGCGAAGCCAGCGCCTTCCAGTAGCCGGGGTAGGTCTTGCCGACGCAAACGGGATTCTGAATGGCGATACCGCCAGTTTTCAGGCCCGCCAGCGCAAAGCTCATGGCAATGCGATGATCATGGAACGTGTCGATGGAGGCAGATACTGTCTGGCCTGCGAGCGTCGGGTCCGCATGCACGATCAGATCATCGCCATCCTCATGCGCCAGACCATCCCTGATCTGGTTGAGGCCGAGCGACAAAGCGCGGATACGGTCGCACTCCTTCACGCGCAGATTGGCAATGCCCACGAAACGGACCGGCGTGTTGTTGTAAGCGGCAAGCACCGCAATCGTCGGGACGGCGTCCTGCATCTGGCTGCCATCGATTTCGGCGGGTAGGTTCGGAAACTGCGCCATGACGGCATAGGCCTTGGCATCCGGCTGGGTGAAGGCATCGGCAGGGGTGCCGATATCTATTCTGCCACCCGTCAGCAGTTCCGCGCCCCACAGATAGGTCGCAGCGGAGGCGTCGGGTTCGATGTGGAAATCAGTGGCGGTATAACCTGTAGGCTGCACGCGCCATACGGCGTTGGAAACGCGCTCGACTTTCGCGCCGAAGGCTTCCATCGCCGCCACGGTGAGGTCGATATAGCCTTTTGCGCCGATATCTTCACCGGCCAGCACGATATCCAGCGGCTTTGCGCCACAGGGTGCGGCCATCAAAAGTGCGGAGACATATTGGCTGGAAAGATTGGCGTCGATGGTGACGCTATCCTTCGCAAAGCCGAGGCCATTGCCCTTCACCGTTACCGGTGGGCAACCTGTCGGCGCCTCAGCTTCGATGCCGAGTGCGATCAACGCTTCCACCAGCGGCTGGATGGGGCGTTTTCGCATATGCTCATCGCCATCCACCACAACGGTGCCGTTCACGGAAGCCACGGCTGCCGTCAGAAACCGCGTGGCGGTGCCGGCATTGCCGAGAAAAAGGGGTTTGTCCGGTGCCCTCAGAAACCCTTCGCTCTCTACAACGAAACTCGTTGCATCCGGCTCCGTCACCGTCACGCCCATGGCGCGCAGGGCCTCTGCCATATAAAGCGTATCATCGCTTTTCAGCGCGCCGGTCAACAGGCTTTTGCCCTTGGCAAGACCGGCCAGAAGCAGCACACGGTTTGTGATGGATTTGGATCCGGGCGGCTCAACCTTGCCGGAAAGTGCGTGGTCGGGCGGGGTAATGGTCAGTTCGATCATGGCTTTATCGTTTCTCAACCAGCCGCATGCCGGTTCTCAATATCAGAATTTCACGGAAGGAACGGCGCGGTCCGCCTCGTTGGTGATTTCGAAATAGGGCGCTTTGGCAAAGCCGAAATTGCGGGCAACGAGGTTGGAGGGGAAGCTCTCCACCTTGACGTTCAGGTCCCGCGCCGAGCCGTTGTAATAGCGGCGAGACATCTGGATTTCGCCTTCTATGGTCTCGAGCGATTTCTGCAGTTCCAGAAAGCCCTGATTGGCCTTGAGGTCGGGGTAGGCTTCTGCCAATGCAAACAGTTTGCCGAGCGCCTGGCTGAGCAGACCTTCCGCCTGCGCACGCCCCTCGACATCACCTGATGGAACGGCTTGAGCGCGGTTGCGCATGGCAACCACCTCTTCGAAGGTGCTTTTCTCGTGGGCTGCGTAGCCCTTCACGGTTTCGATGAGGTTGGGGATGAGATCAGCGCGGCGCTTCAACTGCACGTCGATACCGGACCACGCTTCTTCTTTCATCTGCCGCGCCGTGACGAGGCCGTTATAGATGAAGACGACATAGACCGCGATTGCCGCGATGACTGCCAGTGCGATATACATGTCCCAGTCCCCCTCATGAAACCTTATGGTCTGGCAGGACGATAGTGGTTCCGGCCTGCCATGTCATCGCCCGTTCGTCATGTCGTCAGGCTGCGTCTTTATTCCAGTTCGCCCCACCGGCGTCGGTCATCAGAAACGCCTCGCCGCACGCCTTGGAAAGCGTGCGCACGCGCAGGATATAGCTCTGCCGCTCGGTCACGGAAATCACGCCGCGTGCATCCAGAAGGTTGAAAACGTGAGACGCCTTGATGCACTGGTCATAGGCCGGAAACACGCATTTGTGCAGCATCTGGTTGGCATTCTCGCCCGGCGCTCCCGCCGCCAGAAGTGCCTGGCACTCCTTTTCCGCATCGATGAAATGGCGGTGCAGCATGGCGGTGTCGGCATATTCGAAGTTGTGGCGGGAATATTCCTGCTCTGCCTGTAGAAAGACATCGCCGTAGGAAATCTTCTCTTCGCCTTCGCGGCCATTGAAGTTCAGGTCGTAAACATTGTCCACGCCCTGCACATACATGGCCAGTCGCTCAAGGCCATAGGTCAGTTCACCTGCAACCGGAGAACACTCGATACCGCAAACCTGCTGGAAGTAAGTGAACTGCGACACTTCCATGCCATCGCACCAGCATTCCCAGCCCAGACCCCAGGCACCCAGCGTCGGGCTTTCCCAGTCATCTTCCACAAAGCGCACATCATGCAGCAACGGATCAAGACCAATGGCCTTCAGCGAGCCAAGATAAAGCTCCTGCAAATTGGAAGGGTTCGGCTTCAGAATGACCTGATATTGGTAATAATGCTGCAACCGGTTCGGGTTTTCACCGTAGCGGCCATCAGACGGGCGACGCGATGGCTGGACATAGGCAGCTTTCCACGGCTTGGGGCCGAGCGCGCGCAGCGTGGTCGCCGGGTGAAACGTGCCCGCGCCCACTTCCATATCGTAAGGCTGCAACACCGCGCAGCCCTTGTCGGCCCAGTAATTGTGCAGCGTCAGGATCAGTGCCTGAAAGGAACGCTTCGGGTTCATATGGTCTGGAACGTCGGTCATTGCAGTCATCACGGCCATCAAGTGTTGTCAGTAAGTGGCTACTTACTTTGGATGCGGACAGGTGCCACGGGGAAGGGCTGCGGGTCAAGAACTTCTGTGGGATCGTTGGCGTCGAGCGTGTGGCATACCCCCCTCTGTCCTGCCGGACATCTCCCCCTCAAGTGGGGAGATCGACCCGTGGCTAGCTCTCGCCCATCTTGAACGCTGCGGATGCAGTGAAGGTCGTGCCGCTTGCCGATCTCCCCACGTGAGGGGGAGATGCCCGGCAGGGCAGAGGGGGGTACGCCGCAAGCTCAAGCGCAACGGTAAAGCGCCCGCCCGATATTACCATTGTGCATCCACCTCAAATTTTGCTAGCAGAGGCCAACTGAAAATCCATGATACCGGAAACTCGATATGCCTGATCTTCTGCTTGAACTCCGCTCCGAGGAAATTCCTGCGCGTATGCAGCGGAAGGCGGCTGGCGATCTTAAGAAGCTCGTCACCGATGCGCTGGTGGAAAAAGGGCTGACCTATGATGGTGCGCGGGAATACTGGACGCCGCGCCGCCTGACGCTGGATATTCGCGGCCTCAACGCCCGCTCCGCCGATGTGCGCGAAGAGAAGAAAGGCCCGCGTACCGACGCAAACGAAAAGGCCATCGAAGGCTTTTTGCGCGGCGCTGGCCTCAGCGATGTTTCGCAGGCGCAGGTCGTATCCGACCCGAAGAAGGGTGATTTCTATGTCGCTATCGTCAACAAGCCCGGCCGTGCAGCAGAAGAGATCATCGCCGACGTCATGCCCGGCATTATCCGTAAATTTCCATGGCCGGTTTCCATGCGCTCCGGCCCGGCCTCCATGCCCAAGGGCTCCAGCTATGGCGGCATCGAAGGCAAGGGTTCGGAAAGCCTAACTTGGGTGCGCCCGCTGCAATCCATCGTCTGCATGTTCGGACCCGAACATGATGAAACGCAGGTCATTCCCTTCGAAATAGATGGCATCGTGGCCGGAAACATCACCTATGGCCACCGCTTCCACGCGCCGGATGCCATCACCGTGCGCCGCTTCGAAGATTATTCCGCCAATCTGGAAAAGGCTAGGGTTATTCTGGATGCGGAGCGCCGCAAGGACATCATCCTGCACGATGCCAAGGATCTGGCATTCGCCAACGGTCTCGACCTCGTGGAAGACGAAGGCCTGCTGGAAGAAGTCTCCGGCCTTGTCGAATGGCCGCAAGTGCTGATCGGCACATTCGAGGAAGATTACCTCGAAATCCCCGCCGAAATCATTCGCCTGACCATCAAGACCAACCAGAAGTGCTTCGTCACCCGCCCGCAAGGCGTTGCGGAAGGCCTCTCCAACCGCTTCATTCTGGTCTCCAACATCGAAGCGAAAGACGGCGGCAAGGAAATCATCCACGGCAACGGCAAGGTCGTGCGCGCCCGCCTGTCAGACGCCAAGCACTTCTGGACCCGCGACCAGGGCGACCTGCCGGACTTGGAAACGCTGACCGCATCAGCCGCCAAGTTCGATCTCGATCTCCATAAGCCGCTGGACCAGCGCATGGCAAAGCTCGATGCGCTTGATGTCATCTTCCACGCCAAGCTCGGCACGCAGGGTGAACGCGTGTCCCGCATCCGCGAACTGGCCAAGCAGCTTGCGCCCGTTATCGGTGCCGATGCCGCATTGGTAGACCGCGCCGTGGTTCTCGCCAAGGCCGATCTGCGCACCGAAGCCGTGGGAGAATTCCCCGAGTTGCAGGGCCTGATGGGCCGCAAATATGCGACGCTCCAAGGCGAAAACGAAAGCGTCGCTGCTGCCATCGAAGACCACTACAAGCCCCAGGGCCCCTCCGACCGCGTGCCGACAGACAAGGTAGCCATCACCGTCGCGCTGGCCGATAAGCTGGATACGCTGGTCGGCTTCTGGGCCATCGATGAAAAGCCGACAGGCTCGAAAGACCCGTTCGCGCTGCGCCGTGCGGCATTGGGTGTGGTGCGTATGATTTTGGAGCGGAATGTGCGCTTGCCTCTCCTGAGTGTCGTCAAGGACGCCGACCTCCTCTCGTTCTTCCACGACCGCCTCAAAGTCTACCTCCGCGATCTCGGCGCCCGTTACGATCTCATCGAAGCCGTGCTCACGCCTGAGACCGACGACCTCCTCATGGTCGCCCGCCGCGTCGAGGCACTGACCGCTTTCGTCACCGATCAGGATGGTATCAACCTTCTGGCCGGCACCAAGCGCGCCACCCAGCTTCTGGCCGCAGAAGAAAAGAAGGGCACTGTGGTGGCCGACAGCGTTTCGGAAGAACTCTTGAAGCTCGACGCCGAAAAAGCACTCTACGCTGCCATCAAGACGGCCTCTGCCGATGCCGCCAAGGCGGTCGAGACGGAGGATTTCCGTTCGGCGATGCAGGCGCTTTCGACGTTGCGCGCTCCCGTGGATAAGTTCTTCGAAGACGTGCTCGTCAACGACGAAGACAACGCCATCCGCGCCAACCGTCTGGCGCTGTTGAAGGCCATTCGTGAGGCCACAGGAACGGTTGCTGATTTCTCCAAGATCAGTGGGTGAGATTGCCGGGAGTTCGCGACTAGTCGATCTCCCCACGTGTGGGGGAGATGCCCTGCAGGGCAGAGCGGGGTAGGCCACGCATGAAAACCTCCAAAATCCTCATCAGCGCCTGTTTGCTCGGCCACGCCGTTCGCTATGACGGCATGGGCAAGGCGTTCTTGCATCCCGCCATAGAGCGCTGGAAAGATGAGGGCAGGCTGGTGACGATTTGTCCTGAAATGGCGGGTGGTATGCCCGTTCCGCGTCCGCCTGCGGAAATTGAGAATGGGGCTTCTGGTCTCGATGTGCTGGAAGGCACTGCGCGGGTTCTCGAAATCACTGGTGGCGATGTCACGGCGCAATTCATCGCCGGGGCGCAGAAGGCGCTGGCATTCGCGAAAGACAATGATTGCGGCTACGCGCTGCTGATCGATGGCAGCCCGTCCTGTGGTTCGGTCGCCATCTACGATGGCTCGTTTTCCGGCCGCAAGCAGGCGGGCCAAGGCGTTACCGCTGCGTTGCTCGGGCAAGCTGGCATTGCCGTCTTTTCGCCCGCCGAGATCGATGTGCTGGATCAGCTGACACGATAAAACGCCGGAGATTTCTCCCCGGCGTTTTATGATCTGCAGTGCATCGCGTTAACGCGCGTCAGCCTGCCATCCGCATCTGCTGACCCATGCCATGCAGAGAGGATGCCGAGGACTGCGAGACGCGGAAGGTGCGAATGAGGTTGAGCAACTCTTCCGTGTCGGCGGCCAGGGCTTCGGCCGATGCGGTCGTTTCCTCGGCCATGGCGGCATTGTGCTGGGTTGCCGCATCCAGCTGGTTGAGCGAGGAGGAGATGGAGCGCAGCGTCGTGTCCTGCTCGGCTGCCGAATGGGCGATCTTGCTGACGATGTCACTCGAAGACTTGATCTGGTCGGAAATCCGCTTCAGCGCATCGCCTGCCTCGCCAACAAGCCGCACGCCGTTTTCCACCTGCGTGGAGGAGCGGGCAATCTGCTCTTTGATTTCCTTGGCGGCTGCTGCGGATTTCTGCGCAAGCTCACGCACTTCCTGTGCGACTACGGCAAAGCCCTTGCCTGCCTCACCAGCGCGGGCGGCTTCGACGCCAGCGTTGAGTGCCAGAAGGTTGGTCTGGAAAGCGATACCATCGATAACACCGATAATCTTGGAGATTTCCTCCGACGATTGCTCGATGCCGCTCATCGCGCCAATGGCCTGCTCGACGATCTTGTCGCTGTGGTTGGCATCGCTGCTAATGGAGTTGACCCGCTTTGCCGCTTCCGTTGCACCATCCGCCGTCTGGCGAACCGCAACTGTCAGCTCGTCCAGAGCGGCTGAGGTTTCTTCCAGGCTTGCGGCCTGACGCTCGGTGCGTTGCGAAAGCTCGTTGGAGGCCTTGCGGATTTCGTCCTTGGAACCACCAATATCGATGCTCTTGATATTGACCTTTTCCATCGCTGCATCCAGCTGCGACAGTGCATCATTGAAGTTATCGCGCAGGCTTGCGTAGCGGGAGCCGAGATCGCGGCAGCGAACGGTGAGATCACCCTGAGCCAGTTGCGCAAGCGCATCTCCGATGGTGGTGACGACACGTGCCTGAAGCTCGGCCTCGTCACGCTGCATGTTCAGATTGTTCTGGCGCTCCGTGTCCAGCTGGTCCTGCTGCTCTTCCTGATGGCGTTGCATGGTGTGGCGCTCGCGCACCTTGTGTTGCAGCGCTTCGGTGGCCTTGGCCATCAGGCCAATTTCGTTTTTCATGCCTGTGTGCGGAATGGCCAGATCGACATTCTCATTGGCGACTTCGCCCAGCGCCTTGTGAATATCGTCGAGAGGCTTGGAAATACCGCGGATGACGACATAGGCGGCCAGAAGGCCCAGCAGAAACACGCCGACGCCGAAAGAGATGGCATTGATGATGGTGGAACGAACCTGAGCCTGGAGGTCATCGACATAGACACCCGTCACGACCACGACTTGCCAGGGCTCGAACGCCATGGCGTAGGAGCTTTTCAGATAGGTGTCGCCTTCCACGCCCGGTTTGGGGCCGTAAAAACTGGTCTCGCCGCCACCGGCGCGCCCGAGGCGAACCAACTCGTCACGGTAGTTGAAGCCCTGGCTGTCTGGCTTGCCCTTGAAGCTTTGCCCGACGCGCTTGGGATCGGGATGAAACAGCATCTTCACATCATAGTCATAGCCGAACATATAGCCATCCGGCACATATTTCATGGATGTGACGATTGCGAAGGCCTGAGCCATGGCCTGTTCACGCGTCAGCGTGCCGGCTTGTTCCTTGTCGTAAAACGACTGCAAAATCGAAATGGACGACTGCACCTGCGTGCGCAGCATGCCGTAGCGCTCTTCGTAAATGGCGTTGACGGACGATTTGATCTGGAAATAGGTCGTCAAGGCAAAGGCTGCCATCAGGGCGACCACAAGCAGGATCAATTGTCGGGAAATCGGCAGGTTTTTCATGAGCGCTCACGGGGCTACGACGCGTTCAACGACAACGCGACGATCTGGTGTATGTTTTGGATAAGCGCCTGATGCGCGATACCGGTGCGCTCATCGCACCTTCTGACAGAATATGAAGCGCTATAACGCTGAATAAATATTTAAGTTTTAGTCAAGAACGATAGTAAGGCGCAATTTATCTAAAGTCAGACACCGTATTTCGATCGGTGGTTGCCTTTGATACTCGAGACTGACTTGGGATGGCCGACGTCAGTGGGATGGCCGTAACATCAAATTATCAAAGGCGAGCGGTGTCGAAGCATCTGCGGCGACAGGAGCGACAACGTCCTTGCCGATGACGGTGTCCACCGCGGATGTCTTCACCAGCGTATCGATCGTCGGAGCGGTTTCGCCGAGTGCCGTTGCCGTGTCGTCGGCCGGCAGCCAGGCGGGATTTTTGCTGACATAGGTCACGGGCGAGCCGCCAAGCCATGCTTCTCTTCGCACAATCTGCCTTTGGCCGTCCACATCGCGAATGGAGATATCCTGCATGCCGGGGGGAAGTGTGGGTGCTGCATCTGCCGGTTTGGTCTTGACCGCCGCAGTCGGGCAACCCTCGCAGGTTACCAAGATCACGCTGCCGTTGCCTGTGCGGTTGCCGTGAATGACGTCGATGGAAGACGCCATGGCAGAGCCGCTTGTCAGTACGATTGCGACCGTCAGCAAAGTCTTGCGCATGGTTTCCCCCGTTTCTCGCAGCCGTTTTGCTGCTTCAACTGGGGCGGAAATTTACCGAAACTTCCTTTCCATAGGGTCAGGAATTTTGGTAAATATTGAACGAAATTCGGGTTCGTTTTACGTCGCGTTCTCGCGAGCCACGGCCTGCCAACCGATATCGCTGCGGCTGAACCCATTGTCCCATGTCACGTCTTTTGCCAGGGCATAGGCGCGTGCTTGTGCTTCCGTTACGGTTTTGCCGAGGGCCGTGACGTTCAGCACGCGTCCGCCGGTCGCGACCAGTTGCCCGTCTTTGAGCGCCGTCCCCGCGTGGAAGACTTTGGCATCTTCGCGTGCATCGGGAACATGCGCAATGGGCGTGTTTTTGTCGTAGGAAGCTGGATAGCCCTTGGAGGCCAGAACGACGGTGAGCGCCGCGTCGTCGCTCCACTCTACCGTCACTTGATCCAGCGTGCCGGTGGCTGTGGCATAGAGAATGGGCAGCAGGTCGCTTTTCAGGCGCATCATCAGCACCTGGCATTCGGGATCACCGAAGCGGACATTGTATTCGATGAGTTCAGGGCCTTTTTGGGTCATCATCAAGCCTGCGAAAAACACGCCAGAAAACGGGTTGCCATCCCTGGCCATGCCCTTGATCGTCGGCTCGATGATGTCCTTCATGGTCCGCTCGACTATCGCGGGCGTCATGACCGGCGCTGGCGAATAGGCGCCCATGCCACCCGTATTGGGGCCGGTGTCGCCATCGCCGACACGCTTGTGGTCCTGCGCGGTGGCCAGCGCCAGCGCCGTCTTGCCATCGGAAAGGCAAAAAAAGCTGGCTTCCTCGCCATCGAGGAATGCTTCCACGACGACTTCAGCACCCGCTGCACCAAAGGCGCCATCAAAGCAATCATCGATGGCGGCAAGGGCGTCCGCCTCACTCATCGCGACGGTCACGCCCTTACCCGCGGCCAGACCATCGGCTTTGATGACGATGGGCGCTCCCTGTTCACGGACATAGGCCTTGGCCGGTTCTGCAGACTTGAAGCGCTGGTAGGCACCGGTTGGAATATCGTAACGGGCGCAGAGATCCTTGGTGAAACCTTTGGACCCCTCCAGCTGAGCCGCCGCCTTCGACGGGCCGAAGGTGGCGATACCAGCGGCGCAAAGATCATCGGCGAGACCAGCAACCAGCGGGGCTTCCGGGCCGATGACGACAAAGTCGATATTCTTGTCCTTGGTAAAGGAAATAACCGCAGCGTGATCTTCAATATCGAGCGAGACCAGCGTGGCGTGTTCGGCGATGCCGGGATTGCCGGGGGCGGCGTAAAGGTGCTCAAGACGGGGGGACTGGGCGATTTTCCATGCCAGCGCATGTTCGCGTCCGCCGGAACCGATCAACAGAACTTTCATGGTCGACACCCCTGTCATCTCGCCTTTAATCGTGTTGTTGGGGCGTTAAGGGCCAAGGGCTGAAAGGTCAAGCTCAGCCCATGCTTTTCTGTGGAATCGCGCAAGCTTCTTGTTGTCATGCTACATTCAGTATCTATGTTCTGGCAAAATTTAAAACAGTTCAGAGAACCATATGTCCGCAGATAATGCCCGCCTTGCACCAACCATCGCTTCCGAGATCAACGCCCGCGCCGAACAGGTAAAGGCGGCGATTGCGTTGCTGGACGAGGGTGCGACCGTTCCCTTCATCGCCCGCTACCGCAAGGAAGTGACCGGCGGGCTCGATGATACCCAGCTCCGCACGTTGGCGGAACGGTTGTCCTATCTGCGTGAACTCAACGCCCGGCGTGCTTCGATTGTCGATTCTATCAGCGGTCAGGGAAAGATGACCGATGAGCTGATGGTCAAGATCGTGTCTGCCGTGACCAAGGCCGAACTTGAAGATCTCTACCTTCCCTACAAACCCAAGCGCCGTACCCGAGCCGAGATTGCCCGTGAGCGTGGGCTGGGTCCGTTGGCGCAGGCTATCTGGGACAATCGTAGTGCGGACCCTTCCGTTTTGGCGCAGGCCTATGTGCAGGGAGAGGTCGCGGATGTGAAGGCGGCGCTTGAGGGTGCCCGCGACATCGTTGCCGAAACCATGACGGAGAATGCCGATCTGCTCGGCCGTTTGCGTGATTACATGCGCCGCAACGCCACCTTCCGCGCCAAGGTGGTGGACGGCAAGCAGGCGACGGGCGAAAAGTTCTCTGATTATTTCGACCATTCCGAAAAATGGGCGACTGTGCCAGGCCACCGGGCGCTGGCCATGCTGCGCGGCTGGAACGAGGAGGTTCTGACGCTGACAATCGATGTCGATGCCGATGATCCATCTCCCGTCAAACCGGCGCAGCGCACCGTCGCCAGCGCGTTCGATATTCGCAGCGCCGGTCCCGCCGATGCTTGGCTGATGGAGGTTGCCGGTTGGACCTGGCGCGTGAAGCTATCCATGTCTCTATCGCTCGACCTGATGCGCGAATTGCGAGAGCGGGCCGAAGAAGAGGCTATCCACGTCTTTGCCCGTAACCTGAAAGATCTGCTGTTGGCGGCGCCTGCCGGTTCGCGTGCCACCATGGGTCTCGATCCGGGCATCCGCACCGGCGTCAAGGTGGCGATTATCGATGGCACCGGCAAGTTGCTGGATACGACCACGGTCTACCCGTTCCCGCCACGAAACGATATTCGCGGCACGCAGGCGGAGCTTGCGAGCCTCATCAAGAAGCACAATGTCGAGCTGATTTCCATCGGCAACGGTACAGGAAGCCGTGAAACCGAACGGCTGGTGGCCGATATGCTCGGGCAGTTGAGCGGCGCAAAGCCCACCAAGGTCATCGTGTCGGAAGCTGGCGCGTCGATCTATTCTGCCTCGGCCAGTGCTGCTGCCGAATTCCCCAATCTGGATGTTTCGTTGCGCGGTGCGGTTTCCATCGCTCGACGTCTGCAAGATCCGCTGGCGGAGCTGGTGAAGATCGAACCGAAATCCATCGGGGTCGGCCAGTACCAGCATGACGTCGACCAAGGCAAGCTGTCTCGCTCTCTGGATGCGGTGGTGGAAGATGCGGTGAATGCGGTGGGTGTCGATCTCAATACGGCATCGGCACCACTCCTGTCTCGCGTTTCGGGCCTGGGTAGCTCGATTGCCGATGCGATTGTGTCGCACCGTGACCAGACCGGGCCGTTTGCCAGCCGCAAGGAACTGCTAAAGGTGCCACGTTTGGGACAGCGCACATTCGAGCAATGCGCGGGCTTTTTGCGCATCTCCAACGGCAAGGAGCCGCTGGACTCATCTTCCGTGCACCCGGAAGCTTATGGCGTCGCCAAAAAGATCGTCGCCGCCTGCGGTCGCGACCTGCGCTCTGTGATGGGCGACAGCGCGGCATTGAAGTCTCTGGACCCGAAACAGTTCATCGATGAGCAGTTCGGTCTCCCCACCGTTAAAGACATCATTGCCGAACTGGAAAAGCCCGGTCGCGATCCGCGTCCGAGTTTCAAGAGCGCAACCTTTGCCGATGGCGTCGATGAAATCACCGATCTAAAACCTGGAATGCTGTTGGAGGGAACGGTCACGAACGTTGCCGCTTTCGGCGCTTTCGTGGATATCGGCGTGCATCAGGACGGTCTGGTTCACGTCTCCCAGCTTGCCGACCGCTTCGTCAAGGACCCGCATGAGGTCGTGAAAGCTGGCGATGTCGTAAAGGTGCGCGTGGTAGAGGTCGACGTGAAGCGCAAGCGCATTGCGCTGACCATGCGCAAGGACGCAGGTGAGGCGGCACCTCAGCCGATGCGCGAAAAAGGCACCGCAAATGCCATGCGCCATGCCAGTGCCAAGCCGCAACCGCGCACAGAGACGGCGCAACCCGGCGGTGCATTGGCTGCGGCGATGGCCGAAGCCATGAAGAAACGTTGACCCAAGGTTGAAAAGAGCGGTTTCCATCAAAGGAAGCCGCTTTTACAGCATGAAATCATTCAATTTATTTGAAACTAGAGTCGCTTGAAACTTTGAACGAAAGCGATAGCTTTACCCCAATTGATAAGTGAGACTTAGCTTATGGGGGGTGAAATGGCCTCGTCTCTGCATGCTCTGCTTGGAAAAATAGTCAAGACCGGCAATCTCGTCGTAACCGGCCCCGGCGGGCTGCACGTGTATGGTAACGGAACCGGGAAAAAAGTTGCTCTCAACTTCACCGATGATGCGGCGATGGATGAGATTGCCGGAGATCCTGCCCTCAAACTCGCTGAAATCTATATGGAAGGCCGCATGGCCGTCGTTGAAGGCGACATCTATGATTTTCTGGCACTGATCAAAGGCAACACGCTGAGCGAGGCGCTGACGTTCGGCATGGTCTGGCGCGGCATGGCGCGCATCATTGCGTCGCGCATCAAGATGCATCTGCCCATCAACCACAACAAGGACAATGTCGCCCACCACTACGACTTGAGCGCCAAGCTGTTCGATCTGTTTCTGGACGAGGACTGGCAATATTCCTGCGCCTACTTCAATCCGCCTGGCATTAGCCTCTACGAGGCGCAAGTTGCCAAGAAGCGGCATATCGCGGCAAAACTGCTGCTGGAGCCGGGGCAACGCGTGCTGGAAATAGGCTCCGGCTGGGGCGGCATGGCCATGTATCTGGCTGAGAGTTCAGGTGTGGATGTTACCGGCATCACGCTGAGCGAAGAGCAATTGCGGGTCTCGCGCGACCGTGCGCAAAAGCGAGGGCTGGCGGACAAGCTCCGGTTCGAATTGCAGGACTATCGTCATCTGCCCGCCTCCAGCAAATATGACCGTATCGTCTCGGTCGGCATGTTCGAGCATGTCGGGCCGACGCATTACCGCGAATATTTCACCAAAGCTGCAGAGTTGCTGGATGATAGGGGTGTGATGGTGATGCATTCCATCGGCCAGCCCTATCCTGCACTCGCAACAAATCCCTTCATCGAAAAATATATTTTCCCCGGCGGCTATATCCCCTCCTTATCGGAGGTTTTGCCCGCCGTCGAAAAATCCGCATTGCTGGTGCGCGATATCGAAATACTGCCGATGCACTATGCCCACACCTTGCGCAAATGGCGCGAGCGTTTCGTAGCCAAGAAGGCCCAAGCCATTGCCATTTACGACGAGCGGTTTTTCCGAATGTGGGAATTTTATCTCGCAGGTTCCGAGATGGCGTTCACGCACGAAAATTTCCATATTTTCCAGATTCAACTGGCAAAGCGCGGAGACGTCGTGCCGGACAATCGGGACTATATCGCTGCGACGGAAGAGAGATTGCGCGAATTCGAAAAGACGCGACCACCGCTGGAAAAAGTTCTGTTTTGACGAGGCAGCGGGCGGTGCCGAGGTGTTTTGCTTGACGCTTCGTAAAAGCCAAGCGTAGAACGCTTGATATGGTTGACCAAGGCGATCTTTCCGGCCGCGTTTCTGATGCGCCATCCAACAATTGGGTCTATCGGATATTGCCGAGGACGCTATGGCCCTATGCGCAGCTGGCGCGTTGGGACCGTCCTATCGGCTGGGAACTGTTGATGTGGCCCTGTTTCTGGTCCGCAGCGATGGCGGCGAACACAGCGCAGCATCTCGGCATATTCTCCTGGGTCCTTCTGCTTTTTCATCTCTTTCTGTTTTTCGCCGGTTCCGTCGCCATGCGTGGCGCTGGATGCACCTATAACGATCTGGTCGACCACAAGATCGATATGGCGGTGGCGCGCACCCGCTCTCGGCCCTTGCCGTCGGGGCGGGTCAGTCGCAAACAGGCGAAAATCTTCATTGTCATCCAAGCGATGGCCGGACTTGCGGTTTTGTTGTCCTTTAATGGTTTTGCCATTGTCGTTGGCCTGTCATCGCTCATATTCGTGGCGATCTATCCTTTCGCCAAGCGCTTCACCAACTGGCCGCAGTTTTTTCTCGGGCTTGCCTTCTCATGGGGCGCCCTGATGGGCTGGGCGGGTCAATTCGGTTCACTATCGATCTCGCCAGTCCTGCTTTACGTCGGTGCTATCGCCTGGACAATTGGTTATGACACGATCTATGCCCACCAGGACCGGGAAGACGATACCGCTGCCGGTATCGGTTCGACCGCGCTTTTGTTCGGAGAGAAGACGCATAGTTGGCTGATTGGTCTCTACGGGGCAGCCTTGGTCTTCATCTTTCTGGCATTCTTGACGGCTGGTGTTCACTGGTCGGGTTATCTTGGCCTCGTCATCTCTGCCTTCCTGTTGTTTGGTCAGGTAAGGGTTCTCGATATCGACAATGTCGAACAATGCTTGGCTCTGTTCAAATCCAACAACCGCGTTGGTCTTTTGATTTTCGCCGGGCTGCTGTTACCTTTGGTCGTTGGCTGACACGCAAAAACCGGCGACGTCTTTCGACGCACCGGCTTTTTCGTTTTGTCCGCAGATGTGGAGGATCAGCTGCGGGCGATGATTTCCTTACCCTGAATACGCAGGCTCATACCCAGCGAACCGGTGCTGCGGCGCACGAGGAAGCGCGGGCGGCGGTCGGCGAAGTAGGAGTGGCGGCGACGCGGGCTGGTGGTCTTGGTCCGCACATGGCCGAGATGATCTTCCAGTGGGCGGGCAACGCCATCCGCTTCGACCATCAGCATGGGAATGCGGTAGGCCTCAGACCAGCTGCGCCAATCGGCAGCGATGTCGCACAGGTCGTGCGCCACCAGCAGCGGAATGCAGAGGTCCGGGTCGTCGTGGTGAAGTTCGAGCGTCACGGTGACCTGTCCGTCACCATGGTCGATGGCGCGTGCGGCAACACCCTTGAACGCCCTGGCCGGAAGCGCAAAGGACAATGGAAGGCCGCTGGACTGGAGAACCTTGCGAAGAACTGCGCCGCGCTCGTCGAGCGTGATAGCGATATCGGCTGAACCCTTGTCCTTGCCGTAGGTGATCTGCTGCGGGAACCGTGTAGGGTCGAGCCGGAGTGTCGCGCCTGCCCATTCGGGCTTCAGAACAGTGTTGGTCATCATGCTATCCTTGTTTTACCTGAGAGCCGTTTCATGGTCTCGTCCGGGACTTTTCGTCCTCTGATAGGGAGAAGATAGCGGCCGCTTGTTCGAGACAGCTTAAAAATCGAGGTTAAGAAAACTTTGCATTCCCAGATGGTTAGCAAAAGGCGGACCGATAGGGTTTCGAAATCCTGAATTGGCACGGCAGCCTGTGGGCAGGCGTCCGTGCCGAGATCGGATTTCCAGTTCATGTAGACAGGAGAAAACGCGTTGGCCGTCCCTGCGCGCATCGCCCTGAGAAACAGCTAGCGCAGGGCTCAGCGCTCCCGGCAATTGCCAAGGATGCGAAAGCCAAAAATGGGTGGGGATGACGAGCGTGACGCCCAAAAAAAGGCGCCACAACGGGAGCTCGGGCTGTGGGTAGAGTGCTCTATTCTTAAACGGAAGCGATAGAGATGACCGCTAAATGCGAACGACCTTGCCCGGGTTCATGACGCCCGCCGGATCGAAGGCTGTCTTGATTCGGCGCATCAGTTCCATTTCGATACCTGGGCGGATATCGGCAAGCTCGTCACGTTTTAACTGGCCGATGCCGTGTTCCGCAGAAATCGATCCGCCATATGACAGCACGATGCCGTGGACAATGTGATTGATCTCACGCCAGCGGGCAATGAACTCTGCCTTGTCGGCACCGACAGGCTGGGAAATATTGTAATGGATATTGCCATCGCCGAGATGACCGAAGGCACAGATGCGCGCACCGGGAATGGCGTCAATCACACCAGCCGCCGCTTCCGCCATGAATTCGGGGATTTTCGAGACCGGCACGGACACGTCGTGCTTGATGGAGCCGCCCTCCGGTTTTTGCGCATCTGACATACTTTCACGCATGTGCCACAGAGCCTGACGCTGCGCCTCCGATGCGGCTATGACCGCATCCTGTACGATACCGGCCTCAAAACCCTGTTCCAGCAGAGTTTCCATCATGGTCTGTGCCGTCTCGGCCTTGTCAGAGGTCGAGATGTCGATAAGCGCATACCATGGATGCGCTGTCTCCAAGGGGTCGCGTACGCCCGGAATATGTTTGGCCGTAAACTCGATGCCGATGCGTGGCATCAACTCGAAGCCGGTGAGCGCCGCTCCGCACAAGGTCGAGGCGCGCTCGAACAGTTTCAGCGCCTCTTCCGGCGAATTGAGCCCGGCAAAGCCGACCTGATGCCCTTTCGGCTTGGGGAAGAGTTTCAACACCGCACCGGTGATGATGCCAAGCGTGCCCTCGGAGCCAATGAACAGATCGCGCAGATCATAACCCGTATTGTCCTTCTTGAGGCGGCGAAGACCATTCCAGATCTCGCCTGTCGGCAGGACGACTTCGAGCCCCAGGCAAAGCTGCCGCATGTTGCCGTAAGCCAGAACGGCCGTGCCGCCCGCATTTGTGGCAAGATTTCCGCCGATGCGGCAGGACCCTTGCGAACCCAGCGACAGTGGAAACATGCGTTCCACCTTCTCGGCCTCCTGATGAACGTGATCCAGAATGCAGCCACCATCCACAATGATGACGTTGGCAATGGGATCGATGTCGCGAACGCGGTTCATGCGTTCCAGCGACAGAATGACGTCGTTGCCATCGCTGCGCGGCGTCTGCCCGCCCACCAGACCGGTGTTGCCCGTTTGCGGGACGATGGCCGTGCCGGTTTCGCTGGCGAGCTTCAGGATGGCGGCGACCTCTTCCGTAGAGGCCGGTTTTAGCAGCAGCGGCGAGGCGCCCTTATACAGTCCGCGATTTTCGACGAGATGAGGTGCAAGATCAGCCTGATCGCGCACGGCGTTCTTCTCACCAACGATGGTCACGAAACGCTGGAGTAGATCGTCGGGCAGGGCGGTGGTGGTCATGATGCCCTCGTTGAGGGTCGTGGTGCAGCGGCACGCGCCAGCCGGTCGTTGATGGCTTCGCCAAGGCCTGTTTCGGGAATGGAGGTAATGGCGATGCTGCGCGCGCCGCTGGCATCGGCGGTTTTGAGGTGGTCGAACAGGTTCGTCGCAGCTTCCGCCAGATTGCCGGTAGGGCTGAGATCAAGCACCGTCAAGGCATGTGCCTCACCGGCTATCGCTGCGCCACCAAAGCGGATCAGGGCCTCGTCCTTCTCGACGGAAACGGCATTCAATCGCACTGATGCACCGGGCGCGTAATGAGAGGCCAGCATTCCGGGCGCTTCAATGGTAGCGGATGCTTTTTCCGACCGGGCAAGCGTCAGACCCAGGATACGCTCGATCTCTTCTGCAACCAGCCCGCCGGGACGCAGGAGGCGAACCGAGCCATCCGTTTCGACTTTGAGGATTGTGGATTCCACGCCCACCGGTGCTGCGCCGCCATCCAGAATAAGGCTGACCTTATCACCCAGATCCACCTCCACATGGGCAGCGCTGGTAGAGCTGATCTTGCCGGAGCTGTTGGCGCTGGGGGCTGCGAGCGGCTTTCCGAAAGCCGCGATCAAATCACTGGCAAAGCCCTGGGGAATACGGATGCCAACGGTATCGAGACCCGCCGTCGCCAGCGCGTGGATCTGGCTGTCGGGCTTTAAAGGCAGGATGAGGGTCAGCGGTCCCGGCCAGAATGCATTCGCCAGTTTGCGCGAGATGGGATCGAAAACCGCATGATCTTCCGCCATCTGGATATTTGCCATATGGCAGATCAGCGGGTTGAACTGAGGGCGTCCCTTGGTTTCATAAATGCGGGCAATGGCGGCAGGGTTCGTGGCATCCGCTGCAAGGCCATAGACCGTCTCGGTGGGAATGGCGACGGGATGGCCGGACGACAGGACATGGACGGCGTCGCGAAGCGCCGTTTCCCTGTTATGATCGATGTGAATATGACGCGCCATGGATGCTTGAGCCTTTCAGGCGTGCCGCCTTTGGCGCCACACTTTCGCGCGGCATCCTTTAGAGGTTTTCAGCCCAGTTGAAAAGCCATCTGCGCAACGGTGTCAGAGCGTGCGGATGAACTTGCGCATCTCGCTGGAGCGGGTACCCAGCATCAGCACGTTCTTGAGCGCGATTTTCGGGTCGCTCGTGCGAAACAACAGACCATCACGATGAATCGCCTTGTTGATCTTCACTGTCTTGTCACCGGCCATATCCATGGCGATGGCGAAATACATGCGCGACTGGCGTGGGTCGATATTTTCGAAGAACTGCTCGTCGCCGCACAGTTCGGAAAAGAAATTGGCGAAGTAAAACGAAAACAGCACCGGCGTATGCGCATCGAAGCTGGTGCGGGATGCCGTCACGTGGCAGTAGCCGAGGTGCGGACTTTCCTCGATGGTGCGATGAAACACCATTTGCGGAAAACGGATCGACTGATGAAAAGAGTTCAGCCGGGAATGGGTCATTTCACCAGCGGTCTGGAGTTTGCGCCCGGTAATTTCGGCGACTTCATCATGAGTCAGATAACGCGGTTCGCGTGGTATCCATTTTTGCTCGTAACGGGCGATTTTACCGGTTCGAAGAAAGTCCGAATGCGCTGTTTTCGAGCGTGTGGGAGCCATATTGCGAGCGCTCACATCGAAGTAGCGGATTTGCGTTCCCTTCTCCATCGAGAGAGCTCCTGTTGCCTACCCCCTTGTTTTTACGGGGAGTAGGTTAAGATTCTCTTGTTGCGAGGGAATCGATGTTAAGGAACGTCTACTCGCCGTTTTTGGCATACTGCGACGAAATGTTTCGGAAGCCGCGTATTAACGCCCTGTTTTAAATGTATAATCTGGTGATGTCGCATTTATGAGGCATGTCGCAATTTGTCGCCAATGCGGAAGCCGATGTCGCTGTATGTGGTGCTGAAGATCGACGCGAATGGTTAGATCATCCCAGCTGAACGCGGGGGGATGCTTTGGAAGCGAGCCGCGACTTTTCGAGGACATGGCCATGGATTTGCGTGAAACCGTATTGCGCCAACTGAAAAACCGTCGTGAAGGCTTCACGCTGGAGCAACCTTTCTACGTGGATCAGGACTATTTCCAGCTGGATATGGAAAATATCTGGTATCGCGATTGGCTTTTTGTGGCGCATGATTGCGAAGTGCCAAAGGCCGGGACCTACCTCACGGTTCAAATCGGTGACTACTCTGTCATCATCGTGCGTGGCAAGGATGGCACCATACGTGCCTTCCACAATTCCTGTCGGCACCGTGGTTCACGCGTCTGCACCAGCCAGAAGGGTCAATCCGCTCGCCTCGTCTGTCCCTATCACCAATGGACCTACGACCTGGATGGCAAGCTTTTGTTTGCCCGCCACATGGGCGACGATTTCAACAAGGAAGATTTCGGTCTGAAGCCGATCGCCTGTGAAGCCGTTGCTGGCTACGTCTTCATCTGTCTGGCAGAGCAGCCGATGGATTTCGCTCCGGTGCGTGCCGAAGTCGAAGCCTACATGGCGCCGCACCGCATCTGGGAGGCGAAAGTCGCCCATGAAAGCACCATCATCGAAAAGGGTAACTGGAAGCTCGTCTGGGAAAACAATCGCGAGTGCTATCACTGCGCCGCCAACCACCCCGAGCTGTGCCGCACCTACCCGGAAAACCCGAGCGTGACAGGCACGGATGGCGGTGCCAGCGATCCTGAAATCGGCGGTCATTGGGCGCGCTGCGAGGCCGCCGGCCTCCCCAGCCGCTTTAAGATGGATCCCAAGGGACAATTCCGCGTGGCGCGCATGCCGCTGATCGGAGAAGCGGAAAGCTATACGATGTCCGGCAAGCGTGCCGTGCGCCGCCCGTTGTCCGACGATGTGACCATCGACCATATCGGTACACTGCTGCTGTTCCACTACCCGACGACGTGGAACCACTTCCTCGGTGACCACCTGATTTCCTTCCGTGTGGTGCCGCTTGGGCCGCAGGAGACACAGGTCACGACCAAATGGCTGGTCCACAAGGACGCCGTTGAAGGTGTCGATTACAATCTGGAAGACCTGACGCATGTCTGGAACGAGACCAATGATCAGGACCGCCGCATCGTCGAGGAAAATGCGTTCGGCATCCGTTCGCCTGCCTATGAGCCGGGGCCCTATTCACCGGAAGACGAAGGCGGTGTCATGCAATTCGTAAACTGGTACTCCGATTTCATGATCGACCGTCTGTCGGGAGACAAGCAAAAACTCTCGGCTGTCGCATGACCTTGGTGAACATGGCGACCACCTACAGGCATATCGACGAAATGAAGCCGTGGAGCGACAAGCTTCACATGCTGGAATGCATTTCGGTCACGCCCGAAACGCCTGACGTGATGACATTCCTGTTTCGCTCCGAAGGTCCCAACTGGTTTCGTTATCTGCCGGGTCAGTTCGTGACTCTGGAACTTCCGGTCGGGCCGGAGCCTCTGTTTCGCACCTACACGCTGTCGTCCAGTCCATCGCGCCCCTATGCGCTGGCCGTCACAGTCAAGGCGCAAGCCGCCAGCATCGGAACACGCTGGATGTTCAACAACCTCAAGCCGGGCATGCGCATTCGCGCGCTGGGACCGCTGGGGGATTTTTCCTATGTGCGCCATCCCGGCGACAAGTATCTTTTCATCTCGGCAGGTTCCGGCGTAACGCCGATGATGTCGATGGTGCGGGACATGAGCGACCGCGCACCGCTAAGCGACATTCATTTCATCAACTGCTCGCGCTCTCCCTCCGATATCGTCTTCCGGCACGAACTCGAATATCTTGCCCGCTTCATGCCCAATCTTTCGCTTGGTTTCATCGTTGAAAATTGCGGGCGTACCGATCTGTGGTCTGGGCTGAAGGGTATGGTCGACAAGGCCAAGATCGCTTTGCTCTCGCATGATTTCATGGACCGCACAGTATTTTGCTGTGGTCCTGAACCGTTTATGGCGGCCATCCATTCCATGCTGGAAGCGTCGGGCTTCGACATGGCGCGCTATCATCAGGAAAGCTTTGCTCCCGCAACGCCCGTTGCGGTCGGCCCGAGTGCGGCCCTTGAAGATGGCGAGGTCCTGGCGAAGATCGGCTTTACGCTTTCCGGCAAGGACGTCCCCTGCCAGCCGGGCCAGACGATCCTGATGACCGCACGTGCGGCGGGTGTGCGCATTGGCGCGGCCTGCGAATCCGGCATATGCGGAACATGCCGCGTTCTGAAGCTTTCGGGCGAGGTTGAAATGAACCACAATGGCGGCATTCTCGACGAGGATATCGAGGAGGGATATATCCTTGCCTGCTGCTCGCGTCCGTTGACGGATGTTCAAGTAGAGGCGTGATGATACTTGGGTTCCATTTTGCGCAATGGAACCAATATCCGATCTTTCCGTTAGGTGCTCATCGAAACGCGGTTCAACGCGTCGTGTCCACAATGGAGGAAACTCATGCTGAATTTGCGCAAGACGAGCGTCGCTACCGCAGTCGTCATGCTTCTGACTAGCTTCGCACCGTCGCAGGCTTTTCAGGCCCCGATCCCAATGGTAAAGCCTGTTCAGGCAACAACACAGGACGTTGTTCCTGTGCAGTTCAGTTACGGTGAACGTCGCTATTATCGCCATCGTGATCGCGATTTCCGTCGCTCCGAGGCACGACGCGGATATTACAACGGTCACCGAGGTTACCGCGAATACCGCCGTGGCTATCGCCAGCACAATGGTTACTGGTTCCCTCTGGCTGCTTTCGCGACCGGTGCGATCATCGGTGGTGCGGTGTCTCAGTCGCGTCCGTCATACGGCAGCAGCCATCAGCAATGGTGCGCGAACCGCTACCGCTCGTATCGCGCCTATGACAACACGTTCCAGCCTAACAATGGCCCCCGCCGTCAGTGCGTTTCGCCGTGATATGCAGATTTAAATCAAGCCCGGCATCATGCCGGGCTTTTTCTATTGTTTCAATTCAGAGCCGATCAAGTGACTGTGAACGAACTGTTAATGCTGGGTTCAGCTAGCCATTTATATTCTGAACAATATATAAATTGAACCGCATTTCGTAAACGGAATATCAAAAGAAGAACATCGTTATTCACAATGCGCCGGCAGTGTATCCGGCCGTGGATGGAGGAAATCAGATGCAAAACTATATGAAAATCCTTTGGGCCGCCGGTTTCTCGGCGTTGATCGCCGCAGGCTCCATCGTCCCTGCGCAGGCCATGCCACTGACCGTTGCTCCACCAGCCGTCGAGAAGGCCGATAGTGGTGTGGTGAACGTCCAGTACTGGCGTGACCGTGGTTACAGACGTGACTATGGTGGCGGTTATTATCGCGGCCATCGTGGCTATCGTGATTACCGTCCGGGATATCGCCACCACAATGGCTACTGGTTCCCGCTGGCCGCATTTGGCGCTGGTGCTATCATTGGCGGCGCCCTAGCTCAGCCTCGCGAAGTTTACCGCCCTGTGCCGGAATACCGTCCGCGTCCGGTCTACCGCGCTGCTCCGCGTGTCGGCTTGAGCCAAAGCCACGTGAACTGGTGCTCGGGTCGCTACCGTTCGTATGATGCCTATAGCAACACGTTCCAGCCTTATAACGGCCCACGCCAGCCATGCTATTCGCCTTACGGCTGATCGACATAAGTTTCAAAGTGAGAAATGCCGTCCGGCTCCATCCGGGCGGCGTTTTGCATTTAGAGAATGCCGACACGGCGCAGGATGATCCAGGCAAAGAGAATGGATGCAACGATGAAGCTGGCGGCATAGATCGTGCCGCTGGCTCCTTCCGTAAAGGGGAGGGCACCGGTGTTCATGCCGAAAAAACCAGTGACGAGCGTCGGAGGCAAAAGAAACGCTGTCATCAGCGACAGGATGTAGAGATGCCGGTTGGTTTCCGAGGAAAGCTTCGAATCGACCTCTTCGTGTAGCAGCCTTGCCCGCTCCTGAAGCGCGTAGACATCGTGATCGATGGACTCAAGTCGTCCGGTCAGACGGGCCGCGATCTCTTCGAAGCCGAATGGCATTTCCTCGTCATCGGCCGCGGACGCCCTGCGCATCAGTGTCAGCACCGTGCGCAGATGCCGGTGGAGGCGCACCACGGTACGGCGTACCGGCGCCAGCCTGCGACGTTCGTCGCAGGGCGTGGCGTCATAAACGAAATCCTCTATGGCATTCAACTCCTCCGTCGTTTCCATCACCAGCGCGATCAGGCTGCGTTGGAATTCCGCGACGAGGCCCTCGAAAACATGCGAGGGCGTGGAAAAGCGCTTCGGGTTTTTGTCGATAGCGGCGCGCAGACGGTCGATGGACCGAAGTGGCTGCAAGCGGGTCGTGATGATGTAGCGTTCGCCCAGCGCAAAATGCAGCCAACCGATATCGCGGGTTTCCTGATCGAACTCCCTTTGGAAATCGATCAGCGTTCCATAGAGCGCGCCGTCATCGACGACGATGGAAGGGTGCGTTTCATGCGTTGTCAGGTTCGCCTTGATACTGTCATCGAGTGCATGAACGCTCTCCAGAAAGCCCGCGACGCGTGAATCTGCGAGGTTCAAGTGTAGCCAGAAAAAACCGTCTTCGGTCTGGAGATCGGCAAGTGTTACGTCAGCGCCCAATCGGACGCAGGGCTCGACCCCGGGGCGAAAACGGTAGGCCCAGACGAGACCGGGAATGGCGGGGTGAGGAATGTCCATGCGCTTGATCCTGAAACACGGTCGCGGCGAGGAGCGGAAGACAATCCCGCTTATGCGACGAACTCATGCTGACCAGAGTTTTGTGACAGTTTGATTACGGTCATGCCGATTGGCGCAGGCCGGTTACGAAAGCAGACCGCACCACGCTTTAAGTTGAACACATCGGGGATATTTCAAATTGACGTTTACGTAAAAATCAATTAGCCCCGAAGGCTATCGCTTTGCAATTTTGACGCTTCGGGAGGAGGCAGAATGTATCTCGCACCGGTAGACGATATCGCTTTTACGCTGAAACACGTGGCAGGCCTGAAGGTCGCGCTGGAACAGGGCGCGTTCGGTGATCTCGATGAAGATACCGTCGATGCCATTCTCCATGAGGCCGGTCGTTTCGCCACCGAAGAGGTTGCGCCTCTGGCGGAGATCGGTGATCGCCAAGGCTCCACCATCGTGGATGGTGTCGTGCGCACGCCAGATGGCTGGGCCGATCTCTACCGCCGTTGGGCAGACGGCGGCTGGAACGGCCTGACCGCGCCGGAAGAATTCGGCGGACAGGCTCTTCCGCATCTGTTGAATGTCGCAGCTCTTGAGATGTGGAACTCCGGCTCCATGGCGTTTGCCCTTTGCCCGACGCTGACAATGGGTGCGGTGGAAGCCATCGCCACCCATGGAAGCGACGATCTCAAAGCGATCTATCTGGAAAAACTGGTATCCGGTGTCTGGACCGGCACCATGAACCTGACGGAGCCGCAGGCCGGATCGGATCTCGCTGCCTTGAAAAGCCGGGCAGAGCGCGTCGGTGATGGCAGCTATCGGATCTTCGGCCAGAAAATCTACATCACCTGGGGTGAGCACGACGCAGCCGACAACATCATCCATCTGGTGTTGGCGCGCCTTCCGGATGCGCCTGCGGGTACACGCGGCATCTCACTGTTTCTCGTCCCGAAATTCCTGCCCGATGAGGCAGGCAATCCCGGTGAACGCAACGATCTCTTCTGCCACGCGCTGGAGCACAAGCTGGGTATTCACGGCTCCCCCACCTGCACGATGATTTTCGGTGACGGTCGCTATGGTTCCGAGAAGGGTGCTATCGGATGGATCGTGGGTGAAGAGAACAAGGGTCTTGCTTGCATGTTCACCATGATGAACAATGCACGTCTGGCCGTGGGCATGCAGGGTGTGGCCATCTGCGAAGCGGCGACGCAGAAGGCGATTGCCTATGCCAAGGAGCGCGCCCAGGGCAAAGCACCCGGTACCAAAGCGACGGGCATGAGCCCGATCATCGAGCATCCTGACACCGCCAGAACGCTTCTGACCATGAAGGCGCTGACCCAAGGCTCCCGCGCCATTTCCTTCTCCTGCGCCCATGCCATCGATATGAGCCATGTGAAAACCGATGCAGCGGAGCGCACGTTCTGGCAGGAACGGGCGGCCCTTTTGACACCGATTGCCAAATCTTTCTCAACCGATGCCGGCGTGGACGTGGCCTCGCTCGGCATTCAGGTGCATGGCGGTATGGGCTTCATAGAGGAAACGGGTGCGGCCCGTTACCTGCGCGATGCGCGTATCGCACCGATCTATGAAGGCACCAACGGTATTCAGGCCATCGATCTTGTCACGCGCAAATTGCTGCTCTCCGAGGGCGCGCAGGTGCGTGGGTTTATCGCCGAATTGAAAGAACAGGCACAAGCGGTGCATGCTTCTAACACACCGGAGCTTGGCGAGACGGCCCGCTATCTCGACCGGAGCATTGCCGATCTGGAAGAGTCGACCGATTGGTTGCTGGGTGCCTTGGCAAAGGGCGAAACTGCCGCAGCACTTGCCGGTGCCACACCGTACCAGCGTTTGTTCGGATTGGCTCTGACCGGGGTCTATCTGGCCAAGGGTGCTTTGGCTTCGGTCGACGACGGGCAGGGGACAAACCGCACCGCGCTTTGCCGTTTCACTGCGGAGAACCTTCTTGCTGAAACGTCCGCCTTGAAGGATCGTGTGATATCTGGAGCCGCGAGCCTTGAAGCCGCCCGCGCCGTTCTGGCCTAAGGAGTTCTCATGTCTGCCGATCATATCCTTGTTGAACGTCCGCAAGCGGCACCCGGCGTGCTGGTCATTCGTTTCAACCGACCGGACAAGAAAAACGCCATTACGGATGCCATGTATCGCACCATGATCGAGGCCTTGCAGACGGCAGATGCGGATGCTGAAATTCGCGTCATCGCCTTTCTCGGCTCAAACGGCTGCTTTTCGGCGGGTAATGACATGGCTGACTTCATGGCCTTTGCCATGTCCGGCGGCAAGGGCCGGCTGGCGGCGGGGGATTTCCTGCATGCGCTGGTCGGCGTTCAAAAACCCATCGTATCCGGTGTGGATGGTCTCGCCATCGGCATCGGTACCACGCTCAACCTGCATTGCGACATGACGGTTGCTTCTGCCCGCAGTCTGTTCAAGACGCCTTTCGTGGATTTGGCTTTGGTGCCGGAAGCGGCTTCCAGCCTGCTCGTGCCGCGCATCATGGGCCACCAGCGTGCCTTCGCGCTGCTGGCCGCAGGCGAAGGCTTTTCGGCAGAACAGGCGCTTCAGGCTGGGTTGATATGGAAAGTCGTGCCCGAAGCCGACGTCGAGAGCGAAACGCTGAAAATTGCGTCATCGCTTGCAGCAAAGCCACCGCAGGCGCTCAAGATCGCCCGTGATCTTCTCCGTGGAGACAGCGCTGACATTCGGGCGCGGATCGACGCTGAAATCGTGCATTTTGCTGCCCAGCTACAGAGTGAGGAAGCCAGAGCGGCGTTCGAGGCATTCATGCGTCGTTAAGCGTGGCTGGTGAAAATGGGCGGGTCTTGTGGAATTGCCAAAGAAGGCTGTTTAGTCTTTGGGGAAGGAAACTCCGTTTTCAAGAAAGCCCATCCATGCGCCCGCTCATTTTCGCAATGCTTGCCATCATCATGTCGCTGTCCACTGTCGCCGGTGCGGCCAGCCTTCAGCCGCCCTCAATGTCGCAGCTGGCGCACAGCGATATCATTGACGTGCAAAATTTCAACAGTCAGGCGGGTTCGTCCAACCAAAACAACGGTTATGAGCGCCGCCATCAGCGCTTCGTCTGCGTTGTCACGCCACCTGATAGCGCCAACCGCTCGCGACCCTATGTCTGCCCTGTTCAGCAAGGACGGGTTGGTGGACGCTGTCGTTGCAGCGGCGTGGTCGGCAACGGCAATATCGATACCGCCTGGTAAGCGTTACTTTTCGAGCGTTGCGACCGCTTCCACGTGCGGCGACCATAAAAATTGGTCGATAGGCGTGACTTTGGTCAGGCGATAACCACCCTCAACCAGAATAGCGAGGTCTCGTGCCAGCGACAGCGGGTTGCAACTGACAGCGACGATCTTCTTCACGCCGCTGCGGGCCAGTTCCTTGCACTGGGCCTCTGCCCCTGCGCGTGGCGGATCGAAGACCACGGCATCGTAGTTCTTCAGTTCCTTGACGGTCAGTGCATGGCGAAAAAGGTCACGCTTTTCAATGGTTACGGGTTTCAGGCCTTGCGTGTTGCGGGCCGCAAGATCAAGCGCCTTGAGCGCCTTGTCCTCGGCCTCCACCGCGTGAACCTTACCCAGACGGGCCAGCCGCAGGGCAAAGGTGCCGGAGCCGCTGAACAGGTCGGCGATGCGCTTGGATTTGCCGACATGCGCGACAACCAGTTCGGCCATGGCGTCTTCGGCTTGCTTCGTGGCCTGTGCAAAACTACCCGCGGGGGGCGTGATGTTGACGCCGTCGAATTGAATAACAGGCCTCAGTGGTTCGATCAGGATTTCACCCGAGAGCGAAACACGGGCAATACCGGGCATCGACAGCACGATTTCAGTGACAGTACGGCGCTGCTTGTCGCTGGCCGTTTTGATACCTTCGAAGCAAATATCAAGCCCTGAAAGCGTTTCCATCACGGTGATGCGGAACGGTTCGGCGGTCGTTGCAAGCGGTGCACCGATGGCTCGGATCGCATCGAGACGCGAGACGATACCATCGGTCGTGACGGGACATTCTTCGATGGCGACGATATGGTGGCTGTTGGCCTGACTGAAGCCCAGCAGGAGGCCTTTTTCGGTTTTGCGGGCGGTGAAGACGACACGGCGTCTTTCACCGGGGCGACAGTGCACCAATGCTCCTACTTCGGCGTCGAGACCTTTGGATTTCAATGCGGCGACGACGAGGCTGCGCTTGAAGACGTGATAGGGTTCATCGGCCAGATGCTGCAGGGAACAGCTTCCGCAGGTGCCGTTCTTGCCATCGGGACCGAAGTGGCGACAGGCAGGCTCGCGCCGCTCGGGTGCCGCTTCGGTGATCGACATGATGGTGCCCTGATCCTTGATCCGGGCAATCGCAACGGTCTCTCCGGGCAGCGCGAATGGGACGAAGATCGGCCCATCCGCGTCGTGCACGATGCCATCGCCCTGCGCGCCGAGGCCTTGTATTTTCACGGTCTGGGCTGTCATGGCTTGCGACCTCCGAGAAGAAACTCCTCGGTCCCATCGCCACCAGCTATGGGGGAGGGGATGAGGCCAAGGCTGATCCAGCCCATGTCTTCCACCAGCCAGCGCTCAAGTTCTGCGGCAACAGCCGGTGCTGTCTCAGGCTCTTTCAGCAGGCCGGCCTTGCTGATCGCATCGCGTCCTGCTTCGAATTGCGGCTTGACGAGCAGAATGGCCAGCGCACCGGACTCGACCAATTCGAGGGCAGGCGCGAGCGCCAGCTTCAACGATATGAACGACACATCCGACACGATAAACCGTATCGGCCGGTTATCGATATCGTCGCTTGTCAGGAAACGTGCGTTGAAACCTTCGATGCTGGTAACACGACGGTCGTTTTCGATGCGGGGATGGATTTGGCCGTGGCCGACATCGATAGAGGTGACGTGGGAGGCGCCGCGTTTCAGCAACACCTCGGTAAAGCCACCCGTGGAGGCGCCAACGTCAAGACATTCCAGATTGCGTGGGTCCAGTTCGAAATAGTCGAGTGCTGCAACCAGTTTCAATGCCGCGCGCGATACGTAATCCTGCGCGGGATCGCTGATCTCAAAGACGACATTTCCCGGGAATGTCAGGCTGGGTTTTGTGACGACCTTGCCATTGACGCGAACGGTGCCGCGCGCCACGGCATCGCGTGCACGGGAGCGGCTGGCAAACAGGCCGCGCGATACCAGAAGCTGGTCCAGCCGGTGATTTTCAGATGAATGAGACATGTTGTGTCAATGACTGCCAAAAGCCCGGAAAGCAAGCATTTTGTAACGGCCAAGCACTGAGCGGAGCGCAAAACATAGTTTCCACACTGGTCCAGCACCTGTGGTCCTCCCCAGCGCTTAAGCGAAAATAAACGGCTTTATGGCATTGTCTCGTATAACTGATTTTAGACGTAACATTTCCGCCATGAAGGCGGGCCTCCCCGAAAGAGATTGCGTGGTGTCCAGGCTGCTTGCCTGTTGTCACACCGAAAGCGTGTCGAAAGAGTTCTCGATGTCTTTGAAAAATCTACCTATCAACCTGAAGCTGGTCGTCACATTCGTTGCCCTGATGGCTGTTTGCCTGGTGGCGTCAGCGATTGTATTCATGCAGACGATTGAAGCCAAGCGTGTTTCTGAACGTCAGACGAACACCGCCAAAATCGTGTCGAATATCGATGATGCAAAAGCGGCGATGCTGGAGCAGGCGGTCAACCAGCGCGGCTTCCTGCTGTTTCGCAGCGACAGCACGTATAATGATGTGTTTGCCCAGCGCGACCTGATGTTGAAGAAACTGGACGAAGCCCGTATCTTGGCCGCCGGCCAGCCCGACATTCTGAAATCCATCGATGACATGCAGGCAACGGCCACCGTGTTCTATACGCAGTTGGCTCAGCCTCAGATGGCAGCCCGCAAGAACACCGAGGCGCCGATTTCCGAGGTCATCGAGATTGGACGCAATCAGGCCAAGGGCCAGCTGGATAGTTTCCGTGCCGCTGCGGCCAAGATCAAGGCGGAGTTGACCACCGCGTCCGAAGCGCAGGTTGCTGCACAGGCCGCCGCCCATACCAACCTTGAGCTTGCGCTTCTCGGTGGCGGTGCTGCCGCTGGTCTCGTTGCCGTTGTGCTGATCTGGTCGTTATCGCGTGCCATCGTTTCGCCGATTGTCGGTATGACGGATGCGATGAGCCGCCTTGCCGGTGGTGACACCACCGTCGAGGTTCCAGCACTGGACCGTGGCGACGAAGTGGGCAAGATGGCGCAAGCCGTTCTGGTCTTCAAGGAAGCCGGTATCGAAAAGTCCCGCCTTTCGGACGAAAGCGACCGTATGCGCTCCTCGACAGAGGCAGATCGTCGTCGCCATGAAGCCGACAAAGCCCGCGCCGAAGCTGAACAGACGTTTGCGCGCGATGAATTGGCCAAGGGTCTGCAAGCGCTGGCCGACGGCAATCTGGTTTACCGGATCGACACGCCGTTTGCCGAGTTCATCGAGCCCTTGCGCGTCAACTTCAACAACTCTCTGGACAAGCTTCAGGAAGCCATGCGCACGGTCGGTCAAAATGCGTCCGCCATCAATGCCGGTGCGTCCGAGATGCTGTCGTCTGCCGATGATCTGTCGCGTCGCACCGAGCAGCAGGCGGCTTCTATCGAAGAGACGGCCGCAGCGCTCGAAGAAGTCACGACCACCGTGCGTGACAGCGCCAAGGGCGCAGAAGAGGCAAGCGCTCTGGTTCAGCGTGCACGCTCCGGAGCTGAAAAATCAGGCACCGTCGTCCGCAGCGCCGTCTCTGCCATGCAGGCCATTGAAAAGTCTTCGGGCGAAATCACCAATATTATCGGTGTCATCGACGACATCGCGTTCCAGACCAATCTTCTGGCTTTGAACGCCGGTGTCGAAGCGGCGCGTGCCGGTGAAGCGGGCAAAGGCTTTGCGGTTGTTGCGCAGGAAGTGCGTGAACTGGCGCAGCGTTCTGCCAACGCGGCAAAGGAGATCAAGACACTGATCAGCGCCTCTACCCAGCAGGTCGAAAACGGCGTGAACCTCGTCGGAGAAACCGGCAAGGCGCTGGAACTGATCATCGCTGAAGTCGAGGAAATCAACACCCACGTCAGCACCATCGTCACGGCTGCCCGCGAACAGGCAACCGGTCTTCAGGAAATCAACACGGCCGTCAACACGATGGATCAAGGCACGCAGCAGAACGCCGCGATGGTGGAGCAGCAGACAGCCGCGAGCCACGCCCTTGCCCGCGAAGCAGAAGCACTGAACGACCTCATCGGCCAGTTCAACCTGGGCAATGGCGCCCGTGCCGCCCCAGCCTTTGCACCAGCACAGCACACTGCACCGCGCTCCTTCTCTGCGTCGGCGCCGAAGCCGGTCTATTCGCAGGCTCCACGCCCTGCAGCAAAGATTGCTCAGCCAACGGCGCGTCCTGTTTCGTCTCCGGCGCGCGCGCTCGGCCAGAGCCTGGCAAAAGCCTTCTCGCCCAAGGCCGAAACATCCGCCAAGCCGGTGGCACAGGACTGGGAAGAATTCTGAGATAAGCCATGACTTGAAACGCAAAACCCGCCGGAGCGATCTGGCGGGTTTTTTAGAGCGTTTCCTTGTTAAATGGAAACGTTCTGCCGGAGCAGATTTTCGTCAGGACAACGGCGATTGACGAAGGGCATACCCTAAGGTACGGCCGAGCCGATCGCCGTTGTCCTGGCGGAAATATGCTCCGGCCCTCTGGGTTGGTTGAAACGGGCCATCTGCCTGCCCGGACGGCTTGGCCGCATGCTAAGGCTACGCCACGCGCCATCCGGACAAGCAGTCGATCCCGTTTGAACCAACAGAACTGTTTCCATTTAACAAGGAAACGCTCTAATGGCTTATCGAGTCGGGAAACGGGATTATCCGGCGACACCAAGCCCGGCCTGCTTTTGGCCCAGCGCTTTGAAGACCGTGGAAACGATACCTGCACGATCAAGCCCCGCATTGGCATACATGATTTCCGGCTTGGCCTGTTCGACCCACTGGTCGGGAAGTGTCAGCGTACGGACCTTCAGGCCGGTGTCGAGGAGACCGGCACTTGCCATGAAGTGCAGGACATGCGCGCCGAAGCCGCCCGCCGAACCTTCTTCGATGGTAATGAGAACTTCGTGATGGCTGGCGAGCTGACGAATGAGATCGAGGTCCAGCGGCTTAGCAAACCGTGCATCGGCAACGGTGGTGGAAAGGCCCGCCGCGTCCAGATCCTCCGCAGCAGACATGCACTCGGTAAGACGGGTGCCGAAGGAAAGCAGGGCGACCTTGGAGCCTTCCTTGACGATGCGACCCTTGCCGATCGTTAGAATTTCACCACGCGCAGGCATTTCGATGCCGACGCCTTCGCCGCGCGGATAGCGGAAGGAAATTGGACCCTCGTCATAGGCGGCCGCCGTGCGCACCATATGTTTCAGCTCTGCTTCGTCAGACGCCGCCATGACCACCATGCCGGGCAGGGTAGCGAGGAAAGTGGTGTCGAAAGAGCCCGAGTGCGTGGGGCCATCAGCACCAACAAACCCGGCGCGATCTATCGGGAAGCGCACCGGCAGGCTCTGGATCGCCACATCATGCACCAGCTGGTCGTAACCGCGTTGCAGAAAGGTGGAGTACAGCGCACAGAACGGTTTGTAGCCATCGGCAGCAAGGCCCGCCGCGAAGGTCACGGCATGCTGTTCGGCAATGCCCACATCGAAACTGCGTTTCGGGAACAGTTCGGCCAGTTTATCCAGACCGGTTCCGTTTGGCATCGCGGCGCTGACGCCGACAATCTTGTCATCCAGCGTGGCTTCGTGGATCAGCGCTTCTGCAAACACGCTGGTATAGCTGGGTGCATTAGGCTTGGCTTTTGCCTGCGCCCCGGTGATGACGTCGAACTTATTGACGCCGTGATATTTGTCCGCGGCCGCTTCGGCAGGGGCGTAGCCCTTACCCTTCTGCGTCACGACATGGATCAGCACGGGGCCTTTCTGGTTGTCGCGCACATTGCGCAGAACGGGCAAAAGATGCTCGAAGGAGTGACCGTCGATAGGGCCGATGTGGTAGAAGCCGAGTTCTTCGAACAGGGTGCCACCTGTGACGTAGCCCCGTGCATGGGTCACAGCGCGCGTAATCGCCCGGTCGATGGTCTTGCCGAGATAGGCCGTCAGCTTCTTGCCGAAATCGCGAAAGCCCATATAGGTGCGCCCGGAGGCGAGACGCGCCAGATACGCGCTCATCGCCCCCGTTGGCGGTGCAATCGACATGTCGTTATCGTTGAGGATGACGATCAGCCTGGCATCCAGCGCACCGGCATTGTTGAGCGCCTCGAACGCCATCCCAGCGGACATGGAGCCATCGCCGATTACGGAAATCACCTTGCGGTCGCTGCCATCAAGCTCAGCCGCTACAGCCATGCCGAGACCTGCGGAAATGGAGGTGGACGAGTGGCCGGCGCCGAAATCATCATATTCGCTTTCGGCGCGGCGGGTGAAGCCGGACAGACCGCCCTCCTGGCGCAAGGTGCGAATGCGATCACGGCGGCCCGTCAGAATCTTGTGCGGATAACATTGATGGCCGACATCGAAAATGAGCCGGTCGTCCGGTGTGTTGAACACCTTGTGGATGGCAATGGTCAGTTCGACCACGCCCAGACCTGCACCCAGATGGCCGCCGGTCGTTGAGACAGCATCGATCATCTCGTCGCGCAATTCTCTGGCCAATTGCGGCAGATCGCGATCCTCGATCAACTTGAGATCGGATGGGAATTTCACCCGGTCAAGCAATGGTGTCTCTGGCATTCCGGTCAATCGTTCGGCCTTCGTATTTATCGGTTCAACCTGCTGCTACCAGATGGTGTGCAATGCAGACTTCGGCAAGATTTAATTCGTTTTAACGAATTTCAACTCTGCGGCAAAGGGACAAACTCTTCTTCGTCCCCCGGTACGATGTCGAAGCGCCCGGTTCTCCACTCTTCCTTGGCTTTTTCTATGCGTTCTTTTGATGACGATACGAAATTCCACCAGATATAACGCTTGGAATTCATGGCCGCGCCGCCGAAAAGCATGATGTGACAACCGCTGATGCCGCCTTTCAACGTAATATCATCGCCCGCGCGGAAGACGATGAGCTGATCGGCTGCAAAAACGTCACCCGCGACATCAAGTGAACCGGAGAGAATATAGACCGCCCGCTCTTCGTGATCAGCTGGAAAGGGAAACTTGACCCCGGCATCAAGCGTCAGATCAACGTAAAGCGTATCGGTCAACGTCTTGACCGGGGATGCAGCGCCTGCAAATCCTCCGATGACGATCCGGCCGGTCGCGCCCTTGACTTCAATCACAGGCATGGCCTCGCGTCCGGTGTGGGAAAAATCTGGTGCGATTTCTTCGCTGCCATCGGGCAGGGCGAGCCATGTTTGCAGACCGGACATGGAAAGGGGGTGGCCGCGCAGGTTTTCCGGTGTCCGCTCGGAATGCACAATGCCGCGTCCTGCGGTCATCAGGTTGAGATCGCCGGGGCGGACCACCAGTTCGGTACCGAGGCTATCGCGATGCTTGATTTCGCCATCAAACAGATAGGTAACCGTCGAAAGGCCGATATGGGGATGCGGTTTCACATCCAGCGCTTGATCGGCTCTGAGAATGGCCGGGCCCATCCGGTCAAAGAAGATGAAGGGGCCCACCAACCGCCGGTCCCGCGTTGGCAGGGCCCGGCGCACGGCAAACCCGCCAATATCACTGGAGCGCGGAATAATCAGGTTTTCGATGGCGTCACAGGCAAAAGCATCGCCTGCTGCCGGGTCTCTTCCCGGAAAAAATGACATGGCAATCTCCTGAGATCAGGTCGTAGCTTACCATGATTCAAGGCGTTCGTTAGCAATCAATACTAAACGGTCTGTTTTCGTGCGGTCCGTCGAAGCCCAAGAACCGGGGAAGGGAGCCTATTCGCCGTCCAATGGCTCCACGCCAACCGGCTTGCCTGCGCGATCCAGCCGGATTTTCTCGATCCGCTTTTCTGCGGCCGTCAGCAGGACTTCACAATGTTTCTTCAGGGCTTCGCCGCGCTCGTAAATGGCGATAGATTCGTCCAGCGCCACATCGCCGCGTTCCAGACGGGCGACAATGCTTTCCAGCTCGGCGACAGCCTTTTCGAAAGAATAACCGCTGACATCGGCTGTGTTGGCATTTTCCGTCATGTTCAACCCTTCATCATTCTCAAAATATGCATGGCTGCCGATTCCGCCAGCCCTTCCAGATCATAACCACCTTCAAGCAGGCTGACGACCCGGTTGGCGGCAAATTTGTCGGCCATCTCCAGAATTCGCCCCGTTGCCCAGTCGAAATCCTCACCCACCAGATTGATCTGCGCCAGCGGATCGCGGTGATGCGCATCGAAACCCGCCGAGATGATGATAAGATCGGGGGAGAAATCGGCAAGCGCTGGAAGAACGCGGGATTTGAATGCTTCGCGAAAGTGGTCGCTGCCGGTGTTGGGCGAAAGTGGGGCGTTGACGACGTTGTTCTTGATGCCTGTCTCGCGTTTGTCACCACTCCAGGGATAGAGCGGCATCTGGTGTGTGGAGCAGAAGAGAACGGATGTATCGTTCCAGAAAATATCCTGTGTCCCGTTGCCGTGGTGGACATCCCAATCCACGATAGCGACGCGTTCCGCGCCATAGGTCTTCTGCGCATGGCGCGCTGCAATGGCGGCATTGTTGAACAGACAAAAGCCCATGGCTTTTTCCGTCTCGGCATGGTGGCCGGGTGGCCGGCTGGCGACGAAGACGTTATCGGCTGCGCCGCTGAACACATCGTCCACCGCCGCCATCGCAGCACCGATGCCGGTCAGCGCCGCCTGAAGGCTTTTGGGTGAAGCATAGGTATCGGCCTCGATGCGATTGATCTCGCCGTCCTCTTCCGGGATTTGTCGCATGACGGAGATGAGATGGCTTTCCGGGTGCGCCAGAAGCACGGCATCCTCATTTGCCTGCGGCGCCTCCTTCCGGTCCAACCGTTCGAAATTCGGATGCTCCAGTGCGATGTTGAGCGAACGCAGCCGGTCAGGGCGCTCAGGGTGCCCTTCCGGTGTTATGTGTTCCAGGAATATCGGGTGCTCGTAAAGCCGTGTGGCCATGGCGGTGACTCCTGAACGGTTGTGTAGGGAATTAAGCGCGCTGCGGCAGCAGGGGGTACCCGGCCATGACAGCACGACCAGCCAACGCAGCGAGGACCGCCTTGACGACATCACCCGGAATGAACGCCATGGAGCCGATGAACGCCTTGGTGAAGCCGATGCCTGCTGCAAAACCGAGATAGGTGATGCCGAAAGCGTAAAGCACGATCACGCCACCGGCGACACTGGCCAGAAAGAAGCCGACGCCCTGCGCGAGACCCGATTGATCGCGCTTCACCAAACGCTCCGAGAGATATCCGGTCGTGAAGGCTGCAGCGATCCAGCCGATCAGGAAGCCCGTCGTCGGCGTGTAGAAGATGGAAAGACCGCCACGACCGCCCGATAGCACCGGCAGGCCGATGGCGGCGATAAGAATGGTGAGCAGTACGGCAAATGCCCCCCGTTTCGCGCCCAGCACCACACCGGCCAGCATGACGCCGAGCGATTGCGCGGTGATGGGAACGGGAATGAAACCAAGCGGGATGGGCGGCAGCAGGCCAAGCGCAATGATGATGGCCGAAAACAGCGAAATCAGAACGAGGTCACGCGTCTTCATGGAACTCTCCCTTTTATGTCTTTTGAGGTTTGGCCTCTGAAACCGCGCGCGTCAATGGCATCCGCGATGGCATCGGCGTCCTTCAACGTCATAATGATGAGCGGGACCAGAATCGTATGCAGCCTGACCTTCATTCCGCGCGCGCGATGGGCATCGCGCAGCGTCTCGTATCGATTGATGACGTCCGGCACAAAACGCACGACGAGCCCAACGGCCAAGCCCACATCGGCGGCATTGGCAACGCCGATTTTTTCCAGTGGACGAAGCGCGAAGGTGATTTCATCCATGAACTGCGAGATGCTGACGCTCGCGGTTATAGCCGTTGCCAGCACCGTCAACGCCGTCAACCGCAGGAGGGCAATCGCTGCATCCAGCGCCGACATGAACAGGAAACTGAACAGCGCGATCACGGCAATCGTCAGCAAAACGGGCCGCAACCGTGCTACGGTTTCCTGAAACCCCAAATGCGCCTGCCATAGCACCACCGCCGCCATGAGAACCGCTGAGGAGAGGATGACTGGATCACGCGTCAGAAACAGGCCGATGCTGAAGAGCGCAAGGCCGAGTAGCTTGATGCGTGGCGAGATCCGGTAGAGCCAGCCGGTTCCTTCGACGTGGAGGCTTTTCATGTGAGCGCAAGCTTCCGGTAAAGCTGAATGGCGTCGGTGGGAGAGGTATCGGCGTGCAGTCTGTTTCGATGAAACACAAGCACGCGGTCGAAAGTCTCCAAGAGCGGCAGGTCGTGGGTAATGACGATCAGATCCTGTTCCAGCGCCACCATCGTCCGCTCAACCAGCGCGCGGTTCTTTAGGTCCAGTTGGTTCGTCGGCTCGTCCATGATGAGGATTTTCGGACGTGTGATGGTCAGCGCCGCCAAAGCGGAGAGCTGCAATTCCCCACCAGATAGTTCGTGTGCGCGACGCTGGCTTAGATGCGGGATATCAAAACGCTGCAAAATGGCATCCACCGCCTCATCGATGGTCGAGCTCTTCAGTCCCTTGTTTTTCAATCCAAAAGCGATGTCGTCACGAATAATCGGCAGGATGATCTGGTTTTGCGGGTTCTGGAAAATGAAGCCAACGTCCTTCAAGACCTCGGATGCGTCTTTGACCGTATCCAGCCCGTTGACGATGACACGGCCGCTGGTCGGCTTCGTCAGTCCGTTGATCATCCGCGCAAAGGTCGTCTTGCCGGACCCGTTGAGGCCGATCACGCCGATGCGTCGTTCGGTCAGCGCAAGCGTCAGCGGCTCTACTGCCGCTCTGCCCTCGAAGGCTACGCCTGCTTCGTCAAAACGAATATCCAACTGCTGGTCCCCGAAATATGTCCCGGTTTCTATAAACGGATGGGAGGGCAAACGAAACAAGGAACAAAAAAAGAACATTGATTTTTAAGGGATGTGACCATACGCTTTTGCCATGGTGATCAGGATTTCGAACGAAGCAGCAAGACGTATTTTTCTGGCGCGACAGGGGCTATCCGCATCGCCCAGCCGCGCCATGGGCAAGGACGACTTGCTGAAACTCATCACCGATCTCGGCTTTGTGCAACTCGACAGCATCGCCACCGTGGAGCGGGCGCATCACCAGATCATTTTTTCCCGCAATCAGACCTACAAGCGTCACCATCTGACAGAACTGCTGGAGAAAGACCGGGCGCTGTTCGAACACTGGACGCATGACGCCTCGATCCTGCCGGCGACCTTCTACCCCTATTGGAAACACCGCTTCCGCCGCCGTGAGCCGATCATTCAGGAACGCTGGCGTAACTGGCACGGGGAGGGGTTCGATTCGGCCTTCGAGGAAACCTATCGTCGCATCGCCGAAAACGGCCCCACCATGTCACGCGACATGAAAGCGCAGGGGCATCAATCCGGCGGCTGGTGGAACTGGCATCCATCGAAAACGGCACTGGAATATCTGTGGCACACCGGCAAGCTGGCCGTGGCTGGCCGCGTCAATTTCCAGAAGGTCTATGATCTCGCGGAACGGGTCATTCCACCTGTGCATCACGACCTTGAAGTGCCTCACCACGAATTCCTGGACTGGGCCTGCCGGGAAGCGCTGACGCGGCTCGGTTTTGCCACCTCGGGCGAGCTTGCCGCCTTTTTCGATATCGTCACGCCGCAGGAAGCGCGGGCATGGGTGACAGATCATCGCGACGAACTCTGCGAGGTCTCGCTCGCTTCCTGCGACGGGGAAAAGGCGCGCGTTTCCTATGCCTTCGAAGGGTTTGCCGGGGAGACGGACGCCAATATCGAGGCTCCCAACCGCATCCGTGTCCTCAGCCCGTTTGATCCGCTTCTGCGCAACCGCGCCCGCACGGAACGCTTGTTTGGCTTTTACTACCGTATCGAGGTTTTCGTGCCGGAGCCGAAACGGCAATACGGCTACTACGTCTTCCCGCTTCTGGAAGCGGATCGCCTCATCGGCCGCATCGACATGAAGGCGGAGCGTAAGGGCGGTAGGCTGGATGTGAAGCGCCTTTGGCTTGAAAAGGGCGTGCTCGCGACGTCGGGACGTCTGGCAAAGCTGGATGCCGAGTTGAACCGCCTTGCTAAGTTCACGGGTGTGGAAACCGTTCGGTATCTGGATGGCTGGCTGGGGTAGAGCGATCAGCGGTGAATGACACAACCCCGTCGCCCCGGCTCAAGGCCGGGTGACAAGATGCGCGGCAAATCATCCGATATCTGTCGAGCTGATCTCGATGCCAAAACCTTCGAGGCCGACATAGTGGCGCTCGCGGGAGGTTAGAAGCTTGATCGACGTGATGCCGAGTTCTTTCAGGATTTGCGCACCGAGGCCGATTTCCAGCCATTCGTCGTCGCGTGACCGGGCCTGCACGTGGGCTTCATCAGGATCGCGGGATTTGCGTCGTCCTGCGACCTGTCCGACCCCGACCGATCCTTCACGCAAGTAGATGATGACGCCGCGCCCTTCGGCTGCGATCTTTTCCATGTAGTGGTGAACCGGCTTCTTCTTGCCAAAGATGTCGTCGGCCACGTTTTCGGGATGCAGGCGCACAGGAATATCGACGCCATCGCGAATATCGCCAAAAATGACAGCCATATGCTCCATCGGATCCCAGGGCAGGGAGTAGGTCTGCGCCTTTGCAGGGCCAAATGGCGTTTCGAGCGTAAACTCGCTTTCCTTTTCGACCAGTGTTTCCTTGCGCTGGCGATAGGCGATGAGATCGGCAACCGAAACCTGCTTCATCCCATGTGTGTCGGCAAAGGCGGAAACTTGAGGGCCGCGCATGACGGTGCCGTCATCATTGACGAGTTCGCTGATGACGCCGATCAATGGAAGGCCGGCCAGCTTGCACAGATCGACGGCAGCTTCCGTATGCCCGGAGCGCATCAAAACCCCGCCTTCTCGCGAAATCAGCGGGAAGATGTGGCCAGGGCGGGTAAAATCGGCCGCGCCCGCATTGGGATTTGCCAGGTTGCGAACCGTCACATTGCGGTCGCTGGCGGAAATACCGGTCGTGGTGCCGTGCTTGAAGTCCACCGAAACCGTAAAGGCAGTCGTATGCGCGCTATCATTTTCCGCGACCATGGCGTTGAGGTTGAGGCGTTTTGCCTCGTCCCGTGGCATGGGCGCGCAGACAATTCCGGATGTGTGGCGCACGATGAAGGCCATCTTTTCCGGCGTGCAATGCACGGCGGCAACAATCAGATCGCCTTCGTTTTCGCGGTCGTCATCATCCATGACCACAACGATTTCGCCAGCCTCAAAGGCTCGGATAGCTTCAACAACACGCTTCTGATCATATGCCATGCTAAGTTCCTACTTCAAACGCCCGGTCTGGCCGCGGTCTCTGAGATAATGATCGGCAACCGTGCAGGCTACCATAGCTTCACCGATCGGCACGGCGCGGATGCCCACGCATGGGTCATGACGACCCTTGGTGCGCACGTCGACATTGTTGCCATCAGCATCGATGGATTGGCGCTCGGTCAAAATGGAAGAGGTCGGCTTGATCGCAAAGCGTGCGACAATGGGCTGGCCCGTCGCGATGCCGCCGAGAATGCCGCCGGCATGGTTGGACAGGAAAAGCGGCTTGCCGTCATCGCCCATCCGCATTTCATCGGCGTTTTCCTCGCCTGTCAGTTCGGCAGAGGCAAACCCTTCGCCAATCTCCACGCCTTTAACGGCGTTGATGGACATCAGATTGGAGGCAATATCCTGATCGAGTTTGGCGTAGATCGGTGCGCCGATACCGGCAGGCACGCCTTCCGCCACCACTTCGATGACGGCGCCGATGGAGGAGCCTGCCTTGCGAATGCCATCCAGATACGCTTCCCACACCGGAACCATCTCCGCATCCGGGCAGAAAAACGGGTTTTGATCGACCTGTGCCCAATCCCAGTTGGCGCGGTTGATCTTGTGTTTGCCGATCTGCACCATCGCGCCGCGAACGTTAAGGCTCGGTACGACCTTGCGGGCCAGTGCGCCAGCGGCAACACGGGCGGCTGTTTCGCGGGCAGAAGAGCGTCCGCCGCCGCGATAATCGCGAATGCCGTATTTCAGATCATAGGTAAAATCGGCGTGGCCGGGACGGAAACTGCGGGCGATCTCGCCGTAATCCTTGGAGCGCTGGTCAGTGTTCTCGATCATCATGGACACAGGCGTGCCTGTGGTGATCATCGTCTCACCGTCCGCATCCATCATGACGCCGGAGAGCACCTTGACGATATCGTCTTCACGCCGCTGGGTGACAAAACGGTTCTGGCCCGGCTTGCGCTTGTCCATCCAGGACTGGACTTCCGAGAGCGTAAAGCGAATGCCCGGAGGGCAGCCATCGATCACGCAGCCAAGGGCCGGGCCGTGGCTCTCGCCCCAGGTGGACACACGAAAGAGATAACCAAATGTATTATGCGACATAGAACCAGACCGAACCAGCAGCATTCCAGACACGGAATACGTTTTTAAAAAGAAGCGGGTTTGTCATAGTGTAAAAGATGGCAGGGACGAAAGCCTTATTTCACCAATTCGGTTCGCATTGATGGGTGACGAGTGTGTTCCTCAGGAAACCTGGCGCCACTCCTGTGCGCTGGCGAATGCCGAGAAATCCTGTGGCGCAAGCGGTCGGGCAAAGGCATAGCCTTGCAAAATGTCGCAGCCCAATTGTTTCAGCAACACCGCATGCTCCTGTGTTTCCACACCTTCGGCCACGGTCTCGACGCCCAGCGAATGGGCAATGTCGATAATGGAGCTGACCAGTGACCGCTCCTGTGGCGAGGTGAGAATGGGCATGACAAGTTGTCTGTCGATCTTCAGACGCTTCGGCTTCAGGCGCAAAAGGCTGATGATGGACGTGTGGCCGGTGCCGAAATCGTCGATTTCGATCTCAATGCCCAAAGCCTTGATGCGGTCGATATTGCCGGTGGCCACATCCTCGTGCTCGTCGAGGAAGATCGCCTCCACCAGTTCGAAGGTGATTTCGCCAGGCCCGATCGGGAGAGTGCTGAGACTTTCAATGAGGTGATCGTCATGCAGGCGGCGAACCGAGACGTTGACCGAGACGCGCGGCACGTCGATGCCCTTCATGCGCCAGATGTCCTTGTCATGAAGAGCCTGCTGCAAGACGAGATGGTCGATCTTCGATACGACATTGAGTTCTTCAGCGATCTTCAGGAACTTGTCCGGCGTCAGAATGCCTCTGACGGGATGGCGCCATCGAACCAGAGCCTCCACACCCGTCATTTCAAGCGAGTTGGCGCAAAATTGCGGCTGGTACCAGGTTTCGAACTCGCCGTTCTCCAGGCCGACCAGAATTTCGTCGGCGATTTTCCTATGGTTGATGATTTCGGCCTGAAGGTTCTGGGTGAAGAACTCGTATCGGTTTCGGCCCGTCGCCTTGGCGCGGTAAAGTGCAAGATCGGCATTGATGAGGGTTGCTCGCGCATCCACCGTGGTCCCATCTCCAAACGCGATGCCAATGGACACCCCGTAACGACAGGTGAAGCCGGCAAATTCGAAAGGTTGGCTGAAGGCTTCAATGATCTTCGTTGCGATAGACTTGATGTGATCCTTGTCGCCGAGGTTTCGGATGAGAATGACGAACTCGTCGCCGCCGATGCGCGCTACCGTATCGTTTTCCGGTACGATGCTCCTCAAGATGCCGGCGGCATGGGCCAGCACGGCATCGCCTGCAGCATGACCCAGCGTATCGTTGATCTGCTTGAAGCGATCGAGATCGAGATGCAGGATCGCGTATGGCTTGGTTTCGTCGTTTGTCTGCAAAGACAAGGCATCCAGATCCTGATCGAACTTGCGACGGTTTGCGAGGCCGGTGAGCGGATCGTGAAGCGCATTATGCTCGATGCGTGTCTTTGTCTGCTCCAACTCGGCATTTTTCGCTTCCGCATCGTTTTTCGCCGACTGAAGCTGGTCGGAAATCAGCACATCCGCTGTCACGTCGAAAGCGATACCGACGATTTTCTTTCGACCATCGCGGTGAACGTGGAGGCGACCGACGGCCTTCACATAGCGCAGGCTTCCATCCGGCAGGACGACTCGATGAACGACAGCGCGGTAAGGGTCGGCTTCACTGATCAGGTTGTCGTCGAAAAGGCCGGCACGCTCCTCCAGCGCTAGGCAATTGAGGAAATCCTGCTGTGTCACGCGACGTTCCGGCTGCGGAGCTAACCCATACAGCTCGCACATGCGCTCGTTCCAGATCGCCAGAGAATAGTCGTGCGTAGCCTCCCATATCCCGCAATTGTAGGATTCAAGCGCAAGGGTCAAACGCCCCGACAATTCTTCCAGCTCGTGCTCGCGGTTGGATAGTTCCTGTAAGGCAAGCTCCAGTTCAGCATTCTTGATGTCGCTGGTATCGCGCGATTCGCGCAGTTTCTGCGCCATCAACATGTCTGCGGTCACGTCCCAGATGATACCGGTGGTCTGGTGCGATCCGTCGGGTTTGATGTAGCTGGAACCAGCCGATCGCAGATATCGCACGGTACCGTCAACCACGGGAATTCTGTAGACCTCGGAAGAGGTTTGCTGTCCTCTGGAACATGTGAAGAAGAACCGCGCAGCCTTGGACCGGTCCCCCACCACAAGCGCAGTCAGCCACTCCGTTAGTAAAACACGTTTTTCCACCATGTGAAAACCGTGCAGGCTCGCGGCTCGCTCATCGAGATAGCAACAGGACGTGTCGTTCTCGATTTCCCAGATCCCGATATTGGACGAATCCATCGCGAGTTTGAAACGTTGGGAAAGCTCCACCAGTTTTGCCTCGCGAAGACGCAACGTCTTGATGTTGCGGTTGCGTTCCGACAGCAGCAATGCGGCGACGATGATGGGCAGCAGCATGGAGGCGACGGCGATCACGAGGGTGGCTTGCAAGGACTGACTGGTCTTCGGTGCCGCTCCCCATCCCAACGCAGGTGTTGCACGGATCTCCCAATCGGTCCCATCCAGATCAATAGCCTTGACGAACGGGTCTTCGCCCGCTGGACCAACGTCGCCTGCCACCGTGGTATTTGTCAGCTTGTCTCGAATCTCGAATCGCATGTCGCCGGATGTCCCGGATGCGTATCCGATGCCGTCCAGCATTCTGCGCCAATCGATGAGGCCGGGTATTGCGCCCGATACCTCCCCGCCCGACTTGACGGGAACGATCAACAACAACGTGCCGTTCGGTCCCGTCTCGATGATCGGTTGCCAATCGTTCTTCGTCTCGGATACAGCCTCAAGTCGGACCAGTCGGTCGCTCAAGATGGCATCCAGGGTCTCGTGTGGGAGGCTTGCCGGTGATGGGGCGGGATAAAACTGTTGAAGCTTGAGATGGGGTGCAAAGCCGATACCCACGAAATGCGGGTTCTGCGCAAGATGGTGATCAGCCATTGCACTGAAATCCTGCGGAGTGGCTGCCGGGTTTATGGTGGTGAAATGGGCCAGCGCCTTCAGCGTGGTAACATCCTGACGGATGCGCGTGACCAGCCTGTCATGCAAAAGGGTAACGGCACGCTCGAGATCGTCCGTCGTCCCATCGCGATGGGCAGTCTCTTCGCGGGTTTCGATGATGTGAAAGGCGCTGAGCGTCACGCCTGCGATGGCGACCGCCAGAAGGGCCGCAATTGCTCGCTTTTTGATAATTTGGTTGAGGCTGTCCCCAATATTGGCCCAAACACTCACCCGGTCTTATCCTTCGGTAATCTTCGAAATAACACGTCTATACAGCTTAAAACCGAATATATTCTGAATCTGTAAATATCGGCGTCGATTTCAGTGATATCGAATGAACACAGTAAACCAAACGGAAGCATGCTCTTATAGGCGGACAGGAAACCTGGCTAAAGCCTTGATCAAAGGTTAAAATTCATTCATCAATTGGATTGAAAATGTCATGTTTGCGGGCAAATTCCGCCACATTCGGGAGGCAAATCTTGGTGCAGATGAATTTTCTCAGCAGCTTTAAGAAAGCAATTGCGATGCGTTTGATGATTGCCGCACTTTTGGCCACGGCAGGTCTGTTTGCTCCGTTCAACGCATTTGCGCAGAGCGTCGACGTCGAATCGACCATCAGCAAAGTTGATGTGAAGGGACTGACAATTACCCTTGCGGATGGCAAAAGCTACAAAGTGCCGGAAGAGTTCAACTTTGACGGTTTGCAGGCAGGTGTGAAGGTCGTGGTCTTCTACACTGAGGTCGATGGCAAGAGGGTGGTGGATGATCTCGAGGTCATCCAGTAACCGACGTTACGCGTGAGAGATTGTATCGACCCATTCGGCTTTTCGAAGATCTGCTTCAACCCTCAAAATCTGGTCCTGCGGAATAGGGATATCCGCAGCCTCTTCCTTATCCATACCGGTGATGAGGCGGAAGATGGAGCGGATAACGCCGCCATGGCACACACACACTGTCTGACGCTCGACCGAGGACAGCCAGGCACCAATCCGCCAGGATAGGATTTCGTAGCTTTCGGCATGGTCACCCGGTGGAATGAAGTCCCACTTCGCTGCCTTGCGCGCTTTCACCTTGTCAGGGTGGGCCAGCTTCAACTCTGGTATGGTATAGCCTTCCCAATCGCCAAACGAAACCTCGACGAGACGTGCATCCGTGCGATAGGCATCAGGCTCCAGCCCCATCGCGCCGCGCAACAGTTCCATCGTTTCACGGGTTCGGCCAAGGGGGCTTGCGACATAGTCGAAATCATTGGCTGTCGTGCCGAGAATCCCGGACAGGGCTTTGCCGTTCGCAACAGCTTGCGAGCGACCGAAGTCATTGAGGGGAATATCTTTTTGGCCTTGAAGCCTGCGTATCGCATTCCAGTCTGTCTGTCCGTGGCGGATAACATAGACCAGCAAAGCGGCACTCCTGTCTTATACGATGCATTATAAACGAATCATTGATGACGCGTTTCGACCGTTGATCGCACATGTCGCGCAAATATGCCTTACACATTCGCGCGACAGCTAACCCTTCAATCCTTTACGACAGAGATGTCTGGTGCGTCCACCGCTTTCATGCCGATCGTGTGGTAACCGGAATCGACGTGGTGAATTTCACCCGTCACGCCCGTCGACAGATCCGACAGAAGATAGAGCGCAGACTTGCCAACCTCCTCGATGGAAACGGTACGCTTGAGGGGAGCGTTGTACTCGTTCCATTTGAGAATGTAGCGGAAGTCGCCGATGCCGGAGGCGGCGAGCGTCTTGATCGGACCGGCCGAAACGGCGTTGACGCGAATGCCACGGCCACCCAGATCGACCGCCAGATAGCGGACGCTGGCCTCAAGCGCAGCCTTTGCAACGCCCATGACGTTGTAGTTCGGCATCACCTTTTCCGCGCCGTAATAGGTCAGCGTCAGCAGCGAGCCGCCATCGTTCATGACAGGGTCTGCGCGCTTGGCAACAGCGGCCAGCGAGTAGACAGAGATATCCATGGTACGATTGAAATTGTCGCGGCTGGTGTCGAGATAACGACCTGTCAACTCGTCCTTGTCGGAAAACGCGATGGCGTGAACGACGAAATCGATTTTGCCCCAATGCGCTTCGATGTTTGCAAAAACCGCATCGATCGTGCTGAGATCGGTCACGTCGCAATGGCCTGCCATAAACGCGCCAAGTTCCTGCGCGAGTGGTTCGACACGCTTCTTCAGGGCGTCACCCTGCCAGGTGAATGCAAGTTCGGCACCTGCGTCGGCACAGGCCTTCGCAATCCCCCAGGCGATCGAGCGATTGTTTGCGACGCCCATAATGAGGCCGCGCTTGCCAGCCATCAGGCCGGATGTCTGAGCCATTGGATGCTCCCTATACATAAATCGAACCTGCCTATGGCATAGCCCGAACGCGGGTTCAAGCAGGCCCGAGATCATCTCATGTTAGGGAATGTAACAAAGGGTGGGTTGTGCACGTCTTTCCGTGAAACAGGTCTCGACAGCTCGCGACTAGACGCCAAGTAGACAAACGGTTCGTCTGGCAATGGCTTTGCCGATTAAATCCGGGAAATCCTGATGGCCAGGGTTTAAAGGTAAAGGCCTTCACGCATGTGGCGCATGAGGTCCATGACCTTGGCGTCAGGCGTATCCAGAAGGACGATGCGGACCTCGACCACGAAGTCGCCGTAACCGCCGGACGCGTCGCGCAGACCTTTGCCTTCTACCCGGATGGAGCGGTCAGAACCGGACCATGGCGGGACATCCACCTTCAGCTCGCCGTGTGGGGATTGAACTGTCGCTTCGTAACCCAGGACCGCATCCGCCAAGGAAACCGGAAGCGTCGTGTGTATGTCGAAATTGTTGATCGTGTACGGACCTTCGCGCGATGCGAGCAGGGTTACGACAAGGTCGCCCCTGTTGGTGTCGGGCAGTTTCAGACCCTGGCCTTTCAACCGCACCACATAACCGTCCGTCATGCCGGGCTCCAGCGCGAAACGAACTTCCCGGTCCTCCGGCATATTGATCGTCAGCCACTTCTGCTCGATCAGGTCGGTCACGGTAATGATAGCTTCCGCCGTGATATCAGGGGCTTTTTCCGCTGACGGGGTTGTACCGCGGATACGGCGCATCAGGGCGGCAAAGAAGCTCGTCGCCTGTTCGGTGCGCGCGTCGTCTTTTTCCTTCTGGGTCTTGGTGCTGTCGTCGGCAGAAGCTTGGGCTGCTTCAGCGCCTGTCGCCTGACCAGCAGCTGCGGCCTTGGCCTTGGCATCTGCTCCGAAAATCCGCTCCAGCATGTCTTCGGCCGTTTCAGGCTTTGCGCTCTCGTCGGTGGCTTGCGCCTGGGCTTCGACATTTCGAGCCTGCGCCTTCGCGAGCTCTTCCATAAGTTTTTCGGCGGCTTTTGCTCGCTGTGCGGCCTCTCTGGCGGCAGCACGCTGCTGAATGATGGTTTGATCGCGCTTTTTGGTCTCGGCAGCGCGGCGTGCCTGATCGTAAAGCCCGCGCTTTTGAGGATCTTTCAACAGATCATAGGCCTGACCAATTTCCGCAAAGCGTGCGGTGGCATCGGGATCGTTGCGGTTATGATCCGGGTGAACGGCTTTCGCCTGCGACCGCCAGGCCGCCTTTATCTCATCCGATCCGGCATCCTTTTGAACGCCGAGAATAGAGTAGGGATCACGCATCCGCACCACCCGTCATGCTTGTCTGTTGAGGCGGTATTTTTTCGTCATGAAAAGCCTTCAACACGAATTACACCCGCCATGAACGTTCACGCAGTGTTTTGCGTTGCATCGTTCTTTTGAAATTGGGCTTCACTGTCGCAAGAAGTTGCTAATCAGACCTTTACGGTCCAGCAACCGGACTTACCGCATTGCTGAAACAGCCAGATAAGGTAAATGCTTTATTTCTGGCTGAACCGGGTCATTAACCAGTCACCCGTCTCGGACAGACATGCTTGCCCGCTATAGCTGGCAACGCCCTCGAAGGAATGGCGGGTGGTATCGAAGTTGCGGCAGACGAAGCCGGTGCTTCGGTCCTCGCGGATGGCAGTGACAACGCCTGCGCTGCCGGTTGCTGCATTGGCCCAGGGAAGAGGCGCGTCCGAGACTTTGGCAAGATCGGCCGAGGTAACGGCATTGCGGATTGTCGCATCATCAGACACAGTCTGCGTTGTCTGATGGTTGGGTACCGAAGCGGTGGACAGGGATTTGTCGACCTTCTCTCCGCCGAAAAGATCGAGACTAACGCAACTGGTCAACATGACAAGCATGCAGGCAGTCGCGGAAACATCCACGACTGAAGCTAAGAAGCTCTTTGTTCGACTGTTCGACTTTGCTATGACGATCACCATCTTAAGGCCAGAATCCATCTCTGGTGTGAAAATCAGCTCAGGAGCATTTTATTCAATATGTCGGAAAGTCGGTTAACATCCAGTGACTTTACTGAGGAAAATGAACCTTTTGCACTTTTCGCGGACTGGCTGCGAGATGCAACGGCCTCGGAAATCAATGATCCAAACGCCGTGGCGCTTGCCTCGGTGGACGAAGATGGCATGCCCAGCGTGCGTATGGTTTTGCTGAAACATGCCGATGAACGCGGCTTTGTTTTCTACACAAATTTCGAAAGCCGCAAGGGCATAGAGCTGCTGGGACAGAAAAAAGGTGCCATGTGCTTCCACTGGAAGAGCCTGCGCAGGCAGGTTCGTATCCGTGGCTCGGTCGAGGTCGTCAGCGATCAGGAGGCGGACGAGTATTACGCATCGCGCGCCCGCGGCAGCCGCATCGGGGCATGGGCGTCCAAGCAATCGCGCCCGCTTGAAAGCCGCTTTGCGCTCGAAAAAGCCGTTGCCACCTATACCGCAAAATACGCGATCGGCGAGATTCCACGCCCGCCGCACTGGTCCGGTTTCCGCATCCAGCCCCTGACGATTGAATTCTGGCAGGATGGCAAGTTCCGCCTGCACGACCGCATCGAATTCCGCCGTGATATGCCGGAAGGCGAATGGTCCAAGGTGCGGATGTATCCCTGACCACTCACAGGCGGTGGCTTTTACAGCTACCGCCTGTTTCATCTCGACACGCCAAAAGGAATCATGTTGGGTTCTTCCGAACAAAGGATGAACATCATGCTGACCAAACTCATGCAGCAATTTGAGTCTGCCTCGCAGACATACGCAAAAGCCAATGGTATCGAGCGGGACCCGGACTGGTATCTTCTCAAGCTTCAGGAAGAAGTCGGAGAGGTCACCCAGGCGTGGAACCGGTTGAGTGGTCGCGGACGTAGCAAAGGCAAGACGCAAGAGGAAATGCGTCGGGATCTTTCGGACGAGACCGCTGATGTGTTGGGACATGTGCTGTTGCTCGCCCATCACAGCGGGCTCGACCTTGACGAGTCGATCAAGCGCAAATGGCTATTTGATCCGAGCGTCTGACATCAAATTATACTGACTTTAACAGTGTTGCGACATCGAAAAGACTGTCGCAGATCGCCACGCATTTCTCTCGCATCGTATCGGTTGCTGGTGCAACATCGGGCACCATGACCGTCTGCGTACCGGCGCTCCAGGCCGATTGAACGCCGTGGTAGGAATCTTCTATCGTAAGACAATCTTCCGGTGCTACGCCCAGACGTGCCGCTGCGGTCAGATAGGGGAGTGGCGAAGGCTTGGGTTCGGCATAATCGCCGCGCGCCAGAATATGATCGAACCGTTTCAGGATGCCGAAAGGACCAAGGTGGCGGTTGACGGAGTCGTGACCGGATGAGGTTGCAATAGCCCGAGGCAGCCCAAGTGTATCCAGTAAATCCAGGATTTCGAAAACACCCGCTTTCAAGGCCACCCCATCGGCCATCTGGATCGCCAGATGCCGAAGCCACGCATCGCGGAAGTCGCTCATCGGAAAATCATCACCATAATCCTCGCGGATCGTCGCCGTGATCGTATCCCACGGGCTACCGCACACCCTTTGATAGACCTCCACAGACATGCCGTGGCCACCCTCATCCGAGGCGGCCAGAAAGGAATCGCGATAATGCTTTTCGCTTTCGATCAGGACACCATCCATATCGAAAATAATGGCTTTTGGTCTTCGTAGCAGTTGCTTCATTCGTTCAACCGAACCGGAAAGGGCGTTCGCCCAGGCTTTCGAATGGACGGATGAGGTAACCGTCCGGGTCCGCCACGATGAATTGCCGATTTCCCACCTCGGTTTCTCCGCGGCGATACCACTTCTCTTCAAGCGGCAGGTAAAGCTCGATACCGGCTCGCTCGATCCGCTCCAGAATAGCTTCCAAAGAAGGAACGACGATTTGCAGGTTCATGCCACGTCCGAAGGGGTAGTTGATCGGCACTTTCCCGGTTTCGAATGTGCGCCCCGCACCCAACTGGTCGATCATCAATTGTGCGTCGCCCAGCGCAAGATAGGTAAACCCCTCTTCCGGGCGCTCGTACACCACGTGAAAACCAATCAGATCGCAATAGAAAGATCGGCTTTTCGGCCAGTCGCTGACGGCCAGTTCGGGGACGAGGGCATTTGCTGTAAAAGTCATTTTTGGGCCATATCGCCTTTAAAAAGAGAGTAATATCGCGCTGACGCGCAGAGATGGCAACTCCAGTTGATCGAAACCGTTGCAGTGCAGCGCACAATCGGAAGAGGTTTTTCGATAGGTTGGGGGGGCGGGCGCTTACGCCTTCGTTCCACCAACGGTAATTTGGTCCATGCGCAGATGCGGTTGGCCCACGCCCACAGGCACCCATTGCCCCGCCTTGCCGCAATTGCCGACGCCGGTGTCGAGTTTCATGTCGTTGCCAACCATCGAAACTCGCTTCATGGCGTCAGGCCCGTTGCCGATCAGCATGGCACCCTTGACCGGCGCGCCGATTTTGCCGTTTTCGATAAGGTAGGCTTCTGTGCAGCCGAAGACGAATTTGCCTGATGTGATGTCCACCTGACCGCCACCGAAGGAGACAGCGTAGATACCCTTCTTCACCGAAGCGATGATTTCTTCCGGCGTTTTGTCCCCGCCCAGCATATAGGTATTGGTCATGCGTGGCATCGGCACATGCGAGTAGCCTTGGCGACGGCCATTGCCGGTGGCCTTTAAGCCCATAAGGCGCGCATTCTGCCGGTCCTGCATGTAGCCCACCAGCCTGCCATCCTCGATCAGGACATTATAGGCAGAAGGCGTACCTTCATCATCGACGGTTATCGAGCCGCGGCGGTTGTCGATGGTGCCATCATCCACGACGGTCACGCCGGGTGCGGCCACCATCTCGCCCAGCAGGCCCGCGAAGGCCGACGTTTTCTTGCGGTTGAAGTCGCCTTCCAGACCGTGACCGACAGCTTCGTGCAGCATCACACCAGGCCACCCGGCGCCCAGCACCACATCCATCGTGCCCGCAGGCGCATCGACCGCAGTGAGGTTGACGAGCGCCTGCCGCAAAGCCTCATCCGCGCCTCGCTGCCAGTTTTCCGTCGTGATGAAATCGCCAAAGCCGGCGCGCCCGCCAATGCCGTAGGAACCACTTTCCTGTCGGTCGCCTTCGCCGGCAATCACCGAAATATTGATCCGTGTCATAGGTCTGATGTCGCTGACGCGGTGTCCGTCGGCACGCAGGATATCCACCACCTGCCAGCTTGCGGCAACGCTTGCCGTGACCTGCCGAACCTTCGGGTCCTTGTCACGCAGGTAAGCGTCGATTTCTGTCAGAAGCTTGACCTTTTCCTCAAAGCTTGGCGCGCCGATTGGGTTCTCGTCACCGTAGAGCTTCTTGTTGGTGCGCTGCGGGGCGGCCGCGTAAGAGCCGGAGTAACCGCGTGTCACCGCGCCAACGGCATCGGATGCACGCTCAAGGGCCGAAAGCGAAAGCTCGCCCGCATGGGCATAACCCACGGTTTCGCCCGCCACGGCGCGAAGCCCAAAACCCTGATCGGTGTTAAAGCTCCCGCCCTTCAGGCGACCATTGTCGAAGGTCAGCGATTCCGCCTGCGCGTGCTCCACGAACAACTCGCCGTCATCGGAACCCGCTAGTGCATCAGCGACCTTGGCGCGCAACTGCCCTTCATCGCAATCGAAAAGCGTCAAAAGATCTTGGGTCATCGCAGGCTCCAGTCGTTGCTGTTGACAGCGCATTTAAGTGCTGAGGCCTCGGCGCGCAAGTTTGGTCAAGGAAGCGTGTCATAGCCTTCGGCAAAGCCGGCAAGCTCGATGGGAATACCCACGCGGTCCTGATCAACGGATTCACGTAGTGCAAAAACCGCATTCTTGCCGGCGCGCAGCACCTTCAGCAATTCGTCGTCGATATCGACTTCCACATAGCAACCTTCGGAGAAGCAGCGTGTGAAATAGGCGCGGCCGATATTGTTGTTGTCGATGTAGAGTTCCATCCCGTCCTTCAGCAAGACGCCCAGGGGTGCGAGAATGCGCAGGATGCGGGATTTGCGGTCCGCTGTCTTCAAGATGACGACGGACAGCCCAACCTCGGGCCGGTCGTCAGCAATCACGTTCTGCATCAGAGCACATTGATCCTCAGATGCGCCTGCAGGCTTGTCGCAGATGACGGACCATGCACCATGCGTCGATTTCGGCGTTCCCGGTTGCTGCGGCTGACCCGGTGCCGGCTGTTGCTGCTGCTGGGCAGAACCGACTGCCGGAAGGGTGATGGAAAGACCGGCGGCGATAAATAAAGCGCGCGCAATCGGGGACAGACGCATGGATACCTCAGGATTCGAATCAGTGCGGCTATTTTGACCTCCCGAACCGGAAAGGAAAGAGCCGCCGTCTTCAATTCCAAGGGAGTGCGGCCAAAATAGGACTTTGTGGCCCTCTCCCAACACGGTTTGCGGGATGCGAGCTCTTTACGGGCAGTTTAACCGCGTTAAATGGGGGAGGAGAGAGGCAAAAATGCGTCGCTTGCAAACCAAGGCGATATTGCGGCGAAAGGCAAACTATGATTTGAAGTCTAGTCTATATGCATGGATTCTGCGTTTGAGATTGATCTTGATCAGGCGCGTGAGGGAGAGGTACCGTGACTAACAGAATTTACGCAAGCTTGGTGGGCAGTATCTGTCTGCTCACGGCTGGCGGCGTCAGCGCCGATCAGCCGAAAGAGTGGCAGATGGGTTTGCAGGAGGCGGCAACGCCCATCATGCATGAAATTCGCTGGTTCGAACAATATACCCTTTGGTTTATCGTTCCGGTCACGCTGTTCGTGCTCGCATTGTTGATTGTCGTTGCCGTCAAGTTCCGTGCATCGAAAAATCCGGTTCCATCCAAGACCAGTCACAACACTGCGATTGAAATCGTCTGGACGCTGGCGCCGGTCCTCATCCTGATGTTCCTGGCATTCCCGTCGTTCAACCTTCTCAATGCGCAATTGACGCAGCCGGAAAACCCGGATCTGACACTGAAGGCGACCGCCACCCAGTGGCAGTGGAATTATGAATACACCGCAGCGGAAGGTGCCGAGCCGCTCGCTTTCGACAGCTACCTGCTGAAAGACGCCGACCGTTCGGCCGCTGGCAAAAGCGATATTGCGCGTTATCCGCGCCTTCTTGCGGTGGACAATGAAATGGTCGTTCCGGTGGGCAAGACCGTGCGCCTGCTGGTGACATCTGCGCCGACCGATGTCATTCACGCCTTCGCCATGCCGGCCTTCGGCGTCAAGATCGACGCTGTGCCGGGTCGTTTGAACGAAACGTGGTTCAAGCCTGAGAAGGAAGGCCTCTATTACGGGCAGTGTTCCGAGCTCTGCGGCAAGGATCACGCTTACATGCCAATCGCCATACGGGTGGTTTCCGAAGAGCAGTACAACACCTGGCATACCGCTGCCGCCTCAGATCTGAGCGGTGCGAACCGGGCGCTCATGGCTTCGATGGATGGTGCGCCAAGTGCCGTTCAAGTTGCCGAAAACGAAACCAAGTAAGGTAAGGAGTGAGGACAATGGCTGGACCATCCGCACACGACGATCACCACTCTCACGCCCATGATGTTCATCATGACGACCACGCGCACCATGCGCACACGCCGACCTTCGCTCAGCGCTGGTTTTTTTCGACCAACCACAAAGACATCGGCACGCTCTATCTGATCTTCGCGATCATTGCCGGTATCATTGGCGGTGGCCTGTCCGTTGTCATGCGCATGGAGTTGCAGGAGCCGGGCATTCAGATTTTCCATGGTCTCGCAGCCATGGTGTACGGCTTTGAAGGCGATGCCGCTATCGATGGTGGCAAGCACATGTACAATGTGTTCACAACAGCCCATGCGCTGATCATGATCTTCTTCATGGTCATGCCCGCCATGATCGGCGGTTTCGCCAACTGGATGGTGCCGATCATGATCGGCGCGCCGGACATGGCGTTTCCGCGCCTCAACAACATCTCCTTCTGGCTGATCGTGCCCGCCTTCATTCTCCTGCTTCTCTCGCTTTTCGTGGAGGGACCTGCAGGCGCTTATGGTGTCGGTGGCGGGTGGACCATGTATCCGCCGCTCTCGACGAGCGGGATGCCGGGGCCTGCGGTGGATCTGGCGATTTTTTCGCTTCACATTGCTGGTGTGTCGTCGATCCTTGGTGCGATCAATTTCATCACCACCATCTTGAACATGCGCGCGCCGGGCATGACCCTGCACAAGATGCCGCTCTTTGCATGGTCGGTTCTGGTCACTGCGTTTCTTCTGCTTCTGTCCCTGCCTGTTCTGGCCGGTGGCATCACCATGCTGCTCACAGACCGCAACTTCGGCACCGCGTTCTTTTCGCCGGAGGGCGGTGGTGATCCGATCCTTTACCAGCACCTGTTCTGGTTCTTCGGTCACCCCGAAGTCTATATCCTGATCCTGCCTGGCTTTGGTATCATCAGCCACATCGTATCGACCTTCTCCAAGAAGCCGGTCTTCGGCTATCTCGGGATGGCCTACGCCATGGTGGCGATCGGCGCCGTCGGCTTCATCGTGTGGGCGCACCACATGTACACGGTCGGCCTCTCACTCGAAGCGCAGCGCTACTTCGTCTTCGCAACCATGGTCATCGCGGTTCCCACGGGGATCAAGATATTCTCCTGGATTGCAACGATGTGGGGCGGTTCTCTGACGTTCTCGACACCGATGATCTGGGCCATCGGCTTCATCTTCCTCTTCACGGTGGGTGGTGTGACGGGCGTGCAACTGGCCAATGCCGGTCTCGACCGCTCTCTGCACGACACCTACTACGTCGTGGCGCACTTCCATTACGTGCTGTCGCTGGGCGCCGTCTTCGCAATCTTCGCGGGCTGGTACTACTGGTTCCCGAAGATCACCGGTTACATGTACAGCCAGAAGATCGGCAACCTTCACTTCTGGGTGATGTTCGTCGGCGTTAACCTCATCTTCTTCCCGCAGCACTTCCTCGGTCTTGCTGGCATGCCGCGTCGTTACATCGACTACCCGGATGCCTACGCAGGTTGGAATGCGGTATCGTCTTATGGCTCGTATATCTCGGCTGTGGCGGTTCTCATCTTCCTCGCCGGCGTTTGGGAAGCCTTCGCCAAGAAGCGGGTAGCAGGCGACAATCCATGGGGTGAAGGCGCGACGACGCTCGAATGGCAGTTGTCGTCTCCTCCGCCGTATCACCAGTGGGAACAGCTCCCCCGTATCCGCTGAGGCATTTTGTCCAAGCGTGTCCTTCAACCAGTCATGGTAGAGATGGGTTTCACGCTCAGATAAAAGACTTAAAAGGAGCGCCGCATATATGCGCGGCGTTTCCTATGAAAGCAGGTAATATGACCGTTATCGACAATCGCGACACGCTGGATATGGATGGCATCAGGCTTTCCGAAGCGAGCGCACGCGATTATTTCGAACTGTTGAAGCCCCGCGTCATGTCCCTGGTGGTGTTCACCGGTTTTGCAGGGCTGGTTCTGGCACCGGGCAGCATTCATCCAGTCTTGGCCGTCGTTGCTATTCTGTGCATCGCGGTGGGCGCTGGCGCGTCTGGTGCGTTGAACATGTGGTATGATGCCGATATCGACGCCGTCATGACGCGAACAGCCCGGCGTCCCATCCCCTCCGGCCGGATCGCGCCAACGGAAGCACTGGCCTTCGGGCTGACGCTCTCGGTTTTTTCCGTCGCAATCCTTGGTCTTGCCGTCAACTGGTTTTCCGCCGGTCTCCTGGCCTTCACGATTGTGTTTTACGCTGTCGTTTACACCATGTGGCTCAAGCGCTCGACACCGCAAAACATCGTCATCGGTGGAGCGGCGGGCGCGTTTCCACCCATGCTCGGCTGGGCCTGTGTCACGGGCGGTGTATCGGTGGACAGCACGATCCTGTTCCTCATCATCTTTCTCTGGACGCCGGCGCATTTCTGGGCTCTGGCTCTGTTTAAGATGCGCGATTACGGTTCCGTTGGCATTCCGATGATGCCGAATGTCGCTGGCGAACGTTCCACCAAGAATCAGATGATCGCCTACGCGGTGCTGACCGCAGTTGCCGCTGTCGCACCTTATTTTACCGGGCTTGCCGGTGCAGGCTACGGCATCTTCGCCGCCGTGCTCAGCGCCATCTTCATCTACTGTTCCATCTCGGTTCGACGCATGCCTGATGGCGATGAGCGCATGGTCCAAGCCAAGAAGATGTTTGCCTATTCCGTCTTTTACCTGTTTGCGATTTTTTCTGGCTTGCTGGCCGATCATCTCGCGCCGTCATTCCTGACGTTGCTGGGAGGTTCGGCATAATGGAAACGATCAAGCTCAACGAAGCGCAAAAGAGGTCCAGACGAGGCCGCAATGTCGCCTTGGGGATCGCCCTGGCTGCGCTTGTTGTTCTTTTCTACATCATCACCATCATAAAAATCGGCGGTTTCTGACCGGCGAGCGGCAGGAGGGGAGGAGACATGGCAGTGACGGAGACAACCGCAAATAAAACGAGTAACGGCTCGATCCTGGTGTTGTGCCTCGTATTCGTGTGCGGCATGGTCGGTATGGCCTACGCATCCGTTCCGCTGTACCGGCTGTTTTGCCAGGTCACCGGCTATAATGGTACCACGCAGCGCGTCGAGCAATATTCGGATGTCATTCTCGACAGGACGATGAAGGTGACGTTTGATTCCAACACCTCCAACGGTTTGAACTGGGATTTCCGTCCAGTTGACAAAATAGTGGAGCCGAGGATCGGCGAAACAGTGCAGGTGATGTTCAGGGCCACCAATCGTTCGCCTGTCGCCACCACGGGCAGCGCCGTCTTCAACGTCACGCCGATGGAGGCCGGTGCCTATTTCAACAAGGTCCAATGCTTCTGCTTCACCGAAACGACCTTGCAGCCGGGTGAGACGCTCGACATGCCGGTGGTATTCTTCATCGATCCGGAAATCGTGAAGGCCCGGGAAACCAAAGGCATCCATACGTTGACACTGTCCTATACATTCTATCCAGCCAAGACGGAAAAACCGGTTGCGTCCTTGCCTGTCAAGACGGCGCTTGGCGAGACGAAACTTTGAGAGAGGGAGGTACGACCTTTGCCGGTCGTGCCGCATTAAGTGATCTTTTTTTAAAAAAGGTCATAGCATCGAGTGAGACCAGGGAAGAGCCTGCGGGGATCGAACACATGGCAGACGCACATCAAAAGAAACACGACTATCACATCATAGACCCCAGTCCCTGGCCGCTTCTGGCCTCGGTCGGCGCGTTCTTTCTGGCATTTGGCGCCGTCTGTTACATTCGCTATCTGAATGGCGGGTCTTTCCACCTGTTCGGAATGGAGCTGGCCAATCCATGGCTGTTTTATATCGGTGTGGCCATGGTTCTCTACGTTATGTACGCGTGGTGGGCCGATACGGTGAAGGAGGGGCACGAGGGGCATCACACGCCTGTCGTCTCACTCCATCTGCGTTACGGCATGATCATGTTCATCGCTTCGGAAGTCATGTTCTTCGTGGCATGGTTCTGGGCCTATTTCGATGCCAGCCTCTATCCGCACGAGGCCATTCAAGCGTCGCGTCTGGCCTTCACCGGCGGGCAGTGGCCGCCCAAGGGTATCGAGGTCCTCGATCCCTGGCATCTGCCGCTCTACAACACGGTCATTCTTCTGCTATCGGGCACCTGCGTGACCTGGGCGCACCATGCGCTGCTGCACAATGACCGCAAGGGTCTCGTCAACGGATTGGCGCTGACCGTTGCACTCGGCGCGTTTTTCTCCTTCGTGCAGGTCTACGAATACATGCACGCGCCATTCGACTTTAAAAACTCGATCTACGGCGCGACATTCTTCATGGCGACGGGCTTCCACGGCTTCCACGTCTTCGTGGGCACGGTGTTCCTGCTCATCTGCCTGCTGCGCGCCATGAAGGGTGATTTCTCACCCGAGCGTCACTTCGCCTTCGAGGCTGCCGCCTGGTACTGGCACTTCGTGGACGTTGTCTGGCTGTTTCTCTTCTTCGCCATCTACGTCTGGGGTGGCTGGGGTGCGCCTCTGGCAGGTTGAAGCCAATTCATCGATGAAACAGAGGGCGGCGCGGGCCGCCCTTTGTTTTTCTGCGGATTGAACGATTCTAAGGAGGAGCGATACGGTGACGCAGGATGACGAGGCGTTCTATCCACCGGTGGACCCGGTCAAAACGGGTTTGCGTGGCTGCTGCCCACGGTGCGGGCATGGCAGATTGTTCAAAGGCTTCTTGAAGCTGAACCCGAAGTGCAGCGCCTGCGGCCTCGATTACGCCTTTGCCGATGCGGGAGAGGGGCCAGCCGTTTTCGTGATGCTCATCGTTGGTTTTGTCATCATCGGTATGGCGCTCTGGTTCGATGCACGCTTTGCGCCCCCCGTCTGGCTGCATGCGTTGATCTGGATACCCCTTGCGATTACCCTGTCTCTTGTCCTGCTTCGGAAGATGAAAGGCATCATGATCGCTTTGCAATATCGCCACAATGCCAGCGAGGGCCGGATTGATCGTGACTGATAAGAAGACAATCAAGCCCAGTCATCGCCGTATCTGGTTCGCTGCCCCCCTCGTGCTTCTGGCACTTGTGCTTCTTATCGCGCTGGGCACGTGGCAGGTCAAACGCATGTACTGGAAAGAAGCACTTCTCGCCGACATCCAGCAGCGCACACAGGCTCCCGCCGCGCCGCTTGCGCAGATCGAGGCGATGGCGGCATCCGGCGGCGATATCGAATATCGGACCGTGACAGTGTCCGGCACCTTTGATCACGCCAAGGAACAGCATTTCTTCGCGACCTTCCAGGGGCAGACCGGCTATTACATCTACACGCCGCTTCATCTGCCGGATGGGCGGTCTATCTTCGTCAATCGCGGTTTCGCGCTTTATGACATGAAAGAGCCGGCCAAACGGGCCGCAGGCCAGGTGCCCGGCGTTGTAACCGTCCAGGGTCTTTCGCGCGCACGTCTGGGTTCGAAGCCGTCAAGCCTGCTCCCCGAAAACGATATGGCAAAGAACATCTATTACTGGAAAGACCTGTCAGCCATGGTCGGGAGTGCCGGTCTGCCGCTCGGTCAGGTCGTCCCGTTTTTCGTGGATGCGGATGCCACGCCCAATCCCGGTGGCTGGCCCAAGGGTGGCGTGACACTGATTGATCTGCCAAATAATCACCTCCAATACGCGATTACATGGTACGGTTTGGCGCTCGCCCTTGTCATCGTGGTCGGTTTTGCCTATGTCCGGGGTAGACGAAATTCGCGTGGATGAAAGACCGGGAGGCTGAAGGAGAAGGAATGAACGTGACCGTTTCCAAGCCGCCTCTGACGATCAGGCTTTGCGGCCCGCGCGGCTTTTGCGCCGGTGTAGACCGCGCAATCCAGATCGTGGTCTTGGCGTTGAAGGCCTATGGAGCGCCTGTCTATGTTCGCCATGAGATCGTCCACAACCGCTACGTCGTGGAAGGGCTGGAAGCCAAAGGTGCGATCTTCGTCGAAGAGTTGAACGAAATCCCGCCCGAGCATCGCCAGCAGCCCGTTGTCTTTTCTGCTCATGGCGTGCCGAAATCCGTGCCGGAAGACGCGCAAGCCAGGAACCTGTTTTATCTGGATGCGACCTGCCCACTGGTGTCCAAAGTACACAAGCAGGCCATGCGCCACCAGCGCCTCGGTCGGCATGTTGTTCTTATCGGCCATGCAGGCCATCCGGAAGTGATCGGCACGATGGGACAGCTGCCTGAGGGCGCGGTCTCGCTGGTTGACACCGTGGAGGACGCGGCCCGTTACCAGCCGGTCGATACGGAAAATCTGGGTTTCGTCACGCAAACGACCCTTTCCGTAGACGATACGGCTGGCGTTATCGCCAAGCTTCAGGAACGGTTTCCGGCCATGCAGGCGCCTGCTGCAGACAGTATTTGTTACGCCACGACCAATCGTCAGGATGCTGTGAAGCAGGCAGCGCCGGGTTGCGATCTGTTCATCGTCGTCGGTGCGCCGAACTCCTCCAACTCCAAGCGGCTGGTGGAAGTGGCTTTGCGCGCTGGCGCCAAGCGCTCCGTGCTGGTGCAGCGCGCTGCTGAAATCGATTGGGACGACATAGGTGATGTACAGACAGTCGGGCTGTCTGCGGGTGCGTCGGCGCCAGAAGTCATCGTTGACGAGATCATTCAGGCCTTCAAGGCGCGTTATGAAACCACGCTCGATCTGGCTGTCACGGTTGAGGAAACAGAACATTTTCTGGTCAACCGCGAACTGCGCGATATCGAATTGACCACACAGGATATGGCTTTCGTCAATGGAACGGCAAGCGACGCTTTGCCATCCAGACCCAAGCCTGCGGTTTGATCCTGTAACACCCTATTTCCCGCAGAAGAGATCATCAATTGGCAGTCTACACCGACATCAGCGAAGACGATCTGAAGCAATTTCTGACGCAATATGATGTCGGCGAGTTAACCTCCTACAAGGGCATCGCCGAAGGTGTCGAAAACACCAACTTCCTGCTCCATACCACCACGGATCCGCTGATCCTCACGCTCTATGAAAAGCGTGTGGAGAAATCCGATCTGCCGTTTTTTCTGGGCCTGAAGCAGCATCTTTTCGCAAAGGGTCTGTCCTGCCCCCTGCCGCTGCCACGTCACGATGGTGAACTGCTGGGCGAGTTATCGGGCCGTCCAGCGGCTCTCATCTCGTTTCTGGAGGGCATGTGGCTGCGCAAGCCGGAGGCGCGTCACTGCCGCGAAGTTGGCAAGGCTCTCGCCGCTATGCATCTGGCCGGAGAGGGATTTGAACTGAAGCGGCCCAACGCACTGTCCGTGGACGGCTGGAAGCTTCTCTGGGAGAAATCGCAAGCCCGCGCCGACGAGATCGAAAAGGGTCTGCAGCAGGAAATCGGCACTGATCTTGCGTTCCTTGCGGCACACTGGCCGAAGGATCTGCCCACAGGCGTCATCCACGCCGACCTGTTTCAGGACAATGTGTTTTTCCTCGGCGATGAGCTCTCCGGTCTGATCGACTTCTACTTCGCCTGCAATGATTTCCTGACCTATGACGTATCGATCTGCCTCAACGCGTGGTGCTTTGAGAAGGACGGTTCGTACAATGTCACCAAAGGCAAGGCGCTGCTGGAAGGCTACCAGTCCGTGCGGCCCATGAGCCAGGCTGAGCTTGATGCGCTCCCGCTTCTGGCGCGTGGATCAGCGCTGCGGTTCTTCCTGACCCGCCTTTATGACTGGCTGACCACGCCGGAAGGGGCACTTGTGGTCAAGAAAGACCCACTGGAATATCTGCGCAAACTGCGCTTCCACCGTGCCGTTGGCAATGTTGCCGAGTACGGATTGACCGAACCATGAAGCATGTCGATATCTTCACCGATGGTGCTTGCTCCGGCAATCCGGGGCCAGGTGGGTGGGGCGCTGTGCTCCGCTACGGTGAGACTGAAAAGGAACTCTGCGGCGGCGAGGCTGAAACCACCAACAACCGCATGGAACTGATGGCTGCCATTTCGTCGCTGAATGCCCTGAAGGCGCCTTGCGAGGTCGATCTTTACACAGACAGCGCTTATGTGAAGGACGGCATTACCAAGTGGATTTTCGGCTGGAAGAAAAAAGGCTGGAAGACTGCTGATAACAAGCCCGTGAAAAATGTCGAGCTATGGCAGGCGTTGGAGCTGGCGAGAGAGCGCCACAAGGTCACCCTGCACTGGGTCAAAGGCCATGCAGGACATCCGGAGAATGAGCGCGCCGATGAACTCGCCCGCAAGGGTATGGAGCCGTTCAAGCGGCGGTAGACCACCTTGGGTATTCACCCTGGTCTTTGCTCGGTTAAACACTCACACGCATTTGGGGTTGCGCATCACGCGTCGGAACCTATCCTGCTGGCAAATACAAAATAGGCGAGGAACACTTCATGATCATGCATTGCGTATTCATACGCTTCAAGTCGGCAACGACGACGGGCGAAAAACAGGGTATCTTTGACGCTATCACGGCACTGAAAGACGTCGTTCCGGGCATTACAGACGTTAAATGCGGCCAGAATGTTTCATCCGAAGGCCTGAATGGTGGCTTCATGGATGGATTCGCCGTGACGCTGGACAGCATCGAAGCGCGCGACGAATATCTGGCGCATCCCAAACATATGGATGTTGGCGAACGGTTGATGGGCCTTGTGGATGGCGGCGCCGCCGGTCTTCTGGTGTTCGATATGGCGACCTGAGCAGAGGCCGGCTGTGAGATACGAAGAGGTGCAGAACGGTTCTGCACCTCTTCTTGATTCAGGCCTCAGCTTGATTTGTTGATGGCCGAGGCCAGTTGTTCGACATTGTAGCGGAACATCTTCTCATAGGTCGGGGCGGGGCCATTGGCTTTCGAGAGCGCCTCCACATAAAGTTCGCCGCCCGGCTTGGCACCGGTTGCCTTGGCCACCTGCTTGACCAGACGCGGGTCGTTGGAGTTCTCAAAGAAATAAGTCTTCACATTCTCCGCCTTGATCTGCTCGATCAGCTTGGCGACGTCTCCGGCAGACGCTTCCGTTTCGGTGGAGACGCCCAGTGGCGACAGGAACGTCACCTTGTATTCGCGCCCGAAATAACCAAAGGCGTCGTGGCTGGTCAGGACCTTGCGACGATCTGCCGGGATGGGATCGAACTTGGCATGGGCAAAGGCGTCGAGCTCATCCAGCGTCTTGATATAGGCGTCGGCGTTTGCCTTGAAGTCCCGGGCATCGGCAGGATCAGCGGCGGCCAACTTCGTTTCGATGTTCTTCACCCATGTCTTTACGTTGATCGGGCTGTTCCAGACGTGGGGATCGGTGATGGTTTTGCCGTCTTCTTCCATGCTGCGTGTTTCTATGCCGTCCGATACCGTTACTGGTATACTTTTGGTACCGGATGCGGAAATCAGGCGGTCCATCCATCCTTCAAGACCAAGGCCACTGACGAAAACGACGTCTGCCGCCTTCAGGCTTTTCGCGTCTGATGGCGATGGCTCGAATTCATGCGGATCGCCATCCGGCTTGACGAGGCTCGTCACCGTCACGTGTTTGCCGCCCACCTGTTTCACAACATCGGCAAGCACCGTGAAGGAGGCGACGGCCTTCAGTTCGGCAGCAGAGACGGGCGCGGCGAAGGCCAAGAGGGCGGGTAGGGCAGCGGCAGTCAGAAGATATGTGCGGCACAGCATGGTGGGAGGTCTCCTGGGGTTAGCCCTTCAAGTGCGGGCGGGTGAAATAGCGGCCTGCGACGCCAGCCGGTGCTGCCAGAATGGACAGACCGTAGAGGCAGGTTGCGGCCATGATGATGGTCGGCCCGGAGGCGAGCTCGAAATGGTAGGATACGACGAGGCCGAGATAGCCCGAGATGGCAGCACTCACCGCTGCAAGGATCAACATGGCGGGCAGGCTACGCGTCCATAATTGCGCGATGGCTGCCGGCAGCATCATCAGCCCCACGGCCATCAGTGTGCCCAGTGCCTGAAAGCTCGCCACCAGATTGATGACGACCAGCACGAGGAACACGACGTGGTATAGAGGCCCGCGCCCGCCCACAGCTCTGAGGAAGCCGGGGTCGAAACATTCGGTGACCAAAGGGCGGTAGATGACGGCGAGAACGATTAGCGTCAGCGATGTGATGGCGCCAATCTGATAGAGAGCAGGCGCATCTATCGCAAGGATCGTGCCGAACAGAACATGCAGAAGATCGACATTCGACCCGTGCAGGGAAACGATCAAAACGCCCAGAGCCAGGGATGCCAGATAAAAACTCGCAAAGCTCGCATCTTCCTGTAGCGGCGTGATGCGGCTGACTAGGCCGGAAAGCAGGGCAACGGATAGGCCAGCAACCAGTCCACCGAGGCCCATGGCTGTCAGGGAGAGTGATCCTGCGATGAGATATCCAATGGCTGCTCCCGGCAAAATAGCGTGGCTGAGCGCGTCGCCCATCAGGCTCATCCGCCTCAACATCAAGAAAACACCCATGGGACTGGCACCGGCGGCAAGGCAAAAGCAGGCGATGAGCGCCCGTCGCATGAAGCCGTAGTCCTGAAACGGGGCGAGGAAGATATCGTAAGCCGTCATGCTGCGGGCTCGCAGACAACGCTGTTATCGTCCCAACGTTCGGACATGGTTCGGGCGCGCATGAGGTTGATCGGTGACATGACCTGCTGGGTCGGTCCCCACGCGATCAGTTCGCGCGCGATCAGCAGCGTTTCCGGAAAATGCGAACGGACCTGCTCAAAATCATGCAGCACAGCAACAACGGTGCGGCCTTCGCCATGCCAGCGGCTAACGATATCAAGAAGGTCACGGGTCGTGCGCGCATCGATGGCTGTGAAGGGTTCGTCCAGAAGAATGACGCTTGCATCTTGCAGCAACAGCCTGGCGAAGAGAACACGCTGGAACTGACCGGCAGACAATGCACTGATCGACCGGTTCTCGAAACCCGCCAGTCCCACTGTGGCCAATGCGTCCTGTGCCCGCACTTCATCGGCCTTGCCCATGGTGCCGAAAGCGCCAGCGGTTTTCCAGGAACCCAGAAGCACCGTTTCCGACACTGAAATCGGAAAGCGCCGATTGATATCCGCTGCCTGCGGCAAATAGCCGAATTCCGCGCGTTTCAAAGTGTGCATGATGCTGCCCTCAGATGCTTTGAGATCGCCGATGATGGCCTTTAGCAGCGTGGATTTCCCAGCCCCATTTGGCCCCGCGATCGCTGTCAGGCTGCCTGCGTTGAAACTGCCGGAGACGTGATGCACTGCCGGATGACGGTTATAGGCCACCGTCAGGTTGTCGATCGTCAGCACTGCAGCGCCGGTCATGACAGCAGGACCGCCCATTGGATGGCCAACCATAGGGGAACGAGGATGACGAATGCGACGAGAAGCCTTGCCGCTGCGGATTGTTGCAACAGGCGGCGGGGAGAAAAGGAATGCAGCATGGGGTGCTCACAATAATGTTATACAATTACTGTAATGATATAACAATTGCGGCGGAAGAAAGGCCTGTTTTGAGTGGCATGGATGGGACTGTATGGGGGATTTTGGCCGATGCGGCCATGCCTGCTGGCCAGGATCAACCGCTTGGGACGTCCAAGGGCAGTCAGAAAATCCTCGGGCCAAGCCCGAGGATAGCAGTGAAAATCGAACTAAAGCTGTTCGATCATCGTCGCAGCGGATGAAACAGTCGCCTGACCCGGATTTTCTTCCACGTTGAGAGACTTTACAACACCGTCCTCGACCAACATGGAGTAGCGCTTGGAGCGCACACCGAGGCTGCCCGCAGACAGGTCGGCGTCAAGGCCGAGTGCCTTAGTGAAGGCGGCATCCCAATCTGCCAGAAAGTGAATTTTCCCCTGTCCACCCGACGACTCGGCCCATGCGCCCATGACGTGCCAGTCGTTGACGGCGACAACGGCAATATCGTCCACGCCCCGGGCCAGAATGGCATCACGGTTTTCGAGATAGCCTGGCAGGTGGTTGAGAGAGCAAGTGGGGGTAAACGCGCCGGGAACGGCAAAGACAACCACCTTCTTGCCGCCGAAAAGGGCGTCAGTGGTGGTATCGACAGGGCCGTCGGCCGTCTTTTCCTTAAATGTCGCGGAGGGGAGTTTGTCGCCGATTTTGATGGTCATAATATCGCTCCTGTGGCAATGATCCGGCGCGACTATAGAGGATGATTTTATAAAGTCGCCACTGATTTTTGGCGTTTATCATCGCGGAAATTCGAGCGGTGCTTCCATGACCTGATCGCCGGATTTGACCAGAATCATCCAGCGCTGCCCCCGCGGGTTGTAGGATTTCGGCAGACCTTTGATGTTCATGTAAAAGGACAGCTTGCGCTTGTCACGGACCATGTTCTGCGGCTCGAAATAGGCGTAGCCCGACGGTCCGGCGACAAAAATGTCGGTTTCCTTGGGCGAATTTTCCGGCAAGCGCAGGTCCACGCCAAGCAATGTCTTGTCAGGCGTGATGTGAAAATTCTCGACTTTGAACTCATCCGATGGAGGTGCGGGCAAGGTTGCTTTTGCCGCAGCGATCGCATCCGTCTCTTGCTGTACCGCCGTCTTTTCCGCGCCCTTGTCGATTTCGAAACTTGCCTCGAACGGGATGCAAATGTTGAGGCATACGCCGATAAAGGCTGTCAATCGTGCCTTTTCGCTGTTTGAGCCGGGTTGGGATTGCAGCACGAACGGCAGGGACACCGAAGTATCGTAACCGATATCTTCGATTTCGTCGTTCCTGATCAGCTTCGGCACAGGAAAGGACAAGGAAGTCAAACTTGCTTCGCTTGTCTTGTCGAGCGTGATCTTCGGCGGAATGCCCGATTCACCCGGCTCACGCCAATAGGTAATCCAACCGGGCTTGAGATCGATCTGCAAAACCGCTTCGATGCGGCCATCGGCACTGACAGGCAAGCTGATCACGCGCATGCGTCCGCCCTCGCTCTGCGCCCACTCCGTCGTCTCGGCGTGGGCCAGTCTTGGAGTGAAAGGCGCTGCCACGAGGAGAGCAAATGCGAGCAGCGATGCGCGCGTGATAAAAAAGTCTTTGGCGTTCATATTTTCGGTCTAGCCTAACCCGCGCCGGGGGCCAAGTTACGATTTTCACCCGTTCATCATTTTCGGTTGATTGATTGTCCTTGATGCCGCATCCTGACGCCATGACCAACCATTATGCCGTACGGGTGTCGCGCCAGAGTACGGCAGACCGGAGGCCCTGGTGACGTTTTCGACCCTTTTGAACAAGAGAGAAAGAGGCTTTCTGGATGGCCACTTTCTCATCGCAATGCCGGGGCTGGAGGGTGGGGCTTTCGAGCGTTCCGTTGTCTATATCTGCGCGCACTCCGATGCGGGTGCCATGGGCTTCATCATCAATCGGAGCCAGCAGATCACCTTCACCGACCTGCTTCTGCATTTGAAGATGATGAACCAGACCGACGCCATCATGCTGCCCACCCAGACCCGCGATTTTCCCGTTCAATGCGGCGGTCCTGTGGAAGCAGGTCGCGGCTTTGTCCTGCACTCGGATGACTACAGCAGCGAGTCCAGCATTCCCGTCAGTGATGATATCTCCTTGACATCGACCCTGGATATCGTGCGCGCCATTTCCAGCGGGCAGGGGCCGGACCGGGCCACCATGTTGTTGGGGTATGCGGGTTGGGGTGCTGGTCAGTTGGAAAACGAAATGGCCAGCAATGGGTGGTTGAACTGCCCTGCGTCCGAAGAGCTGATCTTTGATCGAACGCTGGACAACAAATACGAACGCGCACTGGGGCTTCTTGGCGTCGATCCTAGAATGCTCTCGGCGCAAGCGGGGCATGCTTGAGGAATTTAAAATTTAGCGGAACTAAAATTTAACTGATGACGTTTTTACACCGGTTGCCAGCACCAAGTCTGGTTTAAAAACTAGGGAGAAGCATCATGGGTAGCATGTCTGATAAAGTCGCTGGCAAGGCCAATGAAATCGCTGGCAAGGTAAAGCAGGGCATTGGCTCTGCAACAGACAACGACCGTCTGGAAGCTGAAGGCGCAGCGCAGGAAACAAAGGGCAAGATTCAGTCCACGACCGGTAAAGCCAAGGACGCCGTAAAGGGCGCAGTTGACCGGGCCTAACCATTTGACGGGTTGACGTTATCGTCGGCCATAAACCTCGAAGCGCATGTGTTGTTGCCGACACGTGCGCTTTTTCATCTCTATCAAACCGTTCGCAACACTGAACTGTCCTGTGACCTCAATTGGGAGGCCTCCGGCTCAGTATTTTTTAGGAGCAGGAAATGCAGCTATTCTCATGCGCGGCCTGTGGGCAGGTTGTCCATTTCGACAATCGTTCCTGCGTCAACTGCGGGCATCGTCTGGTTTTTGTACCTCAGACACTCACCATGGAGGCGATCGAGCCTGCCGGCGATCCAAACTGGTCTTTGGTGGCAAATCCCGCGCGCCAGATCCGGTTTTGCGCCAATGAGGTGAACGACATCTGCAATTGGTCCGTGCCTGCGGAAAGCAACAGCAATTTTTGTCCCGCTTGCAGCCATAACAGGCTGGTGCCGGACGTCTCGAAAGAAGAGGGCGTGGAGCAGTGGCGTCGGTTGAGCCAGGCGCAGCGCCACCTGTTTTATTCCATGCTGCGTCTCGGTCTGCCGCATCCCAACCGCGACGTCGATCCGCAAGGTGGTCTCGTCTTTGACTTTCTTGTGGATGAGGTTGCGGCTGACGGTTCGATCATTCCGGCCATGACCGGCCACGACGAGGGGCTGATCGCCATCCGCGCCGCAGAATCGGACGATGCGACGCGTGAGCAGATCAAAAGCAATATGAACGAGCCATACCGCACCATGCTCGGCCATTTCCGCCACGAGGTCGGCCACTTCATCTGGAACAAGCTGGTGCGCGATGCCGACAGGCTGGATGCGTGCCGTGCGGTGTTCGGAGATGACCGCGCCGACTACGGCGAAGCCCTGAAGCGGAACTATGATCAGGGCCCGCAGCTCGGCTGGCAGCAAAGCTTCATCAGTTCCTATGCTTCGGTTCATCCGTGGGAAGATTTTGCGGAATGCTTTGCGCATTACCTGCATATCGTCGATACGCTGGAAACAGCGCATGCCTTTGGTATCGCCATCGAGCCGGAAGGACATGAAGAGCTGGAGGCCGATGTCAGCTTCGATCCCTATCGTGCCCGCAGTGCCAAACAGCTGGTCAGCGCGTGGATACCATTGAGTGTCGCCCTCAATTCCATGCAGCGCAGCATGGGAGAGGCGGATCTGTACCCGTTCGTGCTGACGCCAGCAGTGGTCGATAAACTCGAATTCATGCACCAGCTTCTGCACGGACAAATCCCGGCACAGCAGCAGAACGAGATACACTCACAAGCCCAGCCGCCACAGCAGCCAGCCGACCAAAATCAGGCTCTTTTCACAACCTGATAGCGCTCTTTCAAAAGCCGAAGCGCCGCATCCGGCGTATCCGGCGTGCCAAACAGGAAGCTTTGCCCGTAATGACAGTTCATGCGGGCAAGCTCTGCGGCGTCCTCAGGTGTCTCTATACCCTCGGCAACCACCTGCATGTCCAGAGCACGCGCCATGGCGATGATGGAGCGCAGCAGCACATTTCGCTTGTCGCTGGTGTTGGCGACCAACGCCTTGTCCAGCTTGATCGTGTCGAACGGAAAACGCGTGAGATAGGCAAGCGACGAGTAACCCGTGCCGAAATCATCAAGAGCGAGGCTGAGGCCCGTTTCCTTCAGCTTCGCCAGCACCAGCCGCGCCTGTTCAGGGTTCTCCATGACGATGGATTCGGTCAACTCCAGCTTCAGCTGTTTAGGGTTGCAGCGGGTCCGCTGCAACATGCTGCGGACATCATTGTAGAGTTCGTTGTTCAAAAGCTGGGCGCTGGAAATATTCACCGATATGAAGATCGGCAGCTTGTCGATGGCATGCTGCCAGTCCATCAGATCATTCGCCGCGCGCTCCAGCGCAAACATACCCAAGGGTTCGATAAGCCCCGAAGCCTCGGCTATCGGGATGAATTCGCTTGGCGGTATGGCGCCGCGCTTGGGGTGCTCCCAGCGCATCAGCGCCTCAAAACCGGCCAGATCGCCATTGTCGAGCTTGATGATCGGCTGGTAGGCGAGCGACAGTTCCTTGCGCTCGATCGCACGGCGCAGATCGCTCTCCATTTGCAAGCGGTCGGTGCCGGACGTCCGGAAAGCGGGACGAAAGGGCTCGACCCGGTTGCCACCAGCGCGCTTGGCCCGGTACATGGCAAGCTCTGCGTCGCTCAAAAGACCGGCGGCATTCTCCTGCTGGTCGATCCATGACACCAGGCCGATGGATGCGGTCAAGACGATTTCGCGATTGGCGAAGTTGATCGGGACCATGATGGCCTTGTTCACCGCCTCGGCAAAATCAGCAACACGCTGCGGGTCGCGCTCCGACACCAGAATGAGACCGAACTCGTCGCCAGAAAGACGTGCGAGCGTATCCTGTGGTTTCAGCAGACGTCGCAGACGGCGGGTCAGCGCGATCAGAATATTGTCACCAGCGGCAATGCCCAGCGTGTCGTTGACCAGCTTGTAACGGTCAATATCGATGGCCATCACCGTCGGGCGAACGGTTTCGCCTTCCGGCGCGAGGTTGAGCACCGATTGCAGGCGGTCGAGAAAGACCTGACGGTTTGGAAGACCGGTCAGATTGTCGCTCAACGCATCCTGCAACAGCCGCTCGATGGAGTTCTTCTGTTCGGTAATATCGGTGATGGTCCCGACGCAACGGATGATTTCGCCGTTTGAGCCCAGCACGGGTCGCGCGCGAATTTGCAGCCAGTGGAAATGCCCGTCTTCGGCCCGGATGCGGAATTCGTGGTTGAGGCGTCCCTTGCGATGATCAAGCAGGACGTCGAGCGTCGCCTTGAAGCGGTCGCGGTCATCGGGATGCAGACGCGGAATCCAGTTTCGTGCAGCACCATGCATGGTGCCGGGGTTCAGTCCGAGCCTGACAGAAACATCGGGCGTTGTGACGATACGGTCACGCGTTACGTCCCAGTCCCAAACGGTGTCACCGCTTCCGGTCAACGCAAGCGATTGCCGCTCTAGATCCGAAAACAGGCCCTGCTGGTAAGCGCTGCCCGCAAAGGCATGCTGAATAACGGTAAAGCCGATCAAGAGCACGATCAGCACAAGTCCACCGCCAAGGGCAGGTTGTACAATGTCGTTGTCCAGTTGCCCAGTGACCGTCAGCCAGCTTCCAAACAGCCAGACCAGAATGAGGGCCCAGGATGGCACCAGCAAAATGGCACGGTCATAACGGTTGAATCCGAGATAGATGATCAGCACCAGCCCTGCGGTCGCCGTGAGCGCAAAGGAAAGCCGGGCAATGCCCGACGCTATGGAAGGATCATAAATGGCGACGCCAAACAGCGCACCGAGCCCGATGATCCACGCAAATGTCGCATAACCCAGATGCGCGTGCCATCGGTTCAGGTTCAGATAGGTAAACAGGAAGACCACGAAACTGGAAGCGAGCGCCACCTCGGCACCCGCGCGCCATATTCGCACGTCGCTGGACGTCACGGTAATCAGCTTTTCCAGAAAGCCAAAATCCACGCAGATATAGGCAAGAACCGCCCAGGACAGTGCTGCCGATGCGGGCAGAACGGAGGTGCCTCTGACAACGAAGAGAATGGTGAGGAGAACGGCGAGAAGACCGGCAATCCCAAGGACGATGCCGCGATACAGCGTGAAAGCGTTGATTGTGTCCTTGTAGGCTTCCGGTTCCCACAGATAGATTTGCGGCAATTGCGGCGTGGAAAGTTCCGCCACGAAGGTGATGACGGCGCCGGGGTTCAGTGTGATGCGAAACACATCGGCGTCAGGGCTCGGCTGCCGGTCCAGCGCAAAGCCTTCGCTTGGAGTGATCGCGATGATGCGTTGCGAACCGAGATCGGGCCAGAAAAGCTTGGAATTTACCAGACGGAAATGCGGCGCGACAATCACGCGTTCCAACTGCTCTTCGGACACGTTGGCAAGTGCAAAGACCGCCCAGTCGCCCTGATGTGTGGGCGAAGAGGCCCGCACCTCGATGCGCCGTCGAATGCCGTCCGGGCCGGGAGCGGTGGAGACCTGGAAGGCCTCTCCCTGATTGGCATGGATATCGGTCGTCGCGGTCAGGTCCAGTGCGGTGTCGTCGCGGGAGATTTTCACGGGCTCGAAGGCGTGGGCTTGTGCGGCAAAAAACACGCAGACAAGCATCAGGGGCAAAAAGCGCGCTGCGGCCACAAAACGTCCAACGAGGCGCGACGCAAGGCTTATATATCTCATCAATCTACTGCGTCCCGCCGGGATTTTGCTTGTCGGTGATGAGGGAGAACATGAGGTGGTCCCGCCACTCGCCGTTTATTTTCAGATATTCCCGCAAGAGACCTTCCTGCTGAAACCCGGCGTTTTCAAGCAGCCGTATGCTTTTGAAGTTCTCTGGAATACAGGCTGCCTCAATACGGTGCAACTGAAGTCCGTTGAAGATATAGGGTATTACCAGCTTTAATGCGGCAGACATATGGCCTTGGGCTGCATATGGCTGTCCCATCCAGTATCCGATCATGCAGCTTTGCGCCGCACCCCGGCGGATATGGCCAATGGTGATACCGCCGAGAAGCACTTGCTGGCTATTGAACAGAAGAAGAGACACCGCCATTCCCGAGGAAAACTCCTGGGAATTTCGCGTTACACGCACCCGGTAGGAACTTTCTGTCAACTCATCGCTGCGCCATGTCGGCTCCCATGGTTGCAGGAACTGTCGGCTTTCCGAACGCAACTGATACCATTGTCGGTAATCAGAATAGCGCGGCAATCTCAGCAGATAATCGGCATTGCGAAGTTCCGGTGTATCGCTGTTGCGGGAAAGGAAACGCAGCATGTAAGGTCAGACCTCATCCACTTGCCACGGATACTTGCCGCTAGGCGTTAGCCGTTTGCCATTTTGATGGACGGCGTTGCGGAAAGCTCTGCCGTGATATCCGAAAGCGGCAAGAGGTTTTCCAACGGGCCGATGGCGGATAACGTCGGAACTGTATCGAAAAACAGACGTCCTGCAAGATCGGTCAATCGTCCGGTCGTGATATCCCCCAGGCGCTGCATCATTTCGTCATTCGGAATAGGCCTGCCGTAGAGCATCATCTGCCTTGCGATCTGTCCGGCGCGCGCCGCAGGGCTTTCCTGACCCATCAAAAGCTGGGCTCGGATCTGCGCCCGGGCACGATCGATTTCTTCCTGATGAATGGTCTGCGATGATTTGCGAAGTTCGTCGATAATCACGGGAACCAGTTCCGGCAGGTCGCTACTGCCGGTAGCGGCGTGAATCCCGAAGATGCCGGTATCGGAAAAGCCCCAATGGAACGCATAGACCGAATAGCAAAGGCCGCGATATTCACGCACTTCCTGGAAAAGCCGCGAAGACATGCCGCCGCCGAGAATATTGGCGAGGATCTGCGAACAGTAGAAGTCGCGTGCGTGGTAGGCCTTGCCCTCGAAACCGAGAAGCACCTGAGCATCCATCAAATCGCGTGTCTCACGGATCTCGCCACCGGTGTAGATGGCTTGCTCCATGACCGGCGTTGCGGCTGGCATCTGTGGCAGGCCAGCGAAACGCTCCTCGACCTGCTTGACGAAACGATCATGATCCACCGCACCCGCAGCCACCACGAAGATACGGTCAGTCGTATAATTGCGGGCGAGATAATGGCGGATCTGACCAGTCGTGAAGGACTGCACGGTATTGGGCGTGCCCAGAATGGGTCGGCCAATGGTTTGATCGCGATAGGCGACGCCGGAAAAATTGTCGAACAGCACGTCGTCGGGCGTGTCTGTGGCGGCCCCGATTTCCTGCAGAATAACGTTTTTTTCCCGTTCCAGCTCCGCCTCATCGAAAGCGGATTCCGTCAGGATATCGGCAAGGATATCGACGGCGAGTGGAACATGGTCTTTCAGAACGCGGGCATAATAGGATGTCGTCTCTGTCGATGTCGCAGCATTGACCTCGCCACCGACATTTTCGATCTGCTCGGCGATCTGCCTGGCTGTACGCCGCGCGGTGCCCTTGAATGCCATGTGCTCAAGCAGATGCGCGATGCCATGCTCGTCATCGGTCTCGTTGCGGGAACCGGACTTGATCCACACTCCGAGCGCAACGCTTTCCAAATGCGGCATTTTTTCCGTAACAACGGTCAACCCGGACGAAAGCCGGGTTACATTTACACTCATATCACGTCTTTCCGCGTCACTCACTCTTGGCACGAGCGTGCTTGCCGATGAAAGTTTCCACGGCGTTCAGCTCAGCATCCAGAATGTCGAAACGCTCCTCCCGGTTCATCAGATCAGCAAGCCATACTGGAAGGGCAGGATCGATTTCGCAAGCAGATTTTACAGCGGCCGGAAATTTCGCTGGATGCGCAGTGGCCAATGTCACCATAGGAGTGCTTGATTTTTCGTGCTTTTTCGCAACGAAGACAGCGGATGCCGTGTGCGGGTCCAACAGGTAACCCGTCTCGGCCAGCGTGTCTCTGATCGTCGCCGCAACCTGCTTTTCCGTGGCCCGACCGGCGCGGAAATCACGCTTGATCATCTTCATCGCCTTATCGGAAATCTCGAAAGCGCCCGATTGCTTCAAGCCGTCCATGGAGCGTTTGACGGCGCTGGCATCGCGATCATAGGCTTCAAACAGAAGGCGTTCGAAGTTGGACGAAATCTGAATGTCCATTGAAGGAGATGTCGTTGCGTGCACGCCGCGCATCTCATAGCGGCCCGTCTTCAGCGTACGCGCCAGAATGTCGTTGTCATTGGTCGCAATCACCAGCTTGTCGATCGGCAGGCCCATCTGCTTGGCGACGTAGCCCGCGAAAATGTCGCCGAAATTGCCGGTCGGAACCGTAAACGATACCTTGCGGTCCGGTCCACCCAGCGAAAGCGACGCGGTAAAGTAATAGACCACCTGCGCCATGATGCGCGCCCAGTTGATGGAGTTCACGCCCGAAAGCTTGACGCTATCGCGGAACTTTACATCGTTGAACATGTCTTTGACGAGGTTCTGGCAATCATCGAAATTGCCGTGGACGGCAACGGCATGCACATTGGACGCCGTGGAACTGGTCATCTGGCGCTGCTGCACCGGCGATACCTTGCCATGCGGAAAGAGGATGAAGATGTCGGTCCGCTCACGGCCCGCAAAAGCGTCGATGGCGGCACCGCCGGTATCACCAGAGGTCGCGCCGACAATGGTCGCGCGTTCATTGCGCTGCGTCAGCGTATAATCCATCAACCGGGCGATGAGCTGCATCGCCACGTCCTTGAAGGCGAGGGTGGTGCCGTGAAAAAGTTCGAGAATAAAGGAGTTCGGCCCGGTCTGCACCAAAGGGACGACAGCAGGATGCCGAAACGTGGCGTAGGCGTCATCGATCATGGAACGGAACGTCTCTGCCGGAATCTCGCCGCCGGTGAAGCGGTAGAGAACCTCGAAGGCGACCTCCTGATAGGATTTTCCGCGAAGCGCCCGGATTTCCTTTTTCGACATCGTCGGCCATTTGCGGGGAACGTACAATCCGCCATCACGCGCCAGACCCGCCAATAGCGCGTCGGAAAAACCCAGCGATGGGGCGCTGCCCCTGGTCGATACATATTCCACGAGAGTGTCCCTTGTCGTCAGCAGCCTATCCGTCGGAAACTCGAAATTGGAGGGTTCCAAAAGCAATTTGCAAAATTCCAGCAAATCCGAACGCAACCAATCGATTTTTTCCAGCGCCGCTGCTATAGACCATCGCCGACAGGCACGAAAGGCCAATAAATGGGTTCTCTGGTCCTGTATCGGGATAGTTTTTGAAGGGTTGAACAGAGTGACAGGGAATATTTTGCGTTTGTCCGCTACGATATCGCTGCTAGCGGTGCTTGCAGGTTGCAACTCTTCCAATCCGTCGGATTCGATGTCGGTGAATCCACCGGCAGCTCAAGCGGTGGCGCCCGTCGTCCAGGCCAATTGCCCCACCATCACCATTCTCGACGGCACCGCCGTTCGCCGCGTCTACGCGGGCGGCGCAAAGGACGATGCATCCAAGCTCGTCTACCAGGCCTCGCTGTCCGACACGACCCGCTCTTGCAGCATGAGCGAGGCTACGCTGACGGTCAATGTTCTCGCCCAGGGCCGCCTCGTTCCCGGCCCGCTTTCCAAGCCGGGCCGCATCACCCTCCCGATCCGCGTGACGGTGAAGGACGGCGACGGCGAGATCTTTTCGCAGGTCACCAACTTCCCGGTCGACCTTCCAGCCGGTGACGCTGGCACGCAATTCATTTTCAACAACCCGAACGTCGCCATTCCCAACGCCCCGGGCGGTGCATCGCGCCAGACGAACGTGTTCATCTCATTCGATGAAGGCGGTGCACAGGCCGGTTCGAAAAAAGGTCGGCGCGGTTAAGTTTTCTCAGAGAAGGTTGGTTGGTGTCTAAAGCCCTGCGGCTTTGCGCAGCGTCTTAATCATCCGGCCTTGCCGCCTTTTCCGCTTTCCCGGAAGCGAGCGCTGCGGCAAAACCTCTCTCACAGGTCACACGTCTGTTCACGCCACGCCAGCCCACTCGGACAGCGCTTCGATCGTTGCAGGCAGGTCCTGCATGCGGGCAATCACTGTCTCTGCACCGGCATCCGTCAGCCGGTCTGCGTGGCTGGGGTAGGTGTGCGAGGCGCCGGTGAAGCCGATGACGCGCATGCCCGCCGCTCTGGCGCCGGTGATGCCGTGCACGGAGTCTTCCACCACAACCACGCGGTCCGGCGAGATGTTGAACTGCTGTGCGCCATGCAGGAAGATGTCGGGCTTCGGCTTGACGCGATCGGCACCCAGATCCTTGGCGGAATAGATATGACCTTCGAAATATGGCTTGAGGCCGACCTTGGTCAGCATCATGTCCAGCCGGGCGCTGGAGGAATTGGAGCATATGCAGCGTGGCAGCGTCAGGCGCGAAAGCGCTGTCTTCACACCCTCGATGACCTTCACGTCGCGCTCGAGCCGTGCATCCAGAAGCTTCTCGGATTTCTCCAGAAGAGAGGCGGACAGCGGAATGCTGGCTTCGCGTTCCACTTCCAGCAGAATGTTCTTCCACGTCATGCCGGAAAAGCGCTCACCCATTTCCTCGGTCGAAATAGGGTAGCCCGCGTCTGTCAGCAGGCGCGATTCGACTTGGGCCGCGATGATTTCGGAATCGACGAGAACGCCGTCACAGTCGAAAATGATGAGGTCAAAGCCGCTCATGGGCTCTCCTTAGCGATTGGATATGAAGGAAAGGATCGTTATCGGATTGTTGGGGCGCTTTTAGACCAAATGGCTTGTAAGCTCAACCGATGCCACTGCACACGAGCTTTGCACGCGCTGTGCCTTGCTCGACAAGTCTCAAGCCGCACTTTATGTCACATTATGGCCAAAACTCCGAAGATGAAACCCGAAGACACCATCGCCGCTAAGATCAGCCGCAGATTGGCGGACCGCATTGTGCGCGGCGAGCTGGCGCCAGGAGAGCGGTTGCGACAGGATCATGTCGCCGAGGAATTCGGTGCCTCGCATGTGCCCGTGCGCGAGGCGTTTCGCCGTCTGGAAGCGCAAGGACTTGCCGTCAGTATTCCGCGCCGTGGTGTAAGGGTTGCGGATTTCGGTTTGGGCGATGTTCAGGAGGTGGCCGAGATGCGGGCGGCACTGGAAGTGCTGGCGCTTCGCCACGCCATTCCCAACCTGACGACCGCTATCCTGGATGAGGCTGAAGCGGCGACACTGGCTGGCGACAGAGCGATGGATGTCCGGCAATGGGAGGAGGCCAACCGCCGTTTTCACCGGCTCATTACCGCACCCTGCAACATGCCGAGATTGATGGACACCATCGATGGTCTCCACGCCGCAAGCGCCCGCTTTCTGTTTTCCGCTTGGCGGGCGGGGTGGGAGCGACGGACCGACACGGACCACCGCGCCATTATTGACGCCCTGCGCGGCAACCGGGCGGAAGAGGCAACCCGCATTCTGGACGGGCACGTTCAGTGGATCGGCCGAACGGCGATCCGCACGCCAACGGGATCGACCCGCGACGCTTTTGCGATTGTCGGATAAATTATAGATAATTTAAAATCACCCTATCGATTTGATTTTGAAAGATTTTTGTCAAATCTGCCCACATGGGGCGATGTCCGCACCGTGAATGGAGAAGCTCTTGTCTGGATTTAAAAGTATTTTGGGGTATCAATTGTGTCGTTGCTAAAAGATTATCTATAATTTTAGAAGGAGACATCATGACAACACATATTCGCAGCGCCTATCCAGGCTTTCTCGATCTTTCGTCAAGATCCGTCGTCCAGCAGGCTTTGTTCGTTGTTGCCGGAACATTGGTGTTGGCACTGGCCTCTAAAACTGCTGTGCCGATGGTGCCCGTGCCGATCACCATGCAGACGTTTGCGATCACGATGATCGGTGCTCTCTACGGCTGGCGTCTCGGTACGTTGACTGTGCTTGCCTGGTTGGGACAGGCCCTGCTCGGACTTCCGGTTCTGGCGGGGTCATCGTCCGGCCTTATGCCTTTTGTCGGACCGACTGCCGGCTACCTCGTTTCTTTTCCAATCATGGCAGCGCTAGTCGGCTTCTTGACGGAAAAAGCGATCAACGGTCATCGCCCCTTCGCCGGCTTCCTGCTCCACTTAGGCGCAAATGTGCTGGGTCTTGCCCTCGGCTGGGCATGGCTGGCAGGTCTGTTGGGTGCTGAAAAAGCCTGGATTGCAGGCGTTGCCCCCTTCATTCTCGGCGCTGTGCTGAAATCCGCTCTTGCCGCTGCGGTTCTGAAGCTTCTGGCGCCGCGTAAAGAGGTTACCCGTTGACGGTTCGTCTCAGGGCGCATCACCTGCTCTGCATGCTGACCTATGTCGGTAAAGGCTATACGCCTGGCTTCACGGTCAATTATGACCGTGTTGCCAAACGACTGAGTGGCGGCGAAGAGATCGAAATCGTGTCCGGCCCGGATGACATCTGTGCGCCGCTGCTCAACGACGAAACCGCGCACTGCTTCAGAGCCAGCGTCAACACGCGCGATGCGAACGCTCTGTCCGTCGTAACGGAGTGGTTGGGCGAAACATTTGAAATCGGGAGCCGCATCAAGCCTGATAAGGCTTTCATTGAAAAGCTTCGATCCGGTTTCCAGCAAGGGTCCTTGCGCACCGCCTGCTCGGGCTGCGAATGGATGGGTCTTTGCGACCGCGTTTCCGCGTCGAATTTCTGCGGCGTGAAGGTCGCGCCGCAGACGACCGCTGGGGTCAGTCGGTGATGTTGATTTCCGTGCGCTCTGCGGCTTTGACCGTCGCGTTTACTTCTTTAGGCTCACGCCTGGTTTTGTCGTCATAGGTTACCCTCACGGAATAGTTTCCGGGATGCAGGGTTTCCTGATGCGTGGTGCCATAACGGCCTGAGATTTCCTTCTGCGTGCCTTGCAGATCTTTCGTTGTTTCCACGATGTCGATTCGCTGGGCATCCTTGGCTTTTACCGCCAGAACGCCAGCATCGAGGTTGACGGTCACAGTGGTCCGCTGGCCCGCAGTCACGCTGAACGGTGTTTCCACCACAACCTTGCCCAGACGCGCGCGCATGACGAAGGAGCCAGCAGGCATCTGCATCAATTTGCCGGGACCATAGGTGCCAGTCATGGTTTCGCGGGTACCATCGATGGTTTCGTCCGTGGACACGGTCTCAAAGCGAATATTGTCTGTTTCAACGGCGCGCCCGCCATCCTTGTAGACAGCGTTGGCAATCACGACGCCGCTGGGAATGATGAGGTCGTGGCTGATCGTCTCGCCCGCTTTCACGACCACCGTGTCTTCGGCTCTGGCGGGGCCGATGCGACCTTCAAGCTTAAGCTCGCCGGCCGGAGCGTATGTTTCCTTGGCGCCATAGATGCTGTCGCTGAACGTTCCCTGCTTGATGTCGACGCGGGCTTGCGGCTCGGCTTCCTTGCTGTCTTTGCTGCGCTTGGGGACAACGGTCAATTGCGCGGCGTCGAACACGACATTCACCTGCGCAACCGACCCATCCTTGATCTCGACGGGAATGTTGCGGGTGATGTTGCCAAGGCTTGCCACCGCCACATATTTGCCCACCGGGATTTTTTCCTCGAATGTCGCGTCATAGGCGCCGCCGACATTTTCTTCGCTCGCGTTGCCGGTGCTGTCGGCCTTGTAGAAATCCCACCGCACCTTGTCGCTATCGCCAAGGGATGGCCCGCCCGTGACGAGCATCGCATCCGTCTTGACGTTGATCTGTGGTTTTGGAGCCGGTGTCGTCGCGCTCTGCGCAAAGGCCGTGCTGGCAAAAAGTGTGGAAACGATCATGATGGAAACGCGCATTCTGAAATTACCCCTGCGACCCTTAACCCTGGCTCCATCATATAGATGGCGCACAAAATTCCGAAATCACAACGTTAAAAGTGACGTTTGGTTCCATGACTCACTCATGAATCACATCACAGCGTCAAAAATGCTCCAAAGTCTTGGGTGTGACACCATCCAGGGGAGTACTCGCCTCGCGATATTTCATGATGATGAGACGGACAGCTGAAGCAATGCTTAACCATGGCCACCCCCGTTTATTCCGCAGTAAGCGAATTTTTTTACACACTTAACGCGTTTTTCGCCCCGCGTTCAGCCTTTGATAACCAACTTCGGTAACCATAAGGCTCAGTTGAGTTGAGTCAGTGTATGGAGCGAGTACCAATGGCATCAGTGTTTCCGCTGGCCGATTTTCGGCGTGCCGGTTTTGATCTTGCAGGTGAGAGCGATGCCTGGAAAGACAGCATCATCAAGGGTGATTGCGTCGCCGCGCTCGAGGCACTCCCCAGCCAGTCGGTCGATGCGATTTTCGCTGATCCGCCGTATAATCTTCAGCTCGGTGGCACGCTTCACCGCCCGGACCAGTCGCTGGTCGATGCCGTCGATAATGATTGGGACCAGTTCGCCTCCTTCGAGGCATACGACGCCTTTACCCGCGCCTGGCTTCTGGCCTGCCGACGTGTGCTCAAGCCTAACGGCACGATCTGGGTCATCGGCTCCTACCACAATATCTATCGCGTCGGCTCCATTCTTCAGGACATGAATTTCTGGATCCTGAACGATATCGTCTGGCGCAAGACAAATCCGATGCCGAACTTCAAGGGTCGCCGGTTCCAGAACGCGCATGAAACGATGATCTGGGCCAGCCGTGACGCCAAGGCGAAAAGCTACACCTTTAACTACGAAGCACTGAAGGCCTCCAACGATGATGTGCAGATGCGGTCCGACTGGCTGTTTCCGATCTGCAGCGGCGGAGAGCGCCTGAAGGGCGATGACGGCAAGAAGGTTCATCCCACCCAGAAGCCGGAAGCCCTGCTGGCACGCGTCATCATGGCGTCGACCAAGCCGGGTGATGTGGTGCTCGACCCCTTTTTCGGCTCCGGCACCACGGGTGCGGTGGCCAAGCGTCTGGGCCGTCATTTCGTCGGCATCGAGCGCGAGCAGGACTATATCGATGCGGCCTCTGCACGTATCGCCGCCGTCGAGCCTCTCGGCAAGGCTGAACTCACGGTTATGACCGGCAAGAAGTCAGAGCCGCGCGTTGCGTTCAACGTGCTCCTCGAAAGCGGTCTGGTTCGTCCCGGTCAGGTCTTGACGGATGCGAAACGCCGCTACAGCGCCATCATCCGTGCCGATGGAACAGTTGCATCCGGCGGCACTGCTGGCTCCATCCATCGCCTCGGCGCCAAGGTGCAAGGGCTGGATGCCTGCAACGGCTGGACCTTCTGGCACTTCGAAGATGGTGAGGCTCTCAAGCCGATCGACGATCTGAGAACTCTGATCCGCAATGAAATGGCAAAGGCCGGATAAAGCGATCCACCGCTTTGCCCTTGTCAATCGCTGGCGATTTTTATCGCCAAGGATACTTCATCCGGTTTTAGTACCTTCAGTCCCGGGTGAAGAGCAACAGCCGTCCGGCGTTCCCTGAGCGCCGGACGGCTGTGTATTTGCTATTAATCATAACAGAATTTTCTTAAATATATCAATTGCATGGCAAGCCTGGAGCAAGTATGGCTCTCTAGCTAGTGTGTCCAAGGGAGCCACAAGCAAGCCGCCAGTGGATCTGCCTGGATGTCAGAGATGATGTCGCAAAGGCAAGGTCCAGAAAAACAAGGGCAGCAACTTTCCCGATTATGAGATTTACAAATCTGGCCGTTCGCGGTCGGACTGGTGCAGGTAGAAGACCGCCATTTTCGCCTGCACCAGACATTCTCGTTTCAGAAACTGACGCCATACGTGGCCAAATTCGCTTTCAACTGATCAGCACCGGTAAAATGCACCGCCTGCCATCCGGCGGCTTTCGCGCCTTCCACATTGGGAGGCGAATCGTCGATGAAAAGGCTGCTGGCAGGGTCGAGGCCAAAAGTCCTTGCGTGCAATTCATAGATCGCCACATCTGGCTTGATCAGGCCGACATCGCCTGACACCGTCACGCCGCGTGACCACGTCAAGAAAGGATACATTTTCTGCGCTTCGCGGAAGGTATCCGAGGCGAAGTTGGTGAGCATCGTCACGTCGTATCCGCTGTCGATCAGGGCTTTCAGAATGGCCACTGATTCCTCGTATGCGTGCGATACCATTTCATGCCAGTGCAGACGAAAGGCGCGGATCGTCTCTTCGTGATCGGGATAGTCTCGCAAAAGCAGAGCTTCGGCGTCGTCCCATGTGCGGCCGCGGTCCTGCTCCAGGTTCCAATCATTGGTGCACACGTTTCCGAAGAACCACACCCGTTCCTGCTCATCTGGAATAAGGCGGCTGTAGGGAATATTCGGATCGTAGTGGATCAGAACTTTGCCGATATCGAAAACGATATGGTTGATATTGGTCATCAAGTCTTCCTGCTTTTATTGAAGGCCAACGGAACAGCCTGCTCGATCGCTTTTTTCATCACGGTCGGCAGCGCTTGCGCATCGAGATTTGTGATCGGCTCCCACCATTCGTCATTGGCCCCGAAAGGTATGCTGCCGGAAACTCTGGCACGGAAAATGGAAAGTCTAAGCTCGAAGTGGGTAAACACGTGCACAATTGTGCCGGCTGCCTCCCAGTCCGCATCAAAGGGCGCGTGCTCGGTGTCTGTGCCACCATCGATACGTGCCGTCCACGCTGTCGTGGGCACCTCGGTCATGCCGCCGAGAAGCCCTGTTTCGGTGCGGCGACGCAGCAAAATCTCGCCCGTGTTATTCACGGCAACGAAGGCCGCTCCCACGCGTACCGGTTTATCCTTCTTGGCAGCCTTTACCGGAAAACGTTCCGGTTCATCGTGGTCCAGCGCCTGGCAATGGCTGTTGTAAGGACAGAGCGCGCAGGCCGGACGCTTCGGCGTACAGATCGTTGCCCCGAGGTCCATCATCGCTTGCGCGAAATCACCCGGACGGTTAGCCGGGGTTATCTCGGCCACCTTCGCCCGCATAGCCCCCTTGGAGCCGGGCAGGGGGGCGTCGATGCAAAACAGGCGGGAAATCACGCGCTCGACATTGCCGTCCAGCACCGCTGCCTGACGGTTGAAGGCGATTGCGGCAATCGCTGCTGCCGTGTAATCGCCGATGCCGGGCAGGGCTTTCAATCCCTCTTCGGTATCGGGAAACACGCCGCCATGCGCGTTCGCCACCGCTTCGGCGCATTTCTTCAGATTGCGCGCGCGCGCATAATATCCAAGCCCCGCCCAGGCAGCCATCACGTCCTCGCTGGGTGCGGCTGCCAAATCCTCCACCCTTGGCCACTGTGCCAGAAACTTGGCAAAGTAGGGCTTTACCGCCTGAACGGTGGTCTGTTGCAGCATCACCTCGGACAGCCAGACATGATACGGATTGGCGCGCAAACCCTTTGCCGTCATGGGTGGAGAGGTACGCCACGGGAGGTCTCGGTGGTGCCTGTCGTACCACGCCAGCAGCATCTCCGCATAAGGCGGGTTTTCAATTTTCTGAAGCATGGTTTGCTGTGGCCCTCATATTGCGCCTATACTTGGTTCATTCATCTCAGCCAATCAAGCCGCGAGTTCAAAATGAAAAAGCCCCGCAAAGGCGTTATCCAGATTGCCGAAATCGCAAACGGCATCATTGATCCGGTTTTGGCTAAACGTGCGGGAATCAGCACGTCGCTGCTCGGTTCATGGGACGAAATTGCCGGCGCCGACTTCGCCGATTGCACCCGCCCGGAAAAGATCACATGGCCGCGCCGCGACGAGGGGCCGGATCGTGGCGGCTATCAGGCAGGTGTCCTCACGATTGCTTGTGAAGGTGCTCGCGCCCTGTTCCTCACCCATGCGCAGGGCGAATTGATTGCCCGCATCAATGGCTTCTTCGGCTTTCCGGCGGTGCGCCAGATCAGGATCGTGCAGAAGCCGGTGTCGCAAACGCTCAATCGCCGCCCCAAGCCGCAGCCTCTGCGCGGCGATGCCGCAAAAAGGCTGGAGGGCATGATGGAGGGCATCGAGAGCGAGGCTCTGCGCAAGGCGGTGGAGCGTCTGGGGACCGCTGTTTTACAAAAGCGGGTGCGGCGTGGCACGATTTGACGCAGGCTTGAGCCCACACGGTCCTTGACTGGTCACAATTCTTTGACAAGAAGAGAAGAAATGGCCGCTTGTTCTCTAAAAGCGGTCGCTATATCGCAATTGTAGACAACTCCAGTCTTTCACAAACAGGTGCTAGATGCATTTTCCAGACGTCACTCTTTCTCGCCGCAGCCTTCTGGGCGGTGTCGCTCTAGCCGCAGTGGTCGCTGCCCTGCCATTCGCACTGACACCAGGTTCCGCCTTTGCGCAGGACTTGCCCCAGTCTACGGGTGATGTGGATATGGATGCGGTCATGAAGCCCGGCCCGCTGCCGGATCGTGGCGTCGGTGACCCGAATGCGAAGGTAAAGATCGTCGAATACATGTCGATGACCTGCCCGCACTGCGCACATTTCCACAATACGACGTTTGATGAAATCAAGAAGAAGTACATCGACACCGGCAAGGTTTACTTCGTCATCCGCGAATTCCCGTTCGATCCGCGTGCTGCTGCAGCCTTCATGCTGGCCCGTTGCGCGCCCGAACAGCAGTATTACCCGTTCGTTTCCATGCTGTTCAAACAGCAGCAGAGCTGGGCAACGGCGCAGGACGCACGTGCCGCGCTGCTGCAAATGTCGAAACTGGCAGGTTTTTCACAGGAGACATTCGAGGCCTGCTTGACGAACCAGAAGCTTCTGGATGATGTGAACGCAACGATGCAACGCGGTGCGACGGAATTCGGCGTCAATTCGACCCCGACCTTCATCATCAACGGAAAGCGCTACGCTGGAGACATGTCTGTGGAAAATATGTCGGCCCTCGTCGACAGCCTTCTCTAAACGACGTTACCGGATCAAAACGGGCGACGGTTACCTCCGTGCGCCCGTTTTTTTGTTCTCGGGGCAGCAGCATGAAGTTTAACAAGCTGCGCCTGCTTGGCTTCAAATCCTTTGTGGAGCCGTCCGAGTTTATCATCGAGCCAGGCCTGACCGGCGTCGTCGGACCCAATGGCTGCGGCAAGTCCAACCTTGTCGAGGCGCTCCGCTGGGTGATGGGCGAAAACTCCTACAAGAACATGCGCGCATCCGGCATGGATGACGTGATCTTTTCCGGTTCAGGCAATCGCCCCGCCCGCAATACCGCCGAAGTCGGCCTCTATCTCGACAATTCAGACCGCACCGCGCCTGCCGCGTTCAACGATGCCGATGAAATTCAGGTCACGCGTCGTATCGAGCGCGAAAATGGCTCGGTCTACCGTATCAACGGCAAGGAAGCTCGCGCCAAGGATGTGCAGCTTCTGTTTGCCGATGCCTCCACCGGCGCACGCTCGCCCTCCATGGTGGGGCAGGGGCGGATCGGGGAACTCATCAACGCCAAGCCCCAGGCGCGTCGTCAGTTGCTGGAAGAAGCGGCAGGCATTTCCGGTCTCCATTCGCGCCGCCATGAGGCGGAACTGCGCCTGCGTGCTGCCGAAACCAATCTGGAACGTCTGGAAGATGTAACGGCGCAATTGGAAAGCCAGATCGAAAGCCTGAAACGACAGGCGCGTCAGGCCAACCGCTTCAAGATGCTGTCGGCGGATATCCGCGCTCGCGAAGCGACATTGCTGCATATCCGCTGGGTGGAGGCCAAGCAGTCCGAAGCAGAGGCGGAAAGCGCCCTCAATCAGGCGACGAATGTGGTCGCTGAAAGGGCGCAGGCCCAGATGGAAGCCGCCAAAGCGCAAGGCCTTGCCAGCTTCAAGCTGCCGGAACTGCGTGAAAACGAAGCGAAGGTCGCCGCGGCTCTACAGCGCCTGCAAATCGCTCGAACGCAACTGGATGAAGAAACCAACCGCATCCTGCGCCGCCGCGACGAGCTTGCCCGACGCTTGGCGCAATTGGGGGAGGATATCGGGCGCGAAGAGCGAATGGTCTCCGACAATTCCGAAATCCTGGCGCGGCTGGATACGGAAGAGGCTGAAATCCTCGACATTCTCTCTGATTCGGGTCGTCACGCCGAGGAAACGCGTGAGGCTTTCGAGCAAGCCACGTCGAAACTCACCGAGAGTGAACGCGTTTTTGCAGCATTGACGGCGGAACGTGCGGAAGCCGCCGCCGCCCGTACGCAGTTGGAGCGCACCATTCGCGATCTCTCCGACCGCAAGGCGCGCGCGGAGCGTCAGGCATCGGAAGCCGCGGCCGAAATCGATAATATCGATGAAAAGCTCTCCGGTCTGCCTGACCCGTCCGAAAAACGGGAAACCGTGGAAGCTGCCGAGATCGCTGTCGAAGACGCGTTGATCGTGGTGGAGGAGGCGGAATCGGCGGTTGCCGAGGCGCGCTCTGTGGAAGCCATGGCGCGTGGCCCGGTCGATGTGGCACGCACCCGTCTCAACGGGCTGGAAACCGAAGCGCGCACCATTTCAAAAATGCTGGATGCCGGTGCGGTATCGGGCTCGTTTACGCCGGTGGCGGAACAGTTGACGGTGGATCGCGGTTTCGAGGCTGCTCTTGGCGCGGCCCTGGGTGATGACCTCGAAAGTCCGCTCGACGCGGCCGCTCCCGCATACTGGGTCATCAATGGCAACGACGGTGCCGACCCGGCCCTGCCAGAAGGCATTGCATCGCTGCTTTCGCATGTCGCAGGTCCGGATGCACTGAGACGCGCCCTTCGCCAGACGGGTCTTGTTTCGAGCGTCGACGAAGCCAAGCGTGTGATGCCAGCACTGAAACCCGGCCAGCGCCTCGTAACAAAAGATGGCGCGCTTTTCCGCTGGGATGGCCATATCACCAGCGCCGACGCTCCTGGCAATGCAGCACTCAGGCTTGCCCAGAAAAACCGTCTGAGCGAGTTGGAGGGTGAAGTCGACGAGGCGCGCTACGCTCTGGAGGAAGCCGAAGATCAGCTTGCCGCCAGCGCAGACGGCATTCGTATGGTGGAAAGTCAGCTCGCGGACGCACGGGAACGAAGCCGTCTTGCCTCACGCCAGCTGGTTGAAGCACGGGACGCCCTTTCGATGGCTGAGCGCGCCTCCGGCGATCTCCTGCGCCGCCGCGATGTCGTGTCTGAAGCCATCAACCAGATCAGTGGCCAGATAGAGGACATCTCCGCTCAGGAAGAAGACGCCCGCATCGAACTGGAGGACGCGGCCGACCTCTCCGATCTTGATCTGCGCCTGCGCGAGAGCCAACTGGACGTCGCGACCGACCGTAGCCTTTTGGCTGAAGCGCGCGCCCGGCATGAAGGCCTGAACCGGGAAGCGGAGGCTCGCCAGCGCCGCATCAATGCCATTGCACAGGAGCGCGCCACCTGGCAGGCGCGCGCGGCAAGCGCCAGCGGCCATATCGCCACGCTGCGCGAACGCGAGGACGAAGCCCGCGATGAGCTTGCCGCACTCGACATCGCGCCGGAAGAATTCGATGAGAAGCGCCGTGATCTCCTCACGCAATTGCAAAAGACCGAGGCAGCGCGACGCGACGCGGCAGACCAACTGGTCGAGGCGGAAAACCTGCAACGAGAGGCAGACCGCGCGGCCACCATTGCCCTGTCAGCATTGGCGGAGGCGCGTGAAAAGCGCGGACGCGCCGAGGAGCGGCTCGTTTCCGCCCGAGAAAAACGTCAGGAAAGCGAACACCGCATCCGTGAAGCGCTGAATGTTGAGCCTCATATGGCATTCCGACTGACGGGACTTGGAGCTGATACGCCAATGCCCGACATACGCGATGTCGAGCGCGATCTGGACCGGTTGAAGATCGAGCGGGAGCGCTTGGGCGCAGTCAACCTGCGTGCTGATGAAGAGCAGGCCGAACTATCGGAAAAGCTGGCAGCACTGATCAAGGAACGCGACGACATCATCGATGCGGTGCGAAAGCTTCGCGCAGGCATTCACAATCTCAACCGCGAAGGCCGCGAGCGTCTGGTTGCGGCCTTCGACATCGTCAACACGCAGTTCCAGCGGCTGTTCACACACCTTTTCGGTGGCGGCACGGCGGAGCTGCAATTGATCGAGTCAGATGATCCACTGGAAGCCGGCCTGGAAATTCTTGCTCGCCCGCCCGGCAAGAAGCCGCAAACCATGACGCTTCTCTCAGGTGGCGAGCAGGCTTTGACGGCAATGGCGCTGATCTTTGCCGTCTTCCTCACCAACCCGGCGCCGATCTGCGTGCTGGACGAGGTGGACGCCCCGCTGGATGACCACAATGTCGAGCGTTACTGCAATCTGATGGACGAGATGGTGGCATCCACCGAAACCCGCTTCGTCATCATCACCCACAACCCCATCACCATGGCCCGCATGAACCGCCTGTTCGGCGTCACCATGGCCGAACAGGGTGTGTCGCAACTCGTTTCCGTCGATCTGCAGATGGCGGAACGGTTGATCGAGACTGCTTGATCTGTCGTTAATCGACTTTTCACGGTGCCACAACAATAAAGACGAATTCCTCTGGTGCTTTTTGAGGGGAAAGCCTTCCTATTCCTCTAGCAAGGCGAAGCGTTGCCTTATAGTTTCTCCCCTCGGTTGGTTTTCGCAAGCCGACGATGAAATATTATGCACCTTCTGATGTATATCTTCTCATAAATCGGTCATCAACAAAGACGTTACGCGAATTTTGCTTAATTTATAAGCATATATGTGTTTTTTCATGGCCTGTTAATGCTTTTAGATCACCTTCCGATGGCGAATTTTCCTATCGCCGGACAGTATTCGGGCCATCCGATCTACGCGGAGATGTTTCGTTCAAGAGGATTTCCATGTCTATTCGGTCCAAACTCCTGTCGTGCATATTCTTCCTTGTTGCCATTCTGGCTGTGACGTCCCTGTTTTCTCTTTATGCGCTGAATGAAGAAGCAAGGCTTTTGCGCAGCATTGTTGCCGACCGTGTCGTGCCGATGGCGCAGCTCAAATCCATTTCCGATGATTATGCGGTCAAGATTGTCGATACCATCCACAAGGTCAGTGGCGGCGCGCTGACCAACGAGCAGGGTATCCAGAATATTCGCGGCGCCATGCAAAGTATCGAAACATCCTGGCGTGATTACACGGCGACCTATCTCACGGTGGACGAGAAGCGCCTTGCGGATGAATTCCAAACCATGCGCCAGTCGGCTGATCAGAAAATTCAAGGAATCATCACGCTTTTGCAGGCGGGTAATCTGGAGGAGATCGGCAAGTTCGCCGATGGTCAGCTCTATCAGATCATCGATCCCCTCGGTGAATCCGTTTCAAAGCTTATCGAGATACAATTGACGGCGGCCAAAGACGGAATGGCCACAGGTGAAGACCTCAAAACCTTTATCCTCCATACTCTCGCTGTCCTCGGCGCCATTGCTTTGGCACTGGCAACCGTCTGCGTCCTCATCGTCATCCGCGGCGTCATCAAGCCCATTCAGCTCATGACAGGATCGATGTCATCGCTCGCATCCGGCAATGTCGATCTGGAAATACCCGGCGCAGATCGAAAGGACGAGATCGGGAAGATGGCGCAGAACGTCCTCATTTTCCGCAACAACGCTCTCGAGCGGATCCGTTTGGAACAGGAAGCCGATGCCAACCGCAGCCTGTCGGAGAAGGAACGGATCGCCCGCGAAGAGCAGAAGGCCAAAGAAGCCGCAGACACCAGCTTTGCCGTCGATCATCTGGCCGATGCGCTGTCGCGTCTGGCGGATGGCGAAGTGTCCTACCGCATCAGCCAGCCTTTTGTTCAGCATCTGGACGTGGTTCGCGCCAACTTCAACTCGTCTGCCGAAAAGCTGCAGTCTGCCCTCAACAGCGTGGCGGTCAATGCCCGTGGTATCGACGCCGGTGCCAATGAAATCCGCGCTGCCGCCGACGATCTGGCCAAGCGCACCGAACAGCAGGCCGCATCGGTGGAGGAAACCGCCGCCGCA